>CAZPHJ010000081.1:0-1665 GCA_964586755.1 uncultured Candidatus Saccharibacteria bacterium | reverse complement strand
CAAAACTGGTTTTAAATGAAAGGAAAGTCATTGCAATTGTGGCGACGATTGGTGTCACAACATACGCAACTGGGCGAATGTCGCGGAAAATTGAGAGGAACATTGGATTCTCGCCGTCGATGATTTTGAAGAAGTGAATTTCTGTCATTGTTTCTACTGTTGCAGCTCCCACTCGCGAAAAGAAGAGCAGTACCCCAATGAGTGGTATCGTGAGTGCTGGTAAGAAAGTAAAGCCAAACACAGTGAGTGACATAATCACAAATCCAATTGCTGTGAGTTCTTTTTCACTTCCGATTTTGTCAGCAAGGCGACCGAGAGGATAATCAAGAATGACGAACGCGGTGAGCATGATCGAAAAAATAATTCCAATTTTGCTCCATGGGATACCGAGGTGTTGATTGAGATATATCGGCATATATACCACCATCCATGCATAGAAAAATTGTAAGATAAAATTTGCAAATACTACAGCGTGAAGCGTTGGTACTTTCCATAATTTATGAAGCATAATATGCGAACGGTGAGATGTGTATGCAGGGTCGCGATACTCTTTGAGTCCAAGTTCAAGCAATAGAACAAGCAGAGAGAATAATGTAAGTGCAAGAGCATATATTCCTACAAAGCCTAAGGAAGAGATGATTTTTGCGCTTGCCAACGGTCCAATTACCCAACCTATACTACAGAGGGCAAGATAGAGACCACGCGTTTTTCCGCGTCCGCGAATAAGTGCTGTGTGTTCGAAGAAAATATCGAATGAGAATATGATTCCATAGCCTGAAATCAAATACAGAGAAAGTCCGATTGCATGCAAAAGTGTGTGAAGTGGAAGTACGAGCGAAAACAGAGACAGCATGTGTACTGTCGCAATGAGCAGAAAATATTTTCGATTGCCAAGTTTTGCGAGGAGGCGAGTTCCTTTTGAGAGAAAGAAGATACTAATGACTGAACTTACGATGTAGAGAATTCCCACGCCTTTTGTTCCGATACTCGTCTCAATAAAGCTTGAGTTGGTAAATGTCGTGATTGCGAGTGTTAAAGAAAAAAGAAAACTCGCGAGGAATACGATGTGTTGCATTTTTGATCGCATATATTAATTATACAGGTTCTAGGGACTAGGTTCTAGCTTCTAGAAAATACTGGAATACAAAAAACCGAGCATAAGCTCGGTTTTTTGTATTTGTATGACTTTCAACTTTATAACTTTATGAACTTTCAACTCGCTCGTTATACCGCGAGTAACACCGGTATAACGAGTGGTCGCTTTGCTGTCTTTTGGAAGAGGAACTTTGAGAGTTCATCACCAAGCGTTCCTCGAAGTACCTCGAAGTTGACCGGAATAATGCCACCAGTGTTGTCTTCGATTGAGTGCTTCACGATATTGCGTGCTTCATGCAGGAGGTCCTGTGATTCCTTGAGATACACGAATCCGCGAGAGATGATGTCTGGGGATTTCTTGAGTTTTCCTGTCTTTGAGTCGATTGTGGCAACGACGACGAACATGCCGTCTTCCGCAAGCATTTTACGATCGCGGATAACCACATCTTGTTCATCTCCAATGGTGAATCCATCCACCATCATGAGTCCTGATGCTGCTTTTTCTTTACGAAGTGTCATCTTTTGACCGTCAGCCGAAATTTCAATAATCGATCCATTATCTGGAACGAT
>CAZPHJ010000080.1:0-1735 GCA_964586755.1 uncultured Candidatus Saccharibacteria bacterium | reverse complement strand
TACCATAATGCTCAGAAATAGCAATCAATTAGCAAAAAAGGCAAAAATCGGGTAAACTCTTTATATATGGCTCTAATCGACGAACTAAAATTTCATGCAAAGGCCGGCAAGGGCGGTGACGGCGTAGTCCGTTGGCGTCGGGAGAAATTCATCCCGATGGGAGGTCCAGCTGGAGGCAACGGGGGTCGCGGAGGCGACGTCTATATTGAAGCGGTTAGAGATAACCAGCTTCTTTCACAGTACCGACACGTCGATAATTTCTCTGCACAAGACGGCGAGCCGGGAGGCTCACGCAGTCTTCATGGAGCAAACGGAGAGGATGAAATAATTCGTCTTCCAATTGGCTCTGTTGTCACAAACAAATCAACCGAAGAAAAATACCAGCTTTTGAGTGAAGGCGAAAAATTCAAAGTTCTTGAAGGTGGGGGCGGAGGAAAAGGTAATGAGCATTTCAAAAGTTCAACCAATGTTGCGCCAAAAGAATGGACTCCGGGACGCGCTGGCGACGAAGCAGACTTTTTCGTTGAGCTTGAACTTATTGCCGACGCTGGACTCATTGGGCTTCCGAATGCTGGAAAATCTTCACTGCTCAATGTTGTTACGAATGCAAAGGCGAAAGTAGGTGATTATGCATTTACTACGCTTGACCCAAACCTCGGAGATTGCTTCGGGTATATCCTTGCCGATATTCCGGGGCTTATTGAAGGAGCATCAGAAGGCAAGGGGCTTGGTGTACGTTTCCTCAAACACATCAAACGCACAAAGGCACTCGTGCATCTTGTATCATTCGAAAATGAAATCGACAACACGGGAGGCATGATGAAAGTGTATAAAGAAATTCGTACCGAGCTCAAAAAATACGACAAGAATCTTGGGTTTGAAAAAGGCGAGGGACTTACCGATAAAGATGAAATAATCCTTCTTACCAAGACCGACGTATTGCCGGAGAAAGACAAGGAAAAAATCATCGCCAAAAAAGTAAAGGAATTTGAAAAAACAGGCAATCCTGTGTTTACTATCTCTTTGTATGACGACGAATCAGTCAAAGCCTTCTCTGACTCATTGGTAAAATATTTCCGAACTATAAAAAAATAACCATTGTATTTTATGGGTCATCCTGAATTTATTTCAGGATCCAGGTTTTTTGTGTTCATACTGCATACCGTATACCCAATACTGTATACTATATTCATGAAACTCCACGATCTTGTATTTGTTGATACTGAAACTACCGGACTTGATCCGAGAACGCACGAAATCATAGATATCGCGGTTATTCGTGTACGACAAAACTGGCAAGAAGGACAGAATCCCGAATTTGTGATTATTGATGAATGGTCAACAAAAATTCTTCCCGAAAATATTGCCATAGCAAATCCTGATTCTCTTCGTATTGCCAACTATACGGTGACAGCCTGGAATGACGCAATTTCTGCTCGCGAAGCATTTGAGCGATTTGCCGAAAAGACAAAAGATGCAATCATGGTTGCTCACAATGTGGCATTTGATGCCGGGTTTATTGATGCAGTATTAGCAAAATACGGAATCAAAAACACCATGCATTATCATCGACTTGATACCGTCTCAATGGCGTATGCAGTACTTCATAATACGCCCGATGTTGATCGTTATTCTCTTGCCGAGCTCTGTAAGCATTTTGATATCACAAACAATCATGCTCACTCGGCGCTTGCTGACGCTCGCGCCGACTTTGAACTTTTCAAAAAGCTAATGG
>CAZPHJ010000079.1:0-1781 GCA_964586755.1 uncultured Candidatus Saccharibacteria bacterium | reverse complement strand
GAACTCCAGAAACCTGTTTCGAATTTACGCGAGCATCCACAACGTCACGGAGAACTTCCATTGAAGCCGAAACGTCAGCTGATGGGATTTTTGAAACATCCGCTTCGTAGACAAGATGAGTTCCACCCGAGAGATCAAGGCCAAGCTTGAACGGCATTGGGTGTTTGGTAAAATAATTGGTCAAAATTGCTGGCTTTGCCGGCGCCTGACCATTGACCGGTTCTGATTTATAAACAAAAAAAGCAAGACACACACCAATAATAAGGACGACAACTGCGAGAATTCGTTTTTTAATCATAATAGTGAGCGTATTTTAATGGTATATGCAGTAAAAAGCAACAGATTTGGGACTTGTACCAACATTGACTTTATAGCTCGATGGTGCTATAATATTGCCAAATAAAACTGAACTTTGTATGAAAACAGCACTAGCCGCAATCGGATTAGCAATAGTATTGTTTGTTATTTTCCAAGACGCATTTTATTCAAAAAAGGAATATCTCATTCCACAAAAGGAGTATCTTGCACTGGAAAAAATGATAAATGAACACGGTCATCCTACCGTAGACGACGTGGATTATTCCGTCAAAATGGAAAACAGTACGTATATCTTCCTTCTATCAAAAAAAGAAGATAAGATAACTAAAATTAAAAAAAATACGTACACTAGTGAGACAATATCGCCGATAACGGCAGATTAAAAAATACAATAATTGAGTAGGCGCCACAGGTGCCTATTTTTTTTGTGTAACAGTATTGTTTTGTCGTCCAAATTTCCAATCAGTAAAAACTACACAAAGCGTACCAAGCAAGTATCCACCTAAAATATCGACTGGTGTATGTACTCCCGCAAAAATACGAGCAACGCCAATTATGATTGCTGCCACACCTACAAATACTCCAACGCGACGATTGATTTTGAATATAAATACGGCAAGCGCAGCAAAAATCGCTGCATGTTGTGAGGGAAAGGAATAATCTGAAAGTTCAAAAAGTGGCTGCAGATCGAGAGTGGTCAAAAAAGGTCTAGGTGTTTGAAACGCAATTTTAAACAGCGCACTCGCGATCCAAACTGCAACCAACATAATTCCCAAGCGAAAGAGTTCAGTAGCTCGATCGACAATCTTTTCAACAGGCGCGAATATCCCCTGCTCCATTCGCGGACGCTTCCATATATACACCAAGCTCGCAGCGATCACGAGAATCGGAAAAACTGTCGTAAAAAAATACAACACTCGTGAAAGCGACTCTGATGCAGTTATAAAATTGGTGATAGACGGAAACATGTATATTTTATTTTAATAATCTTTCTGCTGATATCACTACATTTTTCATGAGCATCGCCACAGTTACCGGACCTACACCGCCCGGCACTGGTGAGACCACACTGGCAACATTTGCAACCGACTCAGTTTCAACATCGCCAGAAATCGCATCTCCTGCCTCAGATGTGCCCGCATCAATCACAATCACGCCGGATTTGAGCATTGAACCCTTTACAAAATTCGCCACGCCGATTCCTGAAATCAGCACATCAGCATCGGCAATGAGTCGTTCCGGGTTTGGAGTTGAGCTATCTACGCTTGTCACGCGAAATCCACGACGTGTGAGCAAATGAGCCACAGGCTTGCCGACCAGAATCCCCTTTCCAAGCACGACGATATGCTTACCGGAGAGATCAAGTTTGAGTGTGTCGAGTACGGTTAAAATCGCGGCCGCAGTTGGGAAAATAAATTGTGGTTGATCGGCATAAAAAAGATTTGTCGCCTCACGTCCGATCG
>CAZPHJ010000078.1:805-1862 GCA_964586755.1 uncultured Candidatus Saccharibacteria bacterium | reverse complement strand
TATGAACTCGGCAAAAGATTTTCAGGAATTTTTAAACCGGCTGACGGAGAACGCGCGGAACAGCCTTCAGCATGCTGAAGGCATTGCTCGGGGTTTCGGCAGTGCTTATATTGGCACGGAACATATTCTACTAGGGGTTCTTAGTCAAAATGGCTCAATTGGTGCAAAACTTTTAGAGACATCAGGTGTAACGCTCGATAGAGCACGCACCGCCCTGAAGCTAACTCCGAAAGCCTTGGTTATTAACCTAGCTGGCGGCAAAGGCTTGAGTGAGGCGGCTAAATTAACTCTACGAACGAGCTGGGAGATAGCCAAAGAATTTAATCAAGATTATTGCGGTACGGAACATATTCTCTACAGTATTCTTATTCAGAAAAATGCGCGGGCAAATGTACTGCTGCGTGATATGAACATCAACGTTGATGACTTAACTTCAGAGCTTGAGGGCTATCTCAACCAGCAGCGCTTTGAGTATGAAGAGGCTGCAACTGGCAAAAAACCTCGTAATAAAAAAGCTCAGAGTGCACTAGAGTTCTTCGGAACAGATTTAACCGAAGAAGCTAGAGCGGGTCGGTTGGATCCGGTTATTGGTCGAGCAAAAGAGTTGCAGCGCGTGATCACCATTCTTTCAAGACGCACTAAAAACAATCCTGTACTCATTGGAGAGCCGGGCGTTGGTAAAACTGCAATTGTTGAAGGTTTGGCACAACGCATTGCTGAAGAAAAAGCCCCAGAAAACCTACTTGATAAACGTATTGTTATGCTCGACCTCGCAGGGATGATTGCCGGAACCAAATATCGTGGCGAGTTTGAAGAGCGTCTCAAAGCCATCATGCAGGAAATTGCGGCCGATAGTAACGTGATTGTCTTTATCGATGAAATTCACCTGCTAGTTGGTGCGGGTGCCGCCGAAGGCGCGCTTGATGCCGCTAATATCTTAAAACCGGTACTTGCTCGGGGCACGATGAGGGTTATCGGTGCGACAACTATTGACGAGTACCAAAAAAGTATTGAAAAAGATGCTGCACTAGAAAGGCGCTTTCAAAGTGTGCAAGTA
>CAZPHJ010000078.1:0-795 GCA_964586755.1 uncultured Candidatus Saccharibacteria bacterium | reverse complement strand
GGAAACGGTTGCGATCTTGCGCGGTCTTAAGGCAAAGTACGAGGCCCATCATGGCGTTGGCATTGATGATACAATTATTGAACAAACAGTTCGTTTAAGCGAGCGCTACATGGCAGAACGGTTCATGCCAGACAAAGCGATTGATTTACTTGATGAAACGGCGGCTCATATTCGGGTGGAACGCTCGCATGTGCCTGAAACGCAACGAAAACTTTTGAAGGAAATTAAGTTATATCGTCATCGCATGGAAGAAGCGGTCATTCATGAGAACTTTGAAGTGGCTGCTAAGCACAAAGTAAGGCTTGCAGAGCTTGAGGAAACGCTGGAAAAGCAACGTAGCAAGTTCCGTAGTCGTCTTATCATGACAGAGCAAGATTTAGCAGGCGCGGTAGCCCTCATTACCGGTATTCCAGCTCAGAAGATCCTTAAAAAAGAGGCTAGCTACCTCATGAATTTAGAGAAGACCCTGGCAAAGCACGTTATTGGCCAATCTGAGGCTTTGCAAGCAGTTGCCCGGGCAATTCGCCGTAATCGGTCAGGCGTCAGTGCTCGCACTCGCCCAATTGGCTCGTTTGTATTCTTAGGTCCTTCCGGTGTAGGTAAAACTGAACTGGCGCGCGTGCTAGCTCGTGAACTATATGATCGCAGTGATGCTTTGATAAAAATTGATATGAGTGAGTTTTCCGAACGGCACACAGCCTCGCGGCTGGTCGGCGCTCCTGCTGGCTACGTGGGGTACGAAGAAGGCGGTCAATTGACCGACAAAGTACGCAGAAACCCGTATAGTCTTATTTT
>CAZPHJ010000077.1:0-1875 GCA_964586755.1 uncultured Candidatus Saccharibacteria bacterium | reverse complement strand
TCATCTTTTGACCGTCAGCCGAAATTTCAATAATCGATCCATTATCTGGAACGATGATATTACTTTCGGTAATACCGGCCTCTACTGCAAGTCTTCGGTGAGATTGAAGCATGTAATGGTGTCCATGAATTGGAATAAAGAATTTTTCATTTAGTTTTCGGTGAAGCCACTTGATGTCCTCTCGGTTGCCGTGTCCTGTTGCATGGACATAATCTTCTCCAGCAGTGCGGAATGTAATAATATTCACACCTTGGCGCGCTAGGCCGTCTTTGAGTTTTGCGACCGAACGTTCATTTCCTGGTACGATTGAGGCCGAAAGAATAATCGTGTCACCTTTTTTCAAGGTGAATTTCTTATGTGTTTTGTTTGCGGCACGATTAAGTGCAGCAAATTCTTCACCTTGTGCTCCTGTCATGAGAAGAAGGATTCGGTCATTTGGATATTTATCTACGTCCTCAATGTTGATGAGAGTGTCCTTTTTTGGTTTTAGGAGTCCTGCTTCAATTGCAACTTCGAGGTTTGTCTTCATTGAACGTCCTTCGAGTACAACCTTTTTGTTGAGCTCTTCCGCAATTTCAATAATCTTCATGAGACGGGTGATGTGTGAAGCAAAAGCAGCAATGATGAGGCGTCCACCTTTATTCGCACGGATAAGACGATCGAGACCTTGATGTACTTTGATTTCAGGAAGCGCAAAACCTTCATTCTCAACATTAGTTGAGTCTGTCATAAGAAGAAGCGTTTTGTTCTTGTCGAAGATGGAGTATTCTTTTTCTTCACTATCAGTGACAATTCCATCAATCTGGTCGAGTTTGTAGTCTCCTGGATTCACAATGAAGCCGTGTGGTGTTTCGAGGAGTATTCCCATTGAATCCGGTACAGTGTGAGTCACCCCGAAGAATTTTACACGCATCTTTCCGACAGTTACGACTTCGTCTTTTTCAACGATGATGGCATTGAGTGGTGGTAAATGAGGGAATTCAGTCTGACGCTTCTTCATAAGAAGCACAGAGAGTTTCCGTGAATAGACTGGTGGATTTCCGATACGAGCAAGTACGAGAGGTACACCGCCGATGTGATCCAAGTGTCCGTGAGTTACGAACATTGCACGAATTTTGTCTTTGCGTTCTTCAAGGTAAGTTGTATTTGGAATGATGTAGTCGATACCGGGAGTATCTTCATTTGCAAAGTACATACCAGCGTCGATGATAATGATGTCATCTTTTGTTTCAATGGCAGTCATGTTCTTACCGATTTCTTCCACACCTCCAAGTGGAATAATGCGATATACGCCTTCCTCAGGTGGGGGAATCATTGGCCCAACACGTTTTTTTGTAGAAACTTTGTTGTGTGGATGTGACGCTGCTGTATGTGCCGGTGTTTTTCCACGACGATTATGTTCCGGGTACTGATATGATGGTCGGGAATTGTGATGTGAAGGTGTTGTGCTCGGTGTGCGAGGCGTCTTCGGTGCTGTTCCAGGCGCTCCAACAGGACGCGCTGTATGTGGTTTGCGCGGATTGTTGCCCTGGTATGGTCGGCGAGGTCCGCGATTTCCATTGTGTGGGCGCGGATTTGTACCGACGGCACGATTGATTGCTCCGTCGATTTTGCTTCCTCCAATGTTTGATTTAGGAATGTCGTTTGACAGAGATTGTAATATTGCGCCGAGGGGCGACTTGTTATTTTGATTTCTCATAGTAATGAAGCTTTATAATTTATAAGCTGCTAAGCTTTTAGCTTTAAGTGATTTAATAATTTTTTGTATTTTTTAATAAGCTCTAAAAGCTTGAAAGCTCAAAAGCTGAATGTGCTATTTTTTTGCAAATATTTTCCACACGCGGTCAGTAGCAAGATACCATGTGTTTATATTTT
>CAZPHJ010000076.1:0-2008 GCA_964586755.1 uncultured Candidatus Saccharibacteria bacterium | reverse complement strand
AATGAATAATTTTATTAACTTCAGTATACAAGATTCCATAAAATTGTCTATATTCCCTTTTTCTGGTATTGTATGGGGGTTCCTCCTATTAACTACTATCTACTAACTACTTACTACATATATGTTAATCCCAACAGTCATAGAAAAATCACAATTTGGCGAGCGCGCGTACGACATCTACTCGCGTCTTCTTCGCGAGCGCATCATCTTCCTCGGCGGTCCTATCGATGACCATATGGCCAATCTGGTCATCGCTCAACTCCTTTTCCTAGAAAACGAAGATCCAAAGAAAGACATCAAGCTTTACATCAACTCTCCAGGCGGATCAGTCAGCTCCACACTCGCCATGGTTGACACGATGAATCACATCAAATGCGATGTCTCAACAGTGTGTGTAGGTATGGCTGCTTCGGGTGGAGCACTTCTACTTTCAGCAGGCACTAAAGGCAAGCGTTTTATTCTCCCTCATGCCGAAGTAATGATTCATCAAGTTCTCTCTGGTGTCGAAGGTCAAGGAACCGATATTGAAATAGGCGCGCGTCATATCCTCCGAACCAAAGCAACCCTCAACCAAATACTTGCAAAAAATACCGGCAAAACTGCCGCTCAAGTAGAAAAAGATACAGAACGAGACAATTGGATGTCTCCTGAAGAAGCAAAAAAGTACGGCATCGTCGACGAAATCATCGTCAAATCAAAATCTGGCAAATAGTTCTCTCGTGTCACACAAAAACAAACGCCGAATGGCGTTTGTTTTTGTGTTGGGGTAGAATCGGAGTATGCGATTCAAAGAAATCACACCCGAAAATGATCTTCCACCCTTAGAAAAAGAATATGTTTCTCCAACGACCCATTTCACAAAAAACGAGAAATTTAACTGGGTCAAGGCTCAAAAAAATCTTGAGAAAGTTCTAGCTAGTATCGAAAGTAACAATGGAATGTATATTGATAGAAAAGAGGAAAATCTTTACTACAAAACAATGGACGAAATTTTTCCAAATTATGAGAACGCTCCAAGTTCTGTAATTTCACTCAACGTAAAAATATTCAATCTAATAATTGGCTTTGAAACGGACGAAGAACATCCGTATTCTTATGCTGATACTCGAACACTCAATATCATAGGAAAAACAATTGACTTTAAAGGTGGAAAAAATTTCGAAACATCTCTCAATACTCTTGCAAAAGTAGAAAACATGTACTCGGCGCATCTTGATACCGTAAAGACTTATGGAAGTACGTATCCGGCATTACTTAAACTCCTTGAAGAACTAAAAGATAAAACATCTTATGAAGATTCAAACTTACTCCTCACGTTGTATGTAAATCACTTTATTGAGCGCCCCGAATATCACGGTCGTGCTTCTGGCGAATTTAGAGAACTAGCCGAAATTGGCAACAATCAATTCGCTGATATTTCACTCGGCATATGGTCAGAGGATATTTCACTTTCAGAAGAAAAAGATTATGAAAATATAAAATTCCTAGTTGAAAAGGAAAATGAATATAAAAAGATGCTAGGAAGGTATGCTAGATCAGTTGAAAATGAATACCTAAATGATCGTGGTATGGCAACAACGGACATCAAAAAATACGAGAGCGAATTAAAAAATACTGATTTGCACGACACTAAACTGAGAGAGAAAGAACTTGGGAAAATATATAAATATATTCTCTTTGCGCTTAGTTGTATCCAGACTAGTGAGGTTAATGATTATGATTTATTAGCAAGCAAAAATTCTGAAGAATCTACCGGCTCTGCTCAACTGTTTGGAATGCTCTGGTCTAATGAATCATTTAGAGGGACAGTAGAAGCGAATATTGGTATCAAATTTAAAGAGTACACTCCTCCGGAACAAATTCAAATACTCAATTATCTAACAACCCTTAAGCGTGCTGATTCTCCAAAAATAAAAGAATTCTCTGAAACCTACGGCAAAGCCGGTTTTCGAACCTTCCTCTCCCTCGAACATGGCGGTAAAGAGATGAGTGACAAAATCCTAACGCT
>CAZPHJ010000075.1:0-2178 GCA_964586755.1 uncultured Candidatus Saccharibacteria bacterium | reverse complement strand
GCCGCTTCCCAGATTCGAACTGGGGACCTTCAATTTACAAAATTGTTGCTCTACCGACTGAGCTAAAGCGGCTAATACAAAAATTTCTATTTTTGTTCACCCGACCGCCATTGCGGTTTAGGGTCTTTGTTCACATTTCAACTTTCCCATACTAGCACATTTTTCTCAAAATCCAAATGTGTTATCCTCCTTCCTCAATTGTGTCCTTTTGGATAGCTATTACTACAGCATTCTTGTGATCTCGAATATGTTTCAAAAAACGCGATGGTTTGACTCCTGCCGGATGCTGGGCGTTCTTGTGTAATTTATACATAAGACGATTTTTGATATTGGCATCCGCTTGCTTCACCCAGTTACTCGTGATGATCCACACTTTGAGCATCACGAGTATAAAATGGTGAATGCTAAACTTTATGATTTCCAAAAATCTATTACGAACTGCTTCGACAGAAAGTTCTGTCCAATCAGCCTCTTCATATGAACCAGCAACAATAGTCCCGTTGCGGAGTTTCCAGATTTTGCGGCCTATCATTGCGGTTGCAATGATGAGGGTTAAAAAGAAGATGGTAATAGTTGAAATCATATAGTAGGGGTTAGGGAGCAGTATACAGTGTTGCGACTGCTACGCTGTTGCAACGCGAACGAAGTCGACGAGAGTAGCACCATTTGCTTTAAGAAGAGCCTCGATAGTCTGGTCAGGATTCTTGATGAATGACTGGTCAGAAAGCGTACGCTCTTTGAAAAATGTATCGATTTTTCCAGCAAGCATCTTGTCTTTGATTTCCTGTGGACGGTCAGACCCTGCCACTTCTTCTGCAAACATAGCTTTTACTTTTTCTGCTGCATCGGCTGGCACATCTGCACGTGTCTTGTATTCAGGATTCATCGCTGCGATATGCATTGCAATATCTTTTGCAAGAGCCTCTGTTCCGCCTGTAAGGCCAACAATGACGCCCATTCGTCCATCATGTACATATGAGCCAATCACTGGAGCTTCTACGGTTACGATTTCGCCAAGCTGGATATTTTCTCCAAGCTTTTGCACTGCAGTACCAATGAGATCTGGAGCCTGTGCCTCTGCTTCCGCCTTGCCTTTTTCCAAGGCGATACCTGCAAGTGTTTCTGCAACAGCAGTAAAATCGGAGTTTTTTGCTACGAAGTCAGTCTCGCAACGAAGAGTGAGGAGAATCCCCATTCCTTCCTTTTGTGCTTTTGCTACCGCACCGGCTGTAGCTTCACGATCAGATTTCTTGGCTGCGATTTCAGTAGATTTCTTTTTGAGGATAAGAAGTGCTTTTTCCATATCGCCCTCTGCTTCCTCGAGAGCTTTCTTGCACTGCATAACTGAAACACCAGTAGCGTCTCGCAATTCTTTTACTTGTTCTGTTGTGATTGCCATAAAATAGTTGGTAATTAATAGTAAATGGTAAACATGTATGCAGATAGTATTGTATTTCTACTTACTCCTATCCACTTAAGTACTTACTAGTTCTGTTTGTATGCATCCGCCAAGTATTTGACGATGAATGCAATTGAAGCACGTGATGAATCGTTTGCAAGAACAGGGTAGTCAGAGACAGTGATGTCACAGTCAGTAGAGCCGATTGCAATAATTGGTACTCCGAGACGTTGTGCTTCTTTCACCGCACTTTCTTCTTTCTTTGGGTCTACAATAAGCATAGCATCTGGAATACCTTTGAGCGATACAACACCACTGAATAAGTCTTCCATCTTCGCTACTTCGCGAGCAATGAGAAGCTGTTCTTTCTTTGTATATTTTTTCTGAAGATCTCCAGAGATTTTTGCGGCGCGGAGTTCTTCGAGACGGTTGATACGCTTTTTCATTTCAGAAAAGTTTGTAAGCATACCTCCAACCCAACGGTAGGTAATGTATGGCAAACCAAGACTTTCTGCTGCGAGGCCGACAGACTCCTTTGCTTCTGGCTTTGATCCAACAAAAACAACAGTCTTGCCCTTTTGGCCAAGCTTGTTCATAAATTCAGCAGCTTTCATAAGTTGCTGTTCTGTGTGTTCGATATCGATGATATCGACCTTATTCTTCGTAGCGAAGAGATACTTCGCTGTCGATGGGTGACGACGTGTTCGAGAGTACCCGAAGTGTGCGCCAACTGCAAATAGCTCTTTTACGAGCTGTGATGACTTTGTGTCGTCCATAAA
>CAZPHJ010000074.1:0-2195 GCA_964586755.1 uncultured Candidatus Saccharibacteria bacterium | reverse complement strand
GGTGAACCAGTACATATGCCGAATCTTGGCGATCTTGTTCTTAAGAAATGTTTAGTTAAAAAAGCGAGACATGTAAAAAAGAACACACAAATAATCGTACCAGAGTGCGTCATTCCAAAAATTGTATTTGACCCCGGTGTAAAGACGGAAATAAAGAGTAGAACAAATTTTTATAAGCGGAGTCAGCAATGATTCCGTTTTTATTTTGCTGAGTGGTACAATATGAATATGAAAAAACTACTACTTATTATCCTTCTTGTGGTCGCCGGCTATTTTGTCTGGAAATTCATTCCTAAGCCTTTGGTTCAGGCTCCCGTTGCTGAGTCAGTCCCTATCGTTGCAACCACTGTTTCTGGTGCGACCAAGGATACGAATGGTGATTTTGTGTACAAAAACGAAAATGACTATTCGACTGTTGCTATTGTCTACCCAGGAGGTGTGAATGCAAATGCTCAGATTGTGATGGAAAACTGGCTGAACGATCGCATTATGTATTTTTCTCCGAGCAACACAGACATATTCTTTAGCGCACAAGAAATGGAACGCATGAAGGGGGATGGTCGCAAGTATGCGATGGATATTGAATATAAAAAGTATTTGGGTGATAAGACCGTCTCATATGTCTATCAGGTGTATGAAGATACAGGTGGTGCCCATCCGAATACATATTACAAAACATTCACATTCGATACCGTAGGCAATCAAATCGAATTGTCAGCGCTCTTTAAGCCGAATACTCGTTATCTCGACCGTCTTTCAAAAATCTCGTACGATTCATTGGTAAAAGATCTTGCCAAAAGATTCAACGCTCCGCTCGATGAAGATCAGCTTGATATGGTTCGCATGGGAACGGCACCGTCTCCTGAATCACTTCAGTTCTTTTACATAGATGGGAATAATTTTGTTCTCATCTTTCCTCCGTATCAAGTTGCAGCATACGCAGCAGGCGTTTCCACCGTAGTAATTCCACTCGGGGATTTGAAGGATATTTTGAAATAGGTTGACGAATCAAACCTTTAGGTTTATATTACAAGTAATAATCTTTGTCCGGGTTAATAATGCTTCCTGAGCCGGATTGATGGTTTCTGGCTTGGGAGGCATTATTCCAAAAAGAATTTTTGTGTGTTGTGTGAGTAATCGGGTTAGTAAGTATAGAGCTGAGGGATTCATCCCCCGGCTCTTTTTTTGTTTAATATACTGTATACCGTGTACCAAATACTGTATACTGAACTTCATGACTCAAGCTCAGGCACTCAATATTATGAAGACCGGCGTAAACGTATACCTTACGGGATCGGCTGGTTCTGGAAAGACGCACACACTTCGGCAATATATCAAATGGCTCGATGCGCATGATATTCCGGTTGCGATTACTGCTTCGACTGGTATCGCCGCGACGCACATGAATGGCCAGACGATCCATGGTTGGGCGGGGATTGGTATTCGTGAGTCGCTCACTGATTTCGATCTTGAACAGCTCGAACAGAAGCCATATCTTTGGAAGCGATTTGAAAAAGCTCGCGTGCTCATCATCGACGAAGTCTCCATGCTCCACGCACATCGACTCGATATGGTTGAGCGGGTCTGCCGACGATTCAAGCGCAATGACCTGCCGTTTGGCGGACTCCAGGTGATTCTCTCTGGAGATTTTTTTCAATTGCCACCAGTGACAAAGACGGGATCAATTCAGGCACGGCAGGCAGAGCCTGCCGTGCCTCAAGGCGAACTCTTCATCGACTACGATTCAGGCGATGTCATGCAAGAAGAGGAAGATGTGGTGAGCGACATGGTAATCCATTCGCGATCATGGAAAATGATGAAGCCAGCGATTTGCTACCTCACCGAACAGCACCGCCAGGAAGACAATGAATTTTTGGAAATCTTGAATGCTATGCGTGCGAATGCTGTAGAAGATACCCACAAGGCACTCGTCAAAGGTCGCATGAATGCCGAGAACGTTGGCGCGCTTCCGACCAAGCTCTACACCCACAACGTGGATGTTGATGCGATCAACTATGCCGAACTCGCAAAGATCGATGGTGACCCAAAGGAATTCGTCATGTCCGGCAAGGGCAACGATATGATTATCGAAGCACTCAAGAAATCCTGCCTCGCACCAGAAGTACTCAAGCTCAAGATTGGCGCCGAGGTCATGTTCATCAAAAACAATTACGAAGAAGGGTATTGGAACGGCA
>CAZPHJ010000073.1:0-2273 GCA_964586755.1 uncultured Candidatus Saccharibacteria bacterium | reverse complement strand
TTTTGGTTTTGCTTCGCCGTTTCAGTCTCCGAAAAGAGCATCATTATTTTATCACGTTTTGATTGCTCTTTTCTCCGCCTTCACGGCGACCGAGGCGCCCTGCTATCCACGTTTGGTGGTGACTCTAACCTCCGCGAACCCACACAAGCGCCTTCGCATAGCCCGCTCGCATTCGCTCGCGCTGGCTGCTTCGGCGTTGTGTGCGTTCGCTCAGTGGCTTCGGTAGAGTTTAGTAGTACCGCAAGAATAAGTATTTGCTAATCTATACATCCATCTTTCAGGATTGAATCAGATCCACGCATATTCAAAATACCATATTGCGTAGGATCTGAACTTGTCTGTGAGTCGAGAAGGTTCCAGAGCATCCATGCTCCATCAATGCCATTCATTTCCATATTTTTGAGCACATTAGCGTCACTTTGCATGGGAGTGAGTTCACACCAGGTTTTTCTTGCGGTATTGAACGTTGCTCGGTATCCAAATGAAACAATAGCGTGACCAAAGAATTTGTACTCGAGATGCTTTTCAAGTGTTCTACATATTTCCAACATACGCGCTTTCTCCAAGGAGGTAATTGGATGGCTAGTTATCGTCCCAGCAATATCAGTCTTAGATGAGTACTCAATAAAAATTTTATTATCCTCTAGTTTTGATGAACAGGATAGATTTTTGGAATACCGCCAAGGTTCAGCATCACCAAAGGCAAGAAGCCAGAAAAGAAATAAAAAGGCAATTGCTACAAGGAGGGAGATTATTTTCTTTTTGCTCAAAATAGTGACCATAAGCCTATGGAATTAGTATAATATCATCAAAAATGATTTGTTTGGTTTTCCGCGCATTCAAGCGCACCTTCCTTAATAGCGCTATCATAGAACTCTTTAAAGCTGTAAGTGTTCGCAGTAATTCCAGTAAATTCTGTTCCAGATACTATAATATCGAAGCGCACATCTTCATTCTGAATCAACTTTTGAAAAGTATCTACGTAATCTTTTGATGGCTTTTTAATACATTGTTTCGTTTTATCAACATTCTGAATAACAAAATCGGGAATCATATCAACAGTGAATTTATATGTTTTCCCTTGCTCGTACCTCACCGCGTACTTCGACGGATCGGTGCTGGTCATTGGCGGTTCAATATTCCGATTGACCATTTGCATTGAAGCCCAAATACTTGCCCCAAGTTGGTCCTTGGGGCTTATTGATACTGATTGCCAAAAGTAGTCACTGTCAGGAAAACGCATTTGATAGTTTAGTCTGACCCCGATAGGGTTTCCTGTTTTGGAAAATAGAATCTCATCCTTCATATTAAGGACTTCCACACTCGCTGCATGTTTCGCGTCACGAGATTCTTCCAGTTGAATTAGTGGATTCCGACTCGCAATTATCGCACCCACGAGTAGTAGACCAACACCTACCGACGCCAAAGAAAAAATCATGCTACTCCGCCTGAAATTTTTTCGTTTGATGAAAAAATAAATCCACCACAGTATTCCAATCGCAATACCGAGAAATCCGATTGAAGACGGTAAAGTTAGTTCTGGCCCATGGATACCCATTAAAACACCCAAGAAAAATGCGATGAGGGTATATATTATTGTAAAGATTACTCCGAGGGTTTTGTTCATAGCTTCTATTTTAACAAATTATCAACCGAAACACCAAGCGCTCCTGCCAATCGTTCCAACTGTGAAATGGTGATATTTTTCTTGCCATTTTCAATGGCACTCATATACCCCCTATCCATATCAAGCGCTCGGCAAATGTCGCCTTGCGACATTCCCTTGCGAGTCCGTATCTTCTTGATATTCTCTCCCAGTTTCTGACTTATCAACATAATGATAGCATAATAGATATTGCATTTCCAAACAATCTTGAACTATAGTACAATATAGCTATGACTACGGCGAAGCAAAACCAAAAATTTCCTTTCCATTTCTTTTTCCGCTTCGCGGCGGAGGGGTGGGGGGAGGAGACGCGAGAAAAATGCAAGGAAATTTTTTGGTTTTTGCACACGCGAGTCCGCGAGCGTGTCCGAGGCGCATTTCAATCTTCGTCGGGATTTTGCTCAAAATATATTCGAACTTTGTTTAATACACACCGCAAAAATTCGGAATTCAAATTTCCGTCAAAAATATGGTCGGCGCGAAGCGCCGTCTGTTCTGCGTTCCCCCCAAAAAACTCTGAATCAGAAAGGATTTTCCACGCTCCGCGTGGCACGTCGTTTGCCAATACAAATTTATGAATAATCAAACCAAAAAGTTTTTCATATAT
>CAZPHJ010000072.1:0-2313 GCA_964586755.1 uncultured Candidatus Saccharibacteria bacterium | reverse complement strand
CCGGTCAATCACAAAGTATTCCGTGCAATGAGCATCCTTGATGACATTCTCTTTCGAATGATGGATTTTTTGTTTGGTTGGGTGCGCGTCCCTCGCGAAGGATATATTGCAAACGCGATCAATGCTGGCCTTGTCGGTTTTTTTCGATTACTTGGACTTGCGCGCTTTAGTGACGACAGGACAAAGGCAGTAAGCGGACGATCGGAACTCATCTGGGAAGAAGCACATCGTCGAGGAATCAAAATGCAACAGATTGTAATGTTCAGAAAATATCTCGAACAGTATCGTGCCAAGATTGGTAATCGATGGGTGTATTTCCAGAGTATACCGATTCCCCACTGGCTCCCTCAAAAAGGCTACGACTGGCTCGACGACAAATTTAAGCTCTCTCATGTACTCGAAAAAGCTGGTGTCCCTGCACCGAAAGCGCGAACTGTCTCTTCTTTCCGGGGAGCCGTGCGTGCATTTCAAGAATTACAAAAGCCAGTCATCATCAAGCCTCGCTCTGGAAGTCGTGGACGACATACAACCACCAACATCAATACCGTTGAAGAACTTCGCTATGCGTACGACCTTGCGAGACAGATCGCACTCGAACTCGTGGTCGAAGAACATCTTTTCGGTCCGGTACACCGCGCGACAGTAGTCAATAATAAACTCTGCGGATTCTTTCAAGCAAAGCCACCGTGCGTCACTGGCGATGGAACACATACAGTCCAAGAATTGATTGATACCCAAAACGCAAATCGTCCGGAGAAAATAAATGCAATTCAAGTCGGCGACGATACAAAAGAATTCATCAAGCGATTCGGATATACGCTCGAAAGTATTTTGCCAAAAGGCACAGTGCTTGATCTCACTGCAAAGACGGGAAGATTTTTCGGCGGATATACAAAAGAATTGTTCACTGAAGTCCATCCAAAGATGCACGAGTATTTCAAAAAAGCCGGCGAGGCAACACAAGCATCCATCGTGGGCTTCGATGTTATTATCCAAGATCCGACAATCGATCCTGACACACAAAAATGGGGCATTATCGAATGCAACTCCCTTCCATTCATCGACTTGCATTACTACGCATACGAGGGCACGCCGATAGACATCGCAAAAAACATTTGGGACGTATGGGAAGAACGATATCAAATATCTAATGACTAATTTCTAATGTCTAAGGAAACACTTACATAAAGACAAAAGATACAAAATAATTTGGTGCACAAGAAAAAATAGATACAATGTATCTATGATCCCGTATACATTCCTGCGTAAGCACCTTTTCAAAATAACACTCTGGTCGCTTATTGCACTCAGTTCTGTTCTTCTCGGGCAGACAATTTATCTCGACAAAATAGATGTACTACACACAAGAACAGAACTTCCGAGCATTTCTGTTCCGTCGGATTCACTTGCCATCATTATCCAGCCTGAAGCCGGCACGGCACCATTACTCGACATACTCGAAAGCGCGACACAATCCATCGATCTTGTTGCGTATGATTTCAAAGATACAAAAGTGCGAGATGTAATTGCACGCAAACACAAAAACGGCTTGGATATCCGCGTGCTGCTCAATCATGGCTATTATGGAAAACCTGACAAAAAGAACGACGTCATGTACGAATATTTTCAATCGCAAAACATTCCCGTTCGTTGGTCGCCTTCATCGTTTGCGCTCACCCACCAAAAGACGCTCGTCATCGACAGAAACAAAGCGCTCATCATGACATGGAACCTCACGCCAAAATATTATGCAACGGGGCGTGAGTTTGGAATTCTCACCAAAAACCCCGCGGATGTACAAGCAATAGAGAGAACGTTCACTGCAGATTGGAATGATGAAATCATCGCTCCGCAATATGGCGATAGTCTCGTATGGAGTCCGAATGCCAAGGATGACCTCATTGCACTTATCGAAAGCGCCGAAAAGAATCTGACTATCTATAACCTGCTCATGGAAGATGAAGATATTATTGCCTCACTCATGAAAAGTGCAGAGCGTGGAGTAGACGTACGCTTGATAATGACGATGGCGAGTGAGTGGCGTCCTGCATTCGTCCGATTGCGCAATGCCGGCGTAAAAATCCGCACAAATTCTGGATCAAAATCACTCTTTATTCATGCAAAAGCAATGATAGCCGACGAAGCCTACGGCTTCGTCGGCTCCCAAAACTTCTCTCCGAATTCCCTCCTCAAAAACCGAGAATTAGGCATATTCCTCACCGACCCTACAGTCCTTGCTCAACTGAAAGAAACCTTCGAAAAAGACTGGCTCAAAGCCAAAGCATTCTAAAGCCAAACGGCTCAAATGGGCGG
>CAZPHJ010000071.1:0-2328 GCA_964586755.1 uncultured Candidatus Saccharibacteria bacterium | reverse complement strand
TCCTTTTCGCGTTTCCAGGGATCGACTTTTATCTGAAGAAATCGCGTAACGACTTCTTCAACAATTTGCTTCGCCTCTTGGCTCTCTTCGGAGTCTGGGGAAGAAATAATTGACTGAACAAAACTGTTTTCAGCCTGTCCATCAATTAATTTAACAATTTGCAGTGCGATAGCACCTGCGAAGCGCGTACATTGTGCAGCGCTTTTGAACGTCTCAACTTTTACATCATTCATGATTTAAAGTTTTTGATTATAAAAGGGCAATATTACCCTTATAAATATTATATCACATATAGTGGTATAAAGTCAATGCCTGGTATAAATAATAGTATGGTTGTCAGAATTCAACTAAATATTACTAAACCCAATATTAACTCCTTTCAAAAAACTCTTTCTATGTAGAGGCGTAACCCCATGTTTTTTGATAGCCAGATAGTGAGCCTCTGTGCCATAGCCCACATGTTGTTCAAATCCATATTTCGGATAACGCTTCGCTATCTTTGCCATATGCCTATCACGAGTGACTTTGGCCACAATTGATGCGAGTGAAATTACTGATATTGTTTCGTCCCCCTTGATGATTGTTTTCTGATTTTCAAACGAGGAAGGTGCATGGAGTGAGCCATCAAGAAAAATCATATCGGTGTTTTCTATTTCTAGATCTTGAAGTGTGGTAAGAAGCGCTTTTTTAATAGAATGAGAAATACCCTTACGGTCGATTTCTTGAGCGTTAATCATACACACAGAAAAAGCACACGCTCCTTCATTTTGCCAAGACTCAATTTGCTCAAACCATTTTTCGCGCTGTTGTTTGGAAAGTTGCTTTGAGTCACGAAGTGGCAAAGTAAACCTACGCACTTTTGTCATAAATGATTTATCAAATATACAAAAGGTTCCAACGGCCACAGGCCCGGCAATAGGACCCCTCCCAACCTCGTCTATTCCGACAATTACTCCCATATGTACATAATATACAATAATTCGCCTGCCAGGTAACCCTGGCAGGCGAACAAAATTTAAGAGATAAAATCCACTTCTTTTTTCTTGTAGCCTCCCTCACTAAAGAACAAAACGATGAGAACAATAAGAATACCGAGCCGTGTGTCTGCAAAACGATACAACAGCTTTTTTGCAAGCTTTTTCATATGCTGTACATTTTATTACCTTAACTCTACTCCTTCCTATTAAAGTGTCAATAAAAAAAACCACTCATATCTGAGCGGTTTCTTTTGGGCAATTTCTATAATAGATAGTAAGGATCATAGCGAGATAATCACGTACTACTGACTGCACATTATTAATGTGAGACAAATCAACAATATGCAAAACCGAGCCTTCCCTTTTCGAATGATAGATACGAATATGCACCCGCGCATCAGGAAAAAAATCAAATTCAGCAACCCTGTTTTTTAAGACATCACGAGATGTATACACTCTAAAACTTCCAAAGAATACCTTTATCGGATCTTTTTTCCGACCAACAAAGTCAATTTTTGATAATTTCAGTTTTATCTTTTTTTTGATAAATACCGATTCCGCACAAAGCCACGCTTTTTTTACATATTCGAGGAAGTCTTTTTTTCTTTCATTTACTGGGCGTGTAGAACTTATATAATTTTCCATGGACGATAATTTTGCTCACTCTAAAGCATTCTACTTTTTTGTCAAATTGAGCTCGACACTGCTATACTCATTCCACATGTCATCCAAATTCGTCCACCCCAGAAGCAAAGCCTCGCGTCGAATGCACACTCGGCTTGCTACGGGGCAGGTCTCCATACCCAATTATGTCTAGTAAATTTGTACATCTTCATACGCATAGCCATTATTCCCTTCTCGATGGTCTGACCAAACTCGAAGAGATGGTAGATATTGCCAAAAAGAACGATCAGACCGCGATTGCCCTCACCGACCACGGCAACATGTACGGCGCAATCGAGTTTTATAAGATTGCAAAAAAAGCTGGCATCAAGCCGATCATCGGAGTTGAAGCATATATGACTTCCGGCTCTCGTCTCGAAAAAAGTTCCGAGACTGGGCAGAAGCGCTATTACCATCTCATTCTTCTTGCAAAAAATCTCCAGGGTTACAAAAACTTAATGCGTCTGGTGACGATAGCCAACCTTGAAGGTTACTATTACAAACCCCGCATGGACAAAGAAATTCTCCGTCAATATCATGACGGTATCATTGCCCTTTCAGGATGTATGGGTGGCGAACTTTCTCAAACACTCTTGGCAGGCAATATGGAAAAGGCAGACGATCTCGTTGCCGAATACCAAGACATCTTCGGTAAAGAAAACTACTTCATCGAAATCCAAGCGCATCC
>CAZPHJ010000070.1:0-2334 GCA_964586755.1 uncultured Candidatus Saccharibacteria bacterium | reverse complement strand
AGATATCCACAGAACGTATTCGTGATGAATTCGAAAAAATAATTCTCTCACCAGAACCAGCGGTGGGTGTAGGCATGTTGCAAAAGCTTGGACTACTCAAACACTTCATTCCCGAACTCGAAGAGGGAATTGGCTGTGAACAGCTCGGCGAACACATCTTCGATGTATACGAGCATCTTCTTCATGCACTCCAACAAGCTGCGGACAAAAAGTGGTCACTTGAGATTCGCCTCGCCGCACTCTTTCACGATATCGGCAAACCTCGCACCCGTCGCTACGATGCTACAAAGGCAGGAGGAAAAGGGAAGTACACATTCTACGGCCACGAAGTGGTTGGCGCGCGCATGGCACAGAAGATCATGGAACGACTCCGCTTTCCAAAAAAGACGACTGATCTGGTTGTTACGCTCGTTCGCCAACATATGTTTTTCTCTGACACTGAGATGATTACGCTCTCGGCTGTTCGTCGTGTGGTAGCAAAAGTAGGGAAGGACAACATCTGGACACTCATGAACGTGCGCGAATGCGACCGTGTGGGTATGAAAAAGAAAGAAGCACCATATCGTCTCCGCAAGTACCATGCCATGATCGACCAAGTACTCCGCGACCCAATATCTGTAGGACAACTCGCAATCGATGGAAATTATTTGATAAATGAGTGGAATTCACCCGACACCAAGGCGGGCATGAAACCAGGTCCACGCATGGGCTGGATATTACACGCGCTCCTCGAAGAAGTACTCGATGACCCTGCAAAAAACACTCGTAAATATTTGGACAAGAGAGTAGGGGAACTTGAAATGCTTTCTGATCAAGAACTCAAATCTCTCGGCGAAGAAGCAAAGAAAGCAAAAGAAGAACTTGAAGAGGAAGAAGTCTCAAAATTACACGCAAAACACGGAGTGAAAAAATAACGAATACGTTATTTCAACATCGCTCGGATGTTGTATTCGTAAACGACATACGTCTCTCGCTTGTTGAAATAAAAAACGCATCTTGCGATGCGTTTTTTGTTTACTTGGAACTAAGTGCTACTTTTAATCCATAGAATCGATTAAATAGAGCAGAAACTACACCTCGATAGTACGAATTACCAAAATCGGTTGCCAATAAAACCTGATGAACCGGCAAAAGCGCTTTATATCGTTCTTGTAAAGAAGCATAATCCTGAGAAACAATCGAGCATGCCTTGATGACAAGTTTGTCTTTCAAAATATTAATCAATTGATCAATATGCTTTTTGTCGCACAACTCTGGGTTTTTAGAATAATTCTCAAGCTTATCTAAAGAAAGTTTTATTTCTTCAACTGAATCATTTTGTGCCAGAGCATGTTGTATGTTTACCAACAACATCTCGAGCTTTTCCGAGCACTGTATTTCTGGAAACATGAATGAATATGCATTTGATTTATACGTAGCCTACTCTCAAAATTTTTACAAGTCAATGTAACTTATACTAGTTCTATCGAAATTGGGCAGTGGTCTGAACCGTACCAATCGGCATGGATTTTTGTGCCTTTGACGCGGGGCATGAGCTTGGACGAGGCAAGGAAGTAATCAATGCGCCAACCCACATTGCGTTCACGAGCATGAGTAAATTGATCCCAGTACGTATACGCCTCAATTTGAGTGGGGTAGAAATGTCGAAACACATCAGTGAATCCGTGAGCAAGAAATTCATCAAGCCATGCTCGTTCGACAGGCAAGAATCCAACGTGCTTACTATTTTCTTTTGGTCGAGCAAGATCGATCTCTTCGTGTGCCACATTCACGTCACCAGTCACAAGCACGGGCAATTTTTTTGCAAGTTTGTCAGCAAACGCGAGGAAAGCATCATAGAAATCGAGTTTGTATTGCAACTTTTCTGGAGCACCTCCGCCATTGGGGAAGTAGCAGTTGATAAATACAAAATCTTTGAAATGAAGTACTAGAGTGCGGCCTTGTTCATCAAAGCGGGGGATACCTAAGTACTCCACCTTAATAGGCTTTTCTTTGGTATAGACGGCGACACCACTGTAGCCTTTTTTGTATGTCGAGGTAGCAAAGTACGAATAGTATCCGGAAATATTTACTGCTTCATCTGGAAGTTGAGATGGATCGCACTTTGTTTCTTGAATTGCAAGAATATCTGGCTTCTCTTGTTCAAAAAGGGGGAAGAAGAGATTGTCGCGAAGCGTTGCACGCAGACCATTGGTATTCCAGGAAATTACTTTCATGGATGTAGTATATCAAACTACCTCTTTTTCAAAAGAACTACTGCAAAGTCGACATCTTTCACACCAAACGGAGTATCGTGATCGATGTGTCGGATTTCAAAATCTTTTTCAAATAATT
>CAZPHJ010000069.1:0-2420 GCA_964586755.1 uncultured Candidatus Saccharibacteria bacterium | reverse complement strand
TTGGAGTAAAGATCCTAAAAATGGTTATGGCCCGGCAGGTATTGTTTTGCCCTGCAAGGATGAAAAATTCGCCTATCTTCACCGCGGAAAAAACACAATGGCATTTCGTTTGCCAGCTAAAAAAGATTTGATTGAAGTTTTGAAATACACCGGCCCGCTTGTAGCACCATCTGCAAATCCTCAAGGTCACTCAATCGCTAAAAATATTTCTGAAGCAAGAGCCTACTTCGGCCATCATATAGATTTCTACGAAGATGGGGGACAGGTTGTTGCAAACCCTTCGAGAATTATTGATATTACCGACGGGACGGAAAAGATTTTGAGATAAATATGGAAAAAAGTTTAAGGCTCGATTTGATAATTTTGGTTATATTGATAGTTTTTTCTGCGGCTTTTAGTCTGATATTTCAAGTCAAGTTTTTAGTTTCAACCATATTATATTTCGGGATACCGTCAATTTACCTCTTAATTAGAAGGCCACGAAATCTTACAAGGATACTCACAGGGTCATTTTTGATTGGTACAGTTTTCGCATTTTGTTTAGATTTTTTAGCAACCTACAATCACGCTTGGGCATGGGCTAACAGTGAGACTTTGATATTCAAGCAGAAACTATTTGGAATAGTTGTTCTAGACAATTCGTTATGGTTTTTTCTATGGGTATTTTTTATCATAGTTTTCTACGAACATTTTGTTGATCATGACAAAGGAAATGATATTTCGCCAAATATCTGGTACGGATTGATTCCAGGATTAATTTGGGCAATCCTTATTATAGCAATCTACTTTTTGTCACCACGATATCTATATTTGCCTTACGCCTACTTAATTTTAGGTCTTTTGGCACTTCTACCATTTTGCTATTTTGTTTATAAAAAACCTTCCATGTTAAGGAAATATTTAAAAGTCGCGCCGTTTTTCATTTTTCTATATTTGATTTTCGAAATCACAGCTTTATCAATAGGTCAGTGGAGTTTTCCTGGTCAGTATGTTGGCATAGTTGACTTGTACGGTAAAATAAGATTTCCAGTTGAAGAACTGGTTCTTTGGATTATTCTGAGCAGTTCAGTTGTTCTTTCATATTATGAATTTTACGTAGATGATGGTGACTAAATAATGTTCGAAAAATAACCTTCGCCCAGATAATAACGGACAAAATAAAAACGCACCTACTAAAAGTGGTGCGTTAGCCTTTCGGGTATAGTGTCTTTGCGATCCTCTTTGCTTCTTGAAGAGTGAAACTTCGTTGTTTAGAAATCAACCTACTCTCACGCAGGTGGGGATTTGCCTTGCCTGTCGCCATAAGTCGCCATGCCTCGATACATACCCGATGTTCTGATGGGAGTAGTCGGGCTTGGAGACTGGCGACGTCGTCACTGGGTTCAATCGGTACGCGCTCAGTGTGCACCAGCAAGCCTTCGTCGACGCCTTCAGTGACAATGTGGGCGGTCGCCTCTGTCCAGTAATCAGCCCCGATCGTACGACAATAGTACAGCCTGGCACACGAAACTCTGGCACCGAACATTCCTGGGTTTACTCCGCCGAAGTCGGCGTGTCCAGGGTCAAGCGGTCCGGGATGTTGGTTGAGCATCTTGCCGGGGAAGCGAGCGATGACGTTGCTTGGAGTTATCGGCATCCAGCCGTGTTGGCCGACAGCGTCGACGTTGTAGTCATCAACGAGAATGCGAAGAAGCTTGTTTCCGAAACCCGTTTTGTCGTCTGGGTAAGACTTCGGATTCACAACGTGAATTGGAATGCCTAAAGCCTTGATCTTTTCGATTCCGCCACACGTATTGTTGCTTGCGATGACACAGGCCACTTCTACGAGGCCCATTAGGTCGCCAGTTCGGGTCGCCTCGATGATGGCTTTTGCTGTTGATCCGCCACCAGAGATCAGTATTGCGATTCTCATGTTCTATTCCTTCCATCTGTCCGATTTCAGTCTAGTATATTGTAAAAGAAATATCAAAACCCCATCGGCGCCCTTTGGGCGCCGATGGGGGGCGGGGGTATGGTCCATACGGATTACACCAATTCAACAATAATGGCCTATAGGCCATTATTGTTGAATTGGTGAATTTACGATATCGAAAGGTTTATTTTCGATACTTCTTAGTTCGCCACTTATCTGCGATTTTGACGCGAGTGAGTGAGCGTTCAAGTTCGGTAGCGAAATGCTCGAAATCAACCACCTCTTTGTTTTCAGATTGTTTGCGAAGTTCTTCTGAACGCGCCTTCGCTCTTTCACTAGCAGAATCAGAAAGCTCAGAAACGTGTTCAGCGAAGTCGGCCAAAATTGCTACGTTGGTAACACCATTGATGCTTTTTACCTCAACAAATCCTCCTACGACAGCGTAAGGAATTGGTTCGCCGTTTGCGGTAGCGACTATGTCACCGGAAGCCAGGTTTGCGATTAAAGG
>CAZPHJ010000068.1:0-2497 GCA_964586755.1 uncultured Candidatus Saccharibacteria bacterium | reverse complement strand
CAAATAAGATGAATGCTTGGGCATTATACCCGCAGGAGCAGTTTTTTGAAAGGAGGCAAAAAACAAGCCAATCACAGTGAAGTGAAAGGCTTGAATATGATTGTTCGGATTGTATTAAAACCCAAACCAAACACGGATGAAATGAATAACGGAAGTATTGTTATGTTTTGCTGCAGCAATAAAAAATACTGCAATCAAAACAACAGCCAAAACCTGCGCCACCCTGCCATTTCTTATCGCTATGTATTTCTGCTGGGCTTCAGATTTTTTTGAAACCACCCGGTAGAAAATATAGATAATCAAAGACAGCACTGTCACCCCGATCAAACTGGGGATTATCATCTTTGGTTCGAGTACGAACATTAACATTACGGCACTTATCCCAAGTGCTGCAATAAAGGCGAAGTAACACCCTGCGATTGTTTTTAGCATTGTTTTTTCTGTTTTTAAGTTTTTTCAATCACCATTTTGGGAAACTGAAAAAACTTAAAAACATCTGATGTAATGAATATTGCTTATTTATATAATATCATATTTGAATATAAAAGTCAAGTAAAATACAAGAAAAGCCTTATATTATAAGGCTTTTCTTAAAAATGTGATGGGTGGTAGTGGTCACAGATAATCCTTCGCCGTCGCTCAGGATTTCCGCGACCCCGACTCGCGGTTTTTTCTGCTGAAAAAACATCGCTCCGTCTCTCATTACCGCCGCGAGTCAAGCAGTTGACTCGCTCCATCTCCACAATTTAAAAACCCGCCAAATTGGCGGGTTTTTAAATTGTGGAGATGGGCGGTAATGAGCCCCCGTGCAATGCGTGATCCTATAAACTTCTACATGCGTAGTTTGTCTTTTTTGTTTAAGAGAGAAAGCTATAAAAACAAACAAAATACTTTCTCTTCCGAGCTTCTTCAATTTCGGGTTCAATCCAAAGCGCTACTGTCCCCTATTCTAAAATTATTATGCCCTCATCTCGCTATTAGAAATCACAAGCGAGGACATTCGGTTGGCCTGTATTAGGCGAACGCGAAATCAAAGTCCTTCGCCGTAAAATACGGAGAAGTGAGCTTTGCTACAGATGCGTTTGCATTTGTATGTTTGAGAAAAGGTTTACGAGATTGTTCTCATACTCGGCATGCGTGCACAGAATGAAACTCATTGTCTATTCATTTCATCCCCGAAATGGTTTAACATTTCGTCCCGAGCAAGCGTACTCGCGCGTGCGGGCAAAGGAAGTTTCAATTCCTTACCAAACACACAAATACGTGCGGGCCTATTCTATTGTCAAACCTACCTCTTCATAACTCGGCGCATATCTCGGTCCGTATCTCGCTTCTTAATGCTCTCGCGCTTGTCGAATTGCTTCTTACCGCGAGCGATAGCGAAATTGATCTTGATTTTGCCGTTTCTATTATACAACGACAATGGGATTAGTGTCAAACCCTTCTTGACTTCAGTTTCCTCAAGAGTTCTGATCTCTTTTTTGGTCACCAATAGCTTCCGCGTGCGATCTGCTTCATACCCTTGTGGCGTATTGCCTACTTGATATGGATCTATTCGCATTCCAATAATGAACACTTCTCCGCCTCGTACGATAATATGCGAACCAGTAATGGAACCTTTGCCCGCTCGGACCGATTTGACCTCGAAGCCTAAAAGCTCAATACCAGCGTCAAAACGCTCAAGCATTTCATAGTCAAAATGGGCTTTTGGGTTGTCCAAATACGATTCCATAGGGACAGTATACAGTATTTGGTATGTCGTATACAGTATCGAGTATTTGATTGACGAACCCGATATTTTAAGCTAATATAGCCCCATACGGCATAAGCCCTATATAACCTTGAAACTACGAGTCAGAACCAATTCATATATACGCGCCGCCGAGCTTCGAGTCCTCGATGAAGAAGGACAGAATATCGGCATCCTCCCCTTAAAGGAAGCACTCGCGCTTGCAGAAGCACGCGGACTTGATCTTATTGAGACAGGTCCAAATGCTGTTCCACCGATCGCTAAGATCATGGAATACGGCAAGTTCCTCTATCTTGAATCCAAGAAAGAGAAAAAAATGAAAGCTGGTGCAAAACGAACCGAGACCAAAGCTATTCAAATCAAAGTCGCCACTGGCGAACACGATTTGGAGCTAAAGGCAAAACAGGCTTCGAAATGGCTTGCCGAAGGTCACCGTATCAAAGTAGAACTCTATCTTTCAGGACGCACGAAGTATCAAGACGAGAAGTTTCTCAAGGAGCGCCTCGATCGAGTCCTTCGATTTATTACAGAACCGTTCAAGATTGCTGAGGAGCCAAAGAAAGGTCCAAAAGGACTTGCCCTAGTGATTGAACGAGACACAGCAAAAAAAGTATAATTTTATGAAAACAAACAAATCATATACAAAGCGTTTGAAGCTCACAAAAAACGGCAAGATCAAGGCTCGCAAGCCGGGTTTCAACCATTTCAATGCAAAGCAGTCTCGCTCAACACAATTGAGTGGCAAAG
>CAZPHJ010000067.1:0-2682 GCA_964586755.1 uncultured Candidatus Saccharibacteria bacterium | reverse complement strand
AGCGAATGATGGCAAGCGGAGACAAAGAAAAGATCGGACGGGTCACGCAGGCATTCCTCAAAATGAAGAAGTTTGATATCAAGACTCTCGAAGAGGAATTCAATAAATAAAATTTTTTGACGAAAAAGAATGTGTATACAGTAAAATCAGAAGTGGTGTTATATCCGGGAATGGCTGGATGGCATTTTGTGTATGTTGATAAGAAAAAATCCAAAGAGATACGAGAAAAGTATGCCACCTTCAAAAAGGGTTGGGGATCTATTCCGGTAACGGTAACGCTCGGCAAGACAACATGGAAAACATCAATTTTTCCGGACAAAAAGTCCGAAACGTATTTGTTGCCACTTAAGGCAGAGGTACGGAAGAAGGAGGGTGTAAGTGCAAAGGAAATGATTGTTTTTTCAATTGCTATTAATACTAAAAAATAAAAAACGGGCGGACTGGATACTTCCAGTCCGCCCGTTTTTGTTGTGCGTGCGCTTGTTTTGACTTTTTGAAAAAACGTGTTAATCTTGAAATCAAGATGGACTCTTTGCAATGGTTGTTTATGTGACTTTGTTTTCTCGAACCACGCGGGAGATCGAAGTCACATAATCAATCTAATATATGAAGCATCGTAATTTATTTGTAGCGTTTTTGGCCGTATTTATGTTTGTCTCCACTGCGCATTCTCAGGAAACAAGCGAAGTTGTAGAGCCAGGAAATCTATGGCTCATCAATAGAGACACCATTCCGCTTCCGTGGAGAGGTGACATAAAATCATCGATTCAAGCCTACCAGAAAAAGTATGGCGTGTTCTATAACGACACGATCCTTATTCGAGCGGTGCGCATGAAAAAAGGAGAATTCGGTGTGGCGCATCACAATGAAATTCAATTGAATATGTGGGAATGCGACAGGCTTCCCCAATATGAATTTAAAAGTATTGTGCTGTATCTTTTAACCACAGCGTTGCAGCCGAAAGAAGCTTCGCCAGTATTTCCGTTTCAGCTTGGTCGTGAGAAGGATCAGGTTGTTGTACAAACGCATGGCCTACGTTTTATATTTAAAGACGGGTCAGAATGTGTTCTTCTTCAGGAGGCTATGGCAGAAGCGTTTGGTGCCGGTGTTGATTCACATTATGTGTGTATTCATGCTTCGAGAAGATATATCGGAAGTCTGCTGAACGAATTGGTACGCAAAGAATGGGTTACTGGTACCGATCTTGCGATTGCAATCCGTACAAACAATCCGGGACTTGTGATTGCAAAGATTGTTGGCTCCAAAGATGGAAAACCAAGCCCACATGATGTACGGGTAGTCATCGGAATTTTCAGCCTATGCTACTACAATGCAGATTGGCAATCGTTTTTGCCGGAACTGCAATTCTATCGGGACAACCGTGAGGCTCTGTATATGCTTGAGCCGTAACTGGAAAAAATGAATTTAAAAATTTTGCCGCTTGACCAATTGGTCAAGCGGTTTTTTATTTTTGAAAAAATTAGGGGAAGGGGAATAGAAGTTAGTAAACTTATATTGCGTCTTCGAACCCAGTAGGCGATTTTGCTAAATCGTCGGACGTTCCTCATTCACCAGAATGACTCTTGGAGTATGCTAGCCGCAATAAAAAATCGGGTTTGAATGGAAAGTTCCATTCAAACCCGATTGCTATTCTTCGTCATGTATGTCATCAAATCCATCCGGCTTGGTTAACTCAACGATGGTCATGTGTTGGCCAAAGCTGTGCTTCGTCGTAAAACCGCATTTTTCGCAGGTTTTAAGGATGGTGTTGAGGTTCAATCCATTTTCGTAATCGTTCCTGCTGTTTGGGTAAGCAAATATATATATGCCCCCAACCGGCTCAAAGTGAGCCAAAAGAATATGACGCTCGATCCAGCCACCATAGGTTACAGATCGATCGTCTTCCTTTTCAGACAGAAGGCCGAGCCTTTTCCTGGTTTTTGCATCAACCGTAAAGCCTGTATTGCGTAGAAAGTATTCAATATCAGTTCTGTTGCCGAAATTATTTATCCAAGCGTTGTGAGCCTCATTGCTGATCTCGTGCGCAGTCGCCACCAACTTGTGCCAGAAGCTGTTTGCTTCCGTGATGAAGGCACTCCTATATTTTTCTTCTTTTTCAAGTGCTATGTCGCTTGAGACATCTGCTTGATTCCGAGCCGTGGCTAAGCCACCAAGCTTGTTTTTAAAGTTTCGATCCATGCGTGTGATTTTTGGGTATTATACCATATTAAATAAATAAATGCAAGTACCGCCCAAAAGCCGTAATATAGGCGTTTTTGATATACTATTTGCATATGGCAGATGAAGTAACTCCTAATGTAGAAACGGTTCCAACTGAGGCTCCTGCTCCGGTTGAACCGGTTATTATTGAGGAAGTTGCGACTCCTGTGGTGGAGACTCCTGCTCCTGTAGAAGCTTCAATCGAATCAACCCCAGCTCCTGTAGAAGCTGTACCAGAGCCAATTTTAAATCCGATAGATGAGGTGACAGAACCAACGGCTCAAATGGGCGGAAATGAGCCGTTGGTTACTGAATCAAAGCCGATTGGAACTGTTGTCTCAAACCCTGAGGTCCCAGACCCTAAAGGTCTGGGAGTGGAGCCGGTGTCGGCTGTTCCGCGGAGTGGGATGAGGGAACTTTTGGTGAAGGCGCAAAGTGTAATTCAATTTAGGAAAAGGAAAA
>CAZPHJ010000066.1:0-2713 GCA_964586755.1 uncultured Candidatus Saccharibacteria bacterium | reverse complement strand
AAGAAGTCCATTTTTGTAAATTTGAACATTCCGGCAACGATATTACTTGGAAAGCTCTGCGCCTTTGTGTTCAAATCGCGCACTTGTCCATTGTAGAATCGGCGAGCAGCTTGAATTTTGTTTTCTGTATCTGAAAGCTCACGCTGAAGTTCCATAAAGTTTGTGTTTGCTTTAAGGTCTGGATATGCTTCTGCAATTCCAAAGAGTCCAGTAATTGCCTGACCAAGCACTGCTTCAGTCTTCCCGTGCTCCCCTGCTGTTCGTGCTCCCATCGCAGCTGCACGAGCTTGTGTTACCTTTTCGAAGGCAGTAGATTCGTGCGTTGCGTATCCCTTCACCGTGTTCACAAGATTTGGAATAAGGTCGTAACGACGCTTGAGCTGAACTTCGATGTCAGCCCATGCTTCCTGTGTGCGTGTGCGAAGCGTTACAAAACCGTTAAATGCAGCAATAAGCCAAAGCACAAGAACCGCAACAACACCGAGAATAATATAGAGAGTCATAGATTAGTTAGTAGAAAGTAGTTAGTAGAAAGTAGGATAGACCAGCCTACGCAATCTATTATAACACACAAAAAGACGGCGCATACGCGCCGTCTTTTTTACTAAACCCTAACATCTAAACCCTAATTTTTCTTATTCTGCCAGCCTTCGACAATCACGAGAAGTGGACTTGCCACAAAGAGTGATGAATATGTTCCGAAGAACATTCCCACAATGAGCACAAGAGCGAAGTTGGTCGTTGTCGCTGGGCCGAAGAAATAGAGTGATACAAGCACGATAATCACCGTGAGTGATGTGTTGATCGAGCGAACAAACGTCTGACTCAAGCTTTTGCCGACTGTCTCGGAAAATGTCGGAGCAATATGGTTTTTGAGATTTTCACGAATACGGTCAAAGACCACGATTGTGTCTGAAACCGAGATACCAAGCACAGTAAGAATCGCAACCACAAAGAGCGTATCGACTTCGGCACCATGAAAATGACCAAGAAGCGCAAATACTCCGGCTGGGATAGCAATATCATGAATAAGCGTGGTGATTGCAATCAAACCATATTTCCAAGACGAAACGGGTTTTGACACCCCACGGAAAGCAAATGCAATATAAAGTACAATCGCAATGACCACCACAATAATGGCAACAACAGCCTTCTGACTCAATTCTTTTCCTACTGAAGGACCGATCGAAGTGAATGAGGTTTTTGTAAGAGGATATTTTCCATCGATAGAAAGATCAGCCACAAGCGCAGGAAGTTCTGACTCAGAAAGTGGGCGACTTTTGATCGAAAGACCAGATTCACCCAACGGCTGCGCAATTGCATCAGTGATAGAATTCTTTTTCAAGACTTCCACAATCGCTCCTGTATCAGGACGGCCATTCGTGTAATTGATTTCGAGAAGTGTTCCTCCTTTAAAATCGATACCGAGCTTCAATCCATAGACCGCTACGGCAACAATCGAGCTGAGGACAATAACTGCTGAGATAGCGAGAAAAACAAATTTGTTTTTGATAATAAACATAGATTACTTCATTGATACTGCATTAGATTTTGCCGACGAGAATCCTGATCCAAATAGGAAATTAGTAACGCGACTTCCCTCTTTTGTCGCAACACTTCGCAAGAACAAACGACTAATGAGAATTGCAGAAAACATCGAAATCAATACTCCAATGAGAAGTGTAATCGCAAATCCACGAACGAATGAGCCTGCAAATAGAGAGAAGAGAATGAGCGAAGTAATAATGGTTGAGAAGTTTGAATCACGAATAGAAAGCCACGCACGATCAAACCCGGCAGTAATTGCATCTGCCACAGTACGTCCACCGCGAAGTTCCTCCTTAATACGTTCAAAAATGAGTACATTCGCATCCACGGCCACTCCGATAGAAATGATAAATCCAGCAATCGCAGCAGACGATAGCGTCACGTGCAACAGTTTGAATATAGTAAGTGTGATGACAACATACAAAGCAAGTGCAAGCACGCCAACAAGACCTGGGAGTCGATACCAGAAGAGCAAGAAGAGTGCGATTACGATAAATCCAATCACTCCGGCCTTCACACCGTCATGCATTGCAGCGATACCGAGTGATGGACCAATGAGCTCGCTTGAAACAAGCTTGATTGGTACAGGAAGCGCCCCATAAGAAAGAGAGCTTGAGAGTGCCTTTGCCTGTTGAGGTGTGAAGTTACCCGTAATCACGGCTTCACCGCCACTAATTTCAGTCTGGATTGTTGGAGCAGAGAGGATTTGTCCATCCAAGAAAATTGCAAGATTCTTTCCAATATTTTCCTTGGTAATTTTTTCAAAAAGTTTTGCGCCTGCATCATCAAAAGTAATAGCGACAAACGCAGATCCTGTATTTGGATCAAACTGTACACTTGCTGTCTTGAGATACCGACCAGTGAGACCAGTATCAATATACGAATATCCGAGATTGAGGTCACCCAAAGAAACACTACCGTTTTCGTCGACAGTCGCTTCAATAGGCTCGTTGGACTTATCACCTTGCAATTTGAATTCAAGAGTCGGAGTTGCTCCGATAGTTTTTTGTGCTTGCTCAACATCAGTCACACCTGGAAGATCGACGATGAGTTGTTCACTGCCGCCCACACCACCTTCCTTGATTTGAATGAGTGGTTCGAGAACTCCAAGAACTCCAGAAACCTGTTTCGAATTTACGCGAGCATCCACAACGTCACGGAGAAC
>CAZPHJ010000065.1:1329-2717 GCA_964586755.1 uncultured Candidatus Saccharibacteria bacterium | reverse complement strand
AATAGACATTATGGAAATGATTACTATTTTTACTGCAAAGATGATTGTTTTCATTTTAGAGATAAGGGAGTAGTGATGAGAAAGAAGTAAACTCAACCCAGAATCAAACTACAGAAGTCCAACTGCATTTTTTACCGCAGACATTTTTGCTTTTGCACGAGCAATCACAATCTCACCACCACGGCGAAGCGTCTCTTCAACTATTTCTGGATGAGACTGTATTTCATTGTATTTTTCACGAAGTGGTCGAATAAAAACTTTTACATCTTCAGCAAGCGCTTCCTTGAGAATTTTATACTTACCCTTATTTGCCTCATATATGGGAGCGAGTTCAGCTTCCGTCTTAAAAAGCTTGTGGATCGCATACACATTGGTCGGTACGTCACCTGATGAATCAGTGACAATACTCATAACAGCCTTATCGATTTCCTCATCGGTAGCAAAAAGTGGAATCGTATTCCCGTAACTCTTGCTCATCTTGCGTCCATCTATTCCAGGAACGATTCCCGTTGAATCCAAAATAAGCGCTTCTGGCATTTTAAAATTTTCACCCCAAAGATTGTTAAATTTTTGTGCTGTATCACGTGCAATTTCCACATGCTGCTTCTGATCGTTACCCACCGGCACTACATCCGGATCCTGCATCAAAATATCAGCTGCCATAAGTATCGGATAGTCGAATAGTCCAACAGTTGCCTCTTTTCCATTGGCGACTGCATCCTTGTATGCATGAGCACGTTCCAGATATGGCATTGTGGTCAAACAATTGAACATCCAGGTCAATTCACACAACTCTCCTCCAATAGTTGATTGCTTGAACAATACGACCTTTTTCGGATCAAGTCCGCAAGCCAGATATGTTGCCGTGATATTAAAAATTTGTTTTCGTAATTCCGAACTTTCTTTGACAGTTGTCAGTGCGTGTAAGTCTGCCACAAAGACGTATGACTCAAATGAATCCTGCATATCAACAAACTGCTTTATAGCGCCAAAGTAGTTGCCAATATGCATGTCGCCAGTTGGTTTAATTCCGGAAAGTAGGACTTTTTTCATATAGTATGAAGTATATCAAATTTCGGTAAATTAAAAAGAAGGGATCAAAATCCCCTCTTTTGGTAAAACTATCTATTTTAAAAATTAAGATCATGATATGGAGCAAAATTTGCATAAAAACTCCACAGGTTATAACTACGTTTGGCTGGCAGGGCTCTTCCTTGTGCGTGGGCGTACCATGCACTAATCATTTGCCAAGTCTGTTTTTCTTAAGCATAGTCTTATTAAAACTATACGTCAAATCCAAATACACAGGCTATACACATACTTTGCATAAAACTAACTTTCCTCAAAAATCGCATGTGTTAGAATCGACTCATGTCCAAAGAAAAAGC
>CAZPHJ010000065.1:0-1229 GCA_964586755.1 uncultured Candidatus Saccharibacteria bacterium | reverse complement strand
TATCGACGCTTGATCGAAGCTGCAACAAAACTTTCAGATCTTGGATATGACAGTGGCGAAACAACACTTGAAGATGTGCTCGATACTGCAGAAAAAGAAATTTTTGCGATTTCCGATAGTCCGAAACGTGGAAAATACCTCACACTTGGCAATCAACTTGAAGAGGCTTGGACTCGTCTTGAACGTCTTCATGAAAACAAGGGTGAAATTCGTGGAGTGCCGACTGGATACAAGGAACTTGATAATCTTCTTTCTGGATTTCAAAATTCTGACCTCATCATTCTTGCAGCTCGCCCATCTGTCGGTAAAACCACACTTGCACTTGATTTTGCGCGTCTTGCCGCAACAAAGCACAACATCGGTGTTGGTATCTTCTCACTCGAAATGAGTTCACAGCAACTCGTCGACCGTATGCTCGCTGCCGAATCTCGCGTTTCCGCATGGCAACTTCGCACCGGAGGACTTTCGACCGGTGGAGCAGACTTTATGCATCTTCGAGACGCACTTGATCGTCTTTCAAAAGCACCAATCTACATCGATGACCAGCCATCTTCGTCAATCGTGCATATCCGTTCAGTAGCACGACGTATGAAGGCCGAGCACGGCATTGGAATGATTGTGATCGACTACCTCCAGCTCATGTCTACATCAAAGAACTATGATTCTATGGTCAACCAAGTCACCGAAATCTCACGATCCCTCAAAGCTCTCGCTCGTGAGCTCGACGTGCCCGTAATCGCACTCTCGCAGCTCTCACGTGCCGTTGAACAGCGTGGAGGTGAACCTCGCCTCTCCGACCTTCGTGACTCTGGATCTATTGAGCAGGATGCTGACGTTGTAATGTTCATTCACCGCGAAGACCGCTTCAACAAAGACTCAGACCGCACAAACATTGCCAAAATCATGATTGAAAAACACCGTAATGGTCCAACTGGCCATGTCGAACTCTTCATGGACGAAAAAACTACAAGCTTCCTCTCAATCGAAAAAGGCAACATGGATGCATTTACTGCTGCCTCATCATCTAGTGGTGGTGCAATGGATGTAGACTTTTAACCCAGGTGCTTGGTGTATGGTGTTTGGTGCTAGCAATGCAATTCGTATTCCTAAAACCAAACACCACACACCAAAAACCAGAATTTTATGGATTTATTAAAACGCCTCCAACAATCATTCAAACGCTTTCCAGGAATTGGTGAACGCCAAGCGATGCGTTTTGCCTATTTCTT
>CAZPHJ010000064.1:0-2757 GCA_964586755.1 uncultured Candidatus Saccharibacteria bacterium | reverse complement strand
CTTCGGTGATTCTTCTATTGCTTTTTTGAGAGAAGAATTTTCTTCGCGACGCATGGTGAAATCAGTATACAGTATTTAGTATACGGTATACAGTATGAATACAAAATACTAAGTTAGCCGATGTAGTCTTTGCCCATGTAAGGTTTAAGTACTTCTGGAATACGAATGCGTCCATCAGCTTCTTGATAGTTTTCGATAATTGCAATAAGCATGCGTCCGATTGCAACAACAGTAGCATCATTCATGTGCACTGGTTCAATCTTTCCATCGGGACGCTTGACCCTTGTGTTAAGACGACGAGACTGAAAACCACTCGTCAAATCAGCGCTATGAGTTTCTCGATATTTATTCTGTCCAGGCATCCAAGTCTCAATGTCGAACTGACGGTAATCAGGGAACCCCATGTCACCAGTACATACAAGCACTACTTGATACGGAAGTCCGAGCTGCTGTAAGAGATGTTCTTGAATCGCAACCAAGAAATTTTGCTCTTGCATTGAGTTTTCTGGAAGAGAAAATACTTCCATTTCAAGTTTGTCGAATTGATGCTGGCGAAGAATTCCTTTTGTATCCTTTCCATACGATCCAGCTTCACGGCGGAATGCAGTTGAATATCCGACATAACGAATCGGCAATTCATTTTCAGAAAAAGTCTGATCCATATGCATTGAACCGAGCGTATGCTCTGCACTTCCTATAAGCATCAAATCATCATTGGGAAAAAGGTAATGCTCTTCTGGTGTCATAAAGCGAGACATCTTGACCTGCACGAGTGGCTTTACAAAAACTGGAGGAATAATCGGCATGAATGCATCAACCGAAATTGTCACATTCGCACTATTTGCAATTGCCTGGAGTTTTTCCTTGTTTGTCAAAAAACTAAAGCAGAATTGCAAAATTGCAAATTGCATTAGCGCGAGATCTCCCTTGATGTAGCAAAAGCGAGATCCAGCAACCTTTGTTGCAGTTTCCGTATCGATAAGACCAAGTGCTTCGCCAATCTCATCATGTTCTTTTGGAGTAAAATCGAATTGAGGTTTGTCTCCCCAAGTTCGTACGACAACATTAGCAGTATCATCAGGACCTTCGGGTGTATCAGCAGATGGAACGTTTGGAACCTTGAGCATCATATTCTGCCACTCACCAGTCACCTTCTTCAATTCATCTTCTTTTTCGGATAAGTTTTCTTTCAACACGCGGAGTTTTTCAAGGAGAGCTTCTCTCTCAGGTGCTTCGAGCGGAAGAGCCATACCATCGCCTACAATTTTCTGTTCTGCACGGAGTGTCTCTACAAGCTGAAGCACTTCTCGACGTTTATCGTCAAGAGCAACGAGTTCGTCAAGATCTACTTTTCCAAATTTTTTGCGAATTGCATCTTTGACGATATCCTGATTTTCCCGGATGAATTTGATGTCCAACATATATTCAAATCCTAGCACAAATGGTAAAATATCAAAATCATGGACTTTCGAATCGAGAAAATCGAACCGAATGACTTTCCTCCTCAACTGCTAGAAATTCCCGACTCACCTTCATCACTCTATATAGTAGGCGCACCGCTTGATCCAAACGGTTTATACCTTTCGGTGGTCGGTTCTCGCACTCACACAAGCTATGGCGCCGATGCGTGTGACTCACTCATTCGCGGGCTCCAGGGGTCCGGTATAATAATAGTATCGGGACTTGCTCTCGGCATAGATTCTGTCGCTCATCGCTCTGCTATGAAAGCTGGGCTTAAAACAATTGCCTTCCCCGGTTCAGGACTTTCCGAAAGGACCATCTATCCTGCCACCAATCTTTCACTCGCCAAAGAAATCCTCGCAAGTGGCGGATCACTCGTTTCCGAATTCGAACCATCATTTCGTGCCACACAATGGAGCTTTCCGCGTCGCAACCGAATCCTAGCCGGAATTGCACATGCAATTCTTATTGTTGAGGCTGCCGACAAATCCGGAACACTCATCACGGCTCGACTCGCACTTGATTACAATCGCGAGGTTCTCGCCGTTCCGGGACCAATCAATAGTCCTACATCACTCGGTACCAATCTCCTCATCAAACAAGGCGCAACGCCCATCACCAGAAGCGAAGATATTCTGGAAATATTCGGACTCAAACAATCCAGTTTGTTCAACGAAACGAAGGACGAACTCGAAAATCTTTCACCTGAAGAAAAAGAAATCTGGGAATTTATCATCGAACCCCAATCTCGTGACACAATAATAGACGCCTCAGGTAAACCAATTCAAGAAATCAATTCGTTGCTTTCGACAATGGAAATAAAAGGACTTATCAAAGAAGAATTGGGTGAAATTCGAAGAGTTGTTTAGAACTTGTACCACCGGCGTATTTCTCATTCAAGTGAATAACTCTTGGAATTAAATTACATCACTTGGTTCTTCCTGTAATGTATATCAAAGTACATCTTAGCCGAAACCTTCACTCACGCCTGAATCAGCAGACTCACTTACGTGTTGCAACTGCATCCGGTTGTATAAGTTCTATTGTGAAGGTTTAACAAGAGTGGTATTCTTCAATACAAACGAACATACTATGGAACAGAAATATATCGTATTGATTATTGTAATACTCGCCATAGGTATTATGGCAGAAGGAACAATCACCAATTATGTATGGAGAAGGAAATATAGAAAGAATTAATAGAAAAGGGTCGGCATAAACTGTCGACCTTTTGTTTTACCAATTTGCGAAAAAAATAAATGTATAGTACCGTAGCCCAGGATTAAGTATTAGGTA
>CAZPHJ010000063.1:0-2785 GCA_964586755.1 uncultured Candidatus Saccharibacteria bacterium | reverse complement strand
TACAAATTCTACATCTGTTAGTTAGGACTCAAAACATATCCCCAGTTTCGTCTTTTTACCTTTTGTATGGTTTAAAATATTGATATAATGGAAGGGAAACGAACGTGCTGTATGCATCGTGTGTAGGTTTATTATTATTAGTTAGAGTGGAGGGTTTTGTGTATAACGAACCCTAATAAATTTATGATTAAAGGATGTGGATTGCATAAGCTTGCAGGTGTTCTCGTTTTTGTAGGAGGAGTCAACTGGGGTCTTGTAGGAGTTGGTATGCTTACGGGAGGTGAATGGAATCTTGTAACTATGCTTCTTGGAGCATGGCCAATGGTTGAAGCAATCGTATACGTTGTTGTAGGTATTGCAGCAATCATGATGCTTGTTGGATGCAAATGTGCAAAGTGCACAGCTGCTTGCGCACCTACTGCGTAATAATCTTAGGTTATTTATACGGAAAACCCCGGTTTCGCAAAGCGAAACCGGGGTTTTCAAATGTCTCATTTTGTGGTAAATTGGGTCGGTATTGTAGATCAAAGTCTTATTGTGTAAGGCCTCGAAAAACTATGTTATGGAGCCTATTTTAAACGTTATTTTCTATATGTTTACCTTCTGCGCCGTATACGTGCAGATTTTTTTCCTTTTCACTTTTTTGGAGCGTCGTAAGGAGATTGTGACTCGTCTCGATGATCGACCTGATCGTGTGTATCCAGCAGTGACGATTATCGTACCGTGTTGGAACGAAGAAAGCACGATCGATGGCACGGTTCAGTCATTACTTAATCTTGATTACCCAAAAGACAAAATTGAGATTTTTTTAGTTGATGATGGATCGACTGACATGACGTGGCAGGTGATGCAGAAATACAACAACACTCCAGGTATTCAAGTATTTAAAAAGGAGAACGGCGGCAAACATACGGCGATGAATTTGGGAATCGAAAAAGCGACTACGGAGTACATTGGCTGTCTGGACGCCGATTCATATGTCACACCGTCAGCACTCAAGCGTATGATTCCGTATTTTGACAATCCAGAAGTAATGGCAGTATCGCCGTCTATCATTGTTGACCAGCCGAAGCGTCATATCGAATGGGCTCAAAAGATTGAGTATCAGCTTTCTGTGTATATCAAAAAGATGCTCGGTTTGATGAATGGTATCCATGTGACACCTGGCCCATTTTCAATCTATCGCATTGCCGTATTTAAAAATTTAGGACTCTATAGGCTTGCACACAAGACAGAGGATATGGAGATTGCGTACCGTATGCATTCACATGGATATCGGATTGAGCAGTGTCATGATGCAGTGGTAAATACCAAAACCCCACCGACGATTTATAAGCTCTATAAACAGCGTGTTCGTTGGATTTACGGATTCATCAACAACACGATTGATTATCGCAAGCTTCTTTTTCGAAGAAAGTACGGTGCCTTTGCACTGTTTACGGTTCCAGCTGGTATCGTTTCTGTTTTTGCAGCAGCGTACCTCTTTGTGTTTATGATGTATTCTTGGGTCAAGATTCTCATTCACAAGATCGTTCAAATACAGGCGGTAGGAGTGAGCTCTGCGACAATACCAACACACCCATCATTTGATTGGTTTTATGTCAGCACGCATTCCCTTGTTTTTATCTCGATCATTCTCTATGGCTTTGTCTTCCTTTCTCTTTTGATTGGGACAAAGATGGCAACAGGGAAGTTCCGCCCATCTTTTGCCATGGTATGGTATGTTATCATCTACAGTATCATTGCCCCGATCTGGATTATTACAGCACTGTATAGGACAGCGATAGGGCGTGAGGTGGCATGGCGATAAAAAGTTGAAAGTTTATAAAGTTATAAAGTTATAAAGTAATGCAAACACAAAATACAAACCCGAATTCTGTTGCGAAATACATCATCGTTCTTATTATTACACTTGGTATTTTTGCCACAGTATTTTTTGTGAGTGACTCACTGACGAATCGCAAGCTTAAAGAACTGGGTACAATTCAAAACAACATTGCAACTGACCTCCTTTCTGCAGAGGCTCAGTATGCGTTGCTTGGTGAGCTTGATTGTTCTCAAGTGACAACCACAGTGCTTTCAGACCAGATCAACGAACTCTCGAAGAAAATCGACTATCTCGAAAACAGTAGTGGTAAATCGGAAGAGCTTACTCAACTCAAAAAACAGTATTCTTTGCTCGAGATCAAAGACTATCTTCTTATGAAGGCCATCACCAAGCGTTGCGGGCAGAAGTCAGTGTTCATTCTCTATTTTTATACAACCAGTGAAAATTGTAGTGAGTGTGTGAAGCAAGGATACGTGCTTACTGATCTTCGCAACAAGTACCCGGCGCTCCGCGTCTACTCATTCGATTACGGACTCAACCTCGGGGCAATCGAGACACTGATCAAAATTTATAATATTGAAGATACCAAGCTTCCTGCTCTCGTTTCTGACGGACGAGTCTACACAGGATTCCACAGCGTAGGGGATATAGAAAAGCTTATCCCGAAGCTCAAGGATACGTTGAAGGTTCAAGATAGCACAAAAACACTAGAGCAGTAAAACAAACAAGAAAGCATCAAAAAAAAGAGTCCGCATTGCATTCCTCTCGCAGGAGTGTGTGGGAAGCAATTGCTGGTTTGAGTTTGCGAAACCAGCAATAGGCGTGAGAGTGAAGCAGCTCAATTGCTCAAGCGGCTCCAAAAGAAAAATCCCCAGGTTAGATCTGGGGATTTTTCTTTTGGAGCCGCTTCCCAGATTCGAACTGGGGACCTTCAATTTACAAAATTGTTGCTCTACC
>CAZPHJ010000062.1:0-2901 GCA_964586755.1 uncultured Candidatus Saccharibacteria bacterium | reverse complement strand
CTCCTCGTGAGCCATGCCAAGACATACTAGCAAAAACGCGGAGAATGTCAAATCCCAATGTTTTATTGGGTCATCCTGAACTTGTTTCAGGATCCGCGTCCTCTGTTTGACACAAACCAAGGGCGATAGTAATGTAAATTCAAACAAAAAACTAAAATTTCTTTTTATGACGGAAATAAATAAGTACTTCGTAATGAACGCAGCTGGGACATGCAAAAATCTTGAGGGCCTCCTCGAACTTTGCAAAGTCGATGATATTAGCGCAATACTCATTGGTTCAGTTACCAAACAAAAGCGTGACGGCAACAGCGGTGAAGTGTACCGCACATTTCCACAAGGCACACTCAACTCTTTAGGGATGAACAATCTCGGGTTTGATTATTATTCAAGCCGCATGAGAGACTGGGCCCAAGAAGCGCATGCAAAAGGCAAGCAATTTGGTGTTTCGGTCGCCGGGGTCGAGAGTATTGAAGAATACATTCTCATGGCAGAAGAATGTATTCGCAAAAATGCAGACTTTGTGGAGCTCAATGGTGGTTGTCCAAATGTTTGGGATACTGGAAGACAGCACCGGATTTTGACATTCGATTTGAAAGCCTGTGAAAAATTGTTTCTTGGCATAAAAGAATATTTGCCAAAAGACGCAAAAATTTATTTTAAAGTCTCTCCTATCTCTGACCCGATATATCTGCAAGAACTTGCTTGTGTTATCAACGCATTTCCAATTATTACCGGAATAACTACCACAAACACATTTCCAAATGGACATGGGCGAGATGCTGGAGGAAAACAACTCATTGCTGTTGGCAAAGGACTTGCCGGTGTAAGCGGTACAGCACTTAAATTCATCAGCAAGGGTCAAGTGCTCCAGTGGAGAGAATATCTTTCTGCTGAAAAACAAATTATTGCTGTTGGTGGCATAGATTGCGGTCAAGACATTCTTGATTACTCTGCAAACGGTGCTGTAAAATTTCAAATCGGCACAGCCTTCCTCAATACAGGTGCATCCATTTTTGGACAAGTGCTTGCGGAGACAGAAGAGTTAGTCGAGAATCGTAAATAATGAATTTAGTACAAATAATAAATGCCTTGCGGGTTACCGCAAGGCATTTTTGTTTTCTTTTTTCTTTTCAAAATTAATACACCGAAGTAGTAATTTCAATCTCATTCGCCGGAATTTCCAATTTCCATGGCAAAATTGATCCGGGCTGAAACGGAGTTACCGAATGGGTAAAACCTTTCACTTTTTTCGGCGTCATTGTTTCTTCGCGAACCAGTGTAATCGTACGTTCCGGTATTGCAAGGTTCTGAAATATCCAGCCGTTGTTCATGAATGACATAAAAATATCAAGTTGGCCACGCAGTTCAAAAATGGTTGCATATTGTTCAACGCTAGTCGGAGCAACAAACGCCCCTGAACACCCACCGCAGTCAAGACTAGCTTTGACAGCATCGTCATGCGAAGCAGAGTCATCACCAGAACAATACTTTTCGGGATGTTTTACAATCTCTTCCCATAAGCCTTCAACTTCCTCCGAGTCTTTTAACACAGGTAAACAAGTTATAGGTAAATTCCATGCACGTTTACCGCCAAAACTCAGATAATCGCATTGATCATACCCCAAATGCATTGGAGTCACTGTCGCACGAATATTTGGGTAAAAGTTCACAAACTGTGCTTGCTTATACATACTCAGATGCTCATAAAAAATAATAAGATCTGGGGCAATATCTAGTATTTCCATAAGTTCATTACCCATGAATTGGCTTTCTGTCATTCCACGAAACGGATTAAGCCTTTTACCATTCTTATCCTTCAAAGTTTCCCCATGAATATGCAGCGGCACTCCTTCACTCTCCATCATTTTCAATGTATGAGCAATGTTCTTAATCGAGCTAATACCAGAATCAGAACCGGTCGTAGCCCCAAGTGGATAAAATTTACCACCACAGATGTGTCCTTCCCTAAATCCGCGACAGACGTCCTCCACATCGGTAGTATCCGTAAGATAGAACGGGATCCGGAGTGCAAAATCTGTACCTGCTGGAATTGTCGCCATAATATCTGACTTATATTCCTTCGCATCAGCAGTGTTACGGATGATGGGCTGGCAATTTGGCATCGGTAGACCACCGCCATACTGGCGAGCAGTATACGGCATTACAAGATACATCATGCCACCTTTGCGTGCATGGAAGTGCGCATTAAACGGCACTGGAATTATGATTTTCTTTTCCATAATAAAATTGTTAAAAAGTTTTGCTTAAAAGTACCACACGTTCCATTATTTGACAACCTTGCAATTTCTAAGTAATATAATTACAAATAAAATTTAAAAAATGACAGAACTTTCACTGCCTCTGTTCGCAGTAAAAAACTCGAACGGCCAAATAGACAAAAATGCTCAAGCTCTTTTTAAGGGCGATCAGTATGCGCTTGTTGGAATATTTGCCTTCGGGTGGTACGACAAGTACTATTTCCTTCAAGCAGATATAGGAATTATGCATTTGGTCTTTGAACGTATTCGTTTTTCTTTAGGGCTTCCTCTCTCAGACAACGAGTCAAACAAAGAATGCGTGCTAAAAACCTATCTTAAATTGTTTCATGCCATTCTTGAGATAAACCTCGACGAAACTAATCCGCTCTATGAAAAAGCAAAGATGTTTGAAGTTTTTTGTCAAAAAATGATTTATGAATACGTTCCCGAACGGCTCTTAAATGAAAAAATACCCGCTTCCTGCATAAATCTTGCTATCGCAGTATTGAGATATGAGATAGGTATACGTTTCTACAACCACAAAATATCTTGATCATGAAAAAGAACCCGATTTTCCCCCGTGAGAGCTTCCTCTCAAAAATCTTTTTTTCGATTATTCTTCCAATAGCCTGCTTGATAGCTC
>CAZPHJ010000061.1:0-2979 GCA_964586755.1 uncultured Candidatus Saccharibacteria bacterium | reverse complement strand
TACACGAAGAAATCAAAGGAAAAATCAAAGAAGCCATGCTCGCAAAGGATGCGGTACGACTCGAAGTCTATCGCGGAATGGTTGCAGCTTTTACCAATGAATTGGTCGCAAAAGGCAAGAAGCCACAAGAGTGGCTTACTGATGAAGAAGCACTTGCCGTTATTACTCGCATGAGCAAGCAACGCAAAGATTCTATCGAACAGTACACAAAGGGTGGACGCCAAGATCTTGTTGCCGAAGAGCAAGCCCAGCTTACAGTTATCGAGACATTCTTACCTGTTATGATGAGTAAAGATGAAATCAAGACTATCGCGATTGCAAAGCAAGCCGAACTCGGAATCACTGATGCAACAAAGAAAGGCATGCTTATGTCGGGTCTCATGAAAGATCTCAAAGGCAAAGCAGATGGTACTGATGTAAAGGAAGTAGTCGATAGTCTTTTTTAGAGATATGCGCGAAAAGATACCAGAGGAAATTTTTACGAAGCAGAGAGAGACAATGGAACAAATTCCAGTAGGGTATTTCAAAGATGCAGATGCACTCAAGGTTTTTCAGAAAATCGATCCAAAAGAAACTGGGAAAGATGACTTTATTCAAAAGGAAGATATATACCCTGATATAGAAAGTCTTTCAGAAATAGCTCAAGCTTTTATAGAGGGTGATATGAGTAAATTACCAGAGGACATCCTTACTCCAGCATTCTATGAAAACAAAATTCACCTGCCACTGGAGAGAATAATGCAATCGCTTGATAGTGAACAGAAACAATTGAATAAAAGATTTGAAGAGCTTAAGCACCAAGAATTGATTAATGAAAGTTCTTTGAGCAACAGTGCGCAATTTGATGCGTTAGAAATGCACACAGAAGATTTTCGCAAGAGAAAAGATGAATTCAAAAAACTTGAACAAACCCTTGAAAGCCATTATGAAAGAATATTGGGCAATTTCAAGAAAAACGAAAAAAGCACAGATCTAGGTATTGATTTTCCTGTCGATAAAATTAATAACCCAAATTAACAATAATGTGCGCTACTCTCTTATTAGTTAATCTTAATCCCTAACATGAAAATCATCTGGCACTGGCTCATACTTTCGATCGCAATCTATGTCACGACATACATAATGCCAAATACTGTTTCGGCGAATCCTTCGTACGTTATTTTGGTTGTTGGTGCATGTCTCATGTTCGTGAATTTCGTTATCAAGCCGATTATTTCACTCCTCACACTCCCGATCAATATCCTCACCCTTGGTATTTTTGGTATCGTGCTCAATGGGGCATTTTTCTGGCTTCTTGCGGACGTGATTCCGGGATTCCATATTGTCTCATTTAGTGGAGCAGTGATTGCCGCGCTTATTGTTTCAATTGCGAATTGGATACTCGAACGAGTATTCAGAACAAATTAAATCATGGATCTCGGATCAATTCCGAGATGACACGATTACGTATCGATTTTTTAATTTATTCTCATGAAATCCATTTTTGCTCCATTATCACTTTTTGTTACCGCACATGGTGCTGTTGCATATGGAACGCTTTTTCTCGGTGTGCTTTGGGAAGGTGAAATTACGCTCATTATGGCGGGAGTGCTTACTCATCTTGGAATACTATCGCTTCCTACAACTGTTGGAGTTGTGGTCATAGCAGCGACAGCAAAAACACTTCTTGGATATCAGCTTGGTAAATGGCTTGGCAAAAAATTTCCTCACAGCCCAATACTCAAATATTTTGAACGTAAGGTATTTTACTTTCTACCGCGTTTTCGTGAACAGCCGTTTTGGTCGCTCGTGATTTCAAAATGTATTTACGGGGTAAATAATGCTACGCTTATTTTTGCCGGATATGTTGGTGTTAATTTTAAAAAATTTTGCATAGCAGAATTTGTCTCATCGGTAATTTGGTTTGGAGGTATGTTCGGACTCGGATTATTCTTTTCAACTACAGCACTCAATATTAGTCATAACTTCCGTAGTTTTAGTTTGATAGTGCTACTCTTTATTGTAGGATTTATGATATTGCTTAAGGTTATCAATCTAATCATTGAGATTATTGAAGAGTGGGGGATTGACGTTGAAGAAGCAAAAAAATAATATGGGACTTTTTTCAAAAAAAATTATAGTTGCGACCCACGATGGCAAATTCCATGCCGATGATATTTTTGCATGCGCTACACTCGAGCTATATTTACAAAAAGAAATCAAAATTATCCGTACTCGTGATGAATCTATAATTAACAAAGCTGATTTTGTTGTGGATGTGGGCGGGGTTTACAATCCAGAAAAAAAACGATTTGACCACCATATGCGCGAAGGTGCTGGTGAGAGATCAAACGGGATTCCCTATGCTTCTTTTGGTTTAGTGTGGAAAGAGTATGGTATTGCAATTTCTAGTGTTCCCGAAATTGCAGTTCGAATCGATACTCGTCTCGTATCTCCGATTGATGCTGATGACAATGCGTACCCACTTCTTGAACTCAAGGGTGATGTGGCTCCATTTACACTTCAGGGCTTCATGTATATGTCTCGACCAACATGGAAAGAGTCCGAAGAAAAGTATGATGAAGCTTTTATTGATCTTGTTGCACTTGCAAAGAAGATTATCCTACGCCAAATCAAGATCGAGCAGGATTTTTTGAGCGCTGAAGGTCTCGTCGAAAAGGCGTATAAAGACGCTTCCGACAAGCGTTTGATAATTCTCGATGAAAATTGTCCTTGGCAGGAGACTCTTTTGAAATATTCTGAACCGTTATTTTTAGTATCACCGCGTAGAGGCACATCAGGTTGGGGAGTCAACGCGATACCAGCTGGAAAATTTACATTTGAAAACAGAAAGATGTTGCCTGAGTCATGGGCTGGACTTCGCGATGAAGAACTCGCAAAAATTACTGGAGTCGCTGATTCAGTATTTTGTCATAGAGCCCGATTCCTTGCTGTTGCAAAAACAAAAGAAGGTGCACTCGCACTTGCGAAACTCGCGCT
>CAZPHJ010000060.1:0-3043 GCA_964586755.1 uncultured Candidatus Saccharibacteria bacterium | reverse complement strand
CGTTGCTTGAATTTCTTATGAGATGCTTGTTTGCGACGGTGTTTGTAATCTTGCCGTCACTTGCACTCAGTATTGCTGGTAAGTATTTGAACAAATAAGGGAATCTTCACAAAAAAACACCTCGTCGACGAGGTGTTTTTTTGTATCGATCGGATCAGTATGATTGCTTGACTTTGTATTCTTATTGTGATATAATAAGAGAAAATTCTCTTATGAAAAGAATAGTAGCTACGATTGTTATCGTGCTGTTTGTTGCATCAAAAATACAAGCACAGAAAAGTATTACCGGAATTGCCATGAATTCCATGATGGTTGATTCTTCAGGAATAGTTCATATACCTGGAGCAGTCATTTCGCCAATTGTGCCAATCGGTAAATCAAAATACGATGTTTGGGGTTTTGTATTTGTCCAAAAAAACTACCTCGAGATTGTTGCCGGAATTGCACGTAATATTGGTAATTTTGGATTTGGTCTTGCAGGTGGACCGGAGTTTGTTCCGGGAAATACTCAGGCTCGTCTTGCGGCGACAGTATACTATTTCCGCGGAAAGGACTACGTGTACGGATACGCTGAGACCTATGTAAATGGAAGTGGATTGTGGTATCTCTTGTATTACGATCGTACCGTTAGTGACTGGTTTACGGTCGGTCCGTACATTCAGTATGAATCCGGTATTGGGGGACGGTTGAAACTCACAATACCAAAAACCCCAATTTCATTGTGGGGCGCGATTGGACACAAAGGTGCTGTTTTGGGTTTAGAGTTGTATTTAGAAAAAAAGTTAGAAAAAAAGAATGAAAATAAAAAAGCACCGTAATCACGGTGCTTTTCTTTTGCGTGTACTAATTTTAATATAAATGTTTTTTTGCTCCACAGCGACAACCGTATGGCTTGATGAATTCATCGAAGTATTCCTTGCCGTAATCATACTCGAGTTCTTCTTCCGCTTTGATATTGCGGAGTGCAAAAATGAGAATGTGACCTGCGCGAATCTCTACTTCACAATTGGGCTTACATGAATGGTTGAGATATCGAGCAATATTTTTTCGGTCAGTACCATCAACAAAACGATTCTTGTTTGTTTCAAACAAATATTTTCCGCCGCGCTCATTCGATTCTGCCAGTGTAAGGATCGGTCCTACATATTCTATGACAAAACCACCTTTCTCGATTGGTTCGAGCGTTTTCATGCCAAGTCCGGAGTGTGATTTTATAACCTTGAGGGAACGTTTGATTTTCTGATATTTTTTTGGAAGCATACGGAATATAATAATGGTAAAATGGAAATATGTACATACGTATCAATGCCACTCCGGGAGCCAAAAAGGAGCAGTTCAAACAGGTGGCACCGGATCGGTACCATATTCATGTCAAAGAGCCGGCAGAGAGGAATATGGCCAATAATCGGATCAAGGCCCTTCTGGCGAGGGAATTGGGGCTCAAGGAAGGGGTTGTCAGGCTTATTTCGGGCCATAGAAGTCCTCACAAGATATTTTCTGTGCCTGATTCAAAGTGATATACTATAGGTATGATTACATACAAAATTACGGGAGATAACGTGTCTGTAACAGAAGCTGATCAGGCATATATCGAGAAGCGATTTTCTCGATTTGATCGTTTTATCAAAGGCGATTATCCAAAGGAGATGACGGTGGTCGTTCGAAAAATGATTGAACACGAACGTGGTCATGCGTTTAAAGTTGAGGTTTCATTTTCGCCTGCCGAACAAAATTATTTTATTGAAACTGAACAAAAAGATTTTCACACTGCTGTCGATGTTGCCAACAATGAACTTTGGCGTGAAATTACTGGAGAGAAAGGACGTAAGAATACACTCTTTTACCGCGGAGCTCGCCGTATAAAAAATATGCTGAAATTTGGATCTAAAGAATAGTATTTTAAAACTAAAAAAACCAGCAAGCTCGAGCTTGCTGGTTTTTTTAGTTTTGGTTTTTGAGAAAATCATAATAAGGAATTTCTTTTTTGCCTTCGGGAAGGACTCGGTCTATCTTGAAAATATCGTTTTCAAGATGTGCTTGCGTGATGATGACACGTTTACCATCTTGAAAAAAATATGTACGAGGCCATTCAATGTAAGCGCGGAATTTTCGATAGTTTTCTATTGCATCACCAGACGGATCAATCAGACCATCTTCTTTTTTGATCTTCTTTGAACGAGTGGCGAGCGAGTCGTCTTGTTCGCGGAGTGTTGCTTCGCCCGCAATGTATTTTGGTAAAACTTCCACCAGAAGTTTTGCGCCGGCTTCGGTGAGTCGTGCGCGAAGTTCAGGTGTGGTTTCATTCTCACCGATCGAAAGTGTTTCTTCAGCAATAATCGGCCCTGAATCGAGTTTGAACGCCATGACCTGGATTGAACTCCCGGTGACCTGATCACCGGCAAGAATTGCAGACTCGGTTGGAGCAGCGCCGCGATATTTTGGCAGAAGGGAATAGTGGACATTTAACGTCTTGTGCTTAGGCAGGTTAATTATATTTTCGGGAATAATACTACCGTAGGCGACTACGATTGAAAGGTCCAAACTCAAAGATGAAAGCTCAAAGCTGAAAGCTTCATCTAATTTTTCCGGAGTGAGGACGGGAACATTGTGAGCAAGCCCCCATAATTTTGCTGGAGTTGCGGTCAACACATTACCGCGACCTTTTGGACGATCGGGATTGGTGATGATAACGCACGGAGTCATGCCCGCGTTGTCTAGTGCGTCGAGATATACAGTTGTTAGTTCGGGAGTTCCCCAGAAGGCGATGTTCATATGTTTAGTTTAAAGCCTAAAGTTAAAAGCTGAAAGAGGAAGCACTATTTGCTTTGAGCTTTAGGCTTTGAGCTTTTTACTTTGATTTCAGGTGTGATTCCAGGAGCAACATTGCGTGCTTTGTCGATAAAGAGTACTCCATCAAGATGATCTGTCTCGTGTTGGAAGATATGTGCGAGTAGGCCACCTGCTCCTCGGGTAAATTTTGTACCAGTATGATCGTATGCAGTCACTGTTGCGTGAGTAGAACGTTCTACTTCACCCCATAGTG
>CAZPHJ010000059.1:0-3115 GCA_964586755.1 uncultured Candidatus Saccharibacteria bacterium | reverse complement strand
ACCCATGACCTCCCCATTACCAATGGAGTGCTCTACCAACTGAGCTACAACGGCTTACACAATACGCGTATCATACAGGATTTTGAGTATTTTTCAATTAAAAAGAACCACTCTAAGTGGTTCTTTTTAATTGAAATGTGTTTCTTATTTAGGAAGATATTCGGCCATTGCACCAAGAAGTTTTGAATCCTGTTCAGCTTTTGGAAGCTTGTTGTAGGCCTTGAAAGCAATTTCACGTGCAATTTCCTTCGTGTTATCAAAATTCATAGTGGCCGGAGCCGAACGATCTGGTGATATTGCGACAAGCTCATCATATCGCGCGCGATATTTCTTGAGCCTACTCTTAATCTGACCAGGTGTTTGCGCTGTCTTAGATGCCGGACCAAAGTGTTCACGGTCGATTTGTTTTTTCAAAGCGATGAATCGATCCATTTTTTCTCTATCTGTTGCATCACCAGTGACAGGCGCGGCTTCGCTATCCGTCGAATCTATTTCCGGCTCAGTTTCAGCTGAAGCTTTCTCTTCTGCTGTGAGGATAATCTCGCCGTCTTTAACTTCGATATTTGAAACCGTACCACGTGCTTTTTTAAGAATATCCATGATTGTAGCTGGAACTCCATCTACGGCTTTCTTGACTGCAGACCTTGCGAGCATATTCGCTTCAATCTTTGGAGTGCCAACAAATTCTATCTTTCCGTCTTTTACAACCATTTCAAGATCAATCTTTGGAGTGCCACCTGCACTATTTTTTGTTCTCAATTCAACATTTGCCTTGATTTTGTCGCCGACAATACTCAAGTCAAGATTTTCAATTGTTGCAGCATCGCCTTTTTCTTTAAGAATTTGAGTGAAAGAATATTCCATCAATTTTTTAAATTCTGGGGCAGAAACAGAGTACGCGGTTTCAACTGTCTTTGGAGTAGCTGTATTGATCTCGGCAGCTGTCGGAGCAACGGATGGACTAGTGACTGCAGCAGGTGCCGTACTTACTACAGAACTCGCTGGTGCAGCTGGCACTGTGTTAAGTGTTGTAGCAGGAGTAGTCGCTGCTATGTTTTCTTCTGGTTCAGTATAATAATCTTCTTCTTTTTCAACTGAAACTGCTCCAGGGTTTACAGTTGTTGACTCAACATAATATTCGTTATCAGGTTTTCCTTGTGCAAAAATACCTCCGGTACCATCAACATGCTCAACACCTCGCTTCGACGTCACTTTTGAGAGACCTTCATTTTTATAATCCTTCAACTGCTTCTTAAGCCAGTTCTTTCCTTCTTCAGTAAACGAAAATTTCTCTTTTCCACTAGAATCTGCCTCTACTTTCCACAACGGCATGATACCTTCAGCTGTTTTTTGCGCAGGAAAAGCATAGTTTAATGCCTTAGTATAAGATTCGACATCTCCAAAACCAACCCAGCCTCTGATCATGCTATCAGTTTGGAAAGTAATACGTTCAGTGATTTTATCAAAATCTTTTTCAAGATCTTCACCTTCTTCAGAATCAAAACGTAAATCACCTCGAGGTTGATATCCACCCGCATCAAAGTCTTTCCACTGATCGGAGACTGCCTCACCCTGCTTATATGAATTTAGGGCTCGACTTGGGTCTGTATCTACCCACGCAGCATTATTATAACCAATCGGGAATTTTTCATCCTCTATAAATTCTTTTTCTCCTTGACGCGCAGAACGAATACGGCGACCGAGATCAGTGTCCGGACCAGCACCTCTTTCTGAATCATATCCGCCAACCGCAGCAAAGGTTGATGCTTTGACTAGGAAGTTTGCTCCTGATGAGGCAACCGTTTTGTAACGGCCATCGTTTGAGCGAAAAGCTGCATCAATGTATTGGAACATACGCATAGAGACATGAAAACCTGGATACTTGTCGTAGAACTTTGAGCCCCAATCAATCTTACCTAGGAATCCATCTTTTTCTGGCTCTTTATGTGCACCTTCAAGCATCAATTTCAAGTATTTTTTTGATAGACCTTGCGCATCGGCATCATTAGTAAGCATATAGACATCGTGGTCTATATTATTTTTCTGGATAGCACGAAGAATGGTATCATTGAGATATTTAACGACTTCTCCATAAATTTTGCCGTCTCTCTCTTTGATCCACTTTCGTTCCCATGTCTTGGTAAACGTAGCAATCTGCAACTGTGGAAAATCTTTTTGAGCACGTTCGATTTCAGAAAGAGTCTTGGCCACCTTTTCCATATCAGCATCTTCTGGCCAGTTTACATTCATTGCAATCACCGTTTTTTCTAGTGAATCTTTGTCTTGTTGAGCATAAAGTGAAAGTGTATTGTATATATTCTCTGACTCGTTTGCTCCAGCAACCGGCATTGTTACCACAATTTCGGTTTTCTTTGAAAGATTCTTTAAATTGAGACTATTCTCGACAAACGAATCGAGCTCATCAACATAACCTTGACCTCGCTCTGCAATTTGTTTCTCAAAATACCATTGAATCTCTTCTTTCTGAGAAAGTTTTGCTTCAGGATTTGCTTTCAAGCGAGGAGATCGATTCTTTTCCCATGTCTCCTTATCTTCATGACTACCACTCATATACAAATAGCTTGAACCCTCAAGATATTCCGATTTTATTCCTTTTTTTCTCTTGTCATCAATCGGTTCAGCAATAGGTGGTAATGGTTTTCCATTCTTCCCCTTTTCAAGCGGAGTACGCGGTACGAGTGGAACAAATGGAGGAAGGATTGGATCTGTTCCTTCTGGAACATCGAAGGTTACGTGACCAATCGTACCACCTGGAATATCAACTGGTTTTGCAAACTCAATTCCCTTACCGACAACAGTTGCAATCGGATCAATCGTTTCTTGACCATCGGCGCCGATTCCTTCGCTAGCGACAACTTGTGCAAATCGTCCGTTGAATACCGCATGGCCTTTTTCATCAATGCTAAACATCTGTTTGTACAGGTCACTATTTTTGTCGATGATCGCATTACCATTCGCATCAATATCAGCATACATGACATAATGCTGTGTGCCTTGCGACATCGCGAAAGCCATTTTGAGCTCATGATTCTGTATCATTTCCTTTGCATCAACGGCGACTCCATGGTGGAATGACCCGCTGGTTGTCATGTGG
>CAZPHJ010000058.1:0-3142 GCA_964586755.1 uncultured Candidatus Saccharibacteria bacterium | reverse complement strand
GGCGCCGAGGTCATGTTCATCAAAAACAATTACGAAGAAGGGTATTGGAACGGCACTCGAGGCAAGATTGTCGGTTTTGACTATCGAGGTGAGCCAATTGTCGAAATATATGCCAACGGCAAACGCATCACCGTCGGCGCAATGGAATGGGAAGTGGAAGACAATGGCAAGGTCAAAGCATCGATTACTCAATATCCGCTCCGTCTCGCTTGGGCTATCACCATCCACAAGAGTCAGGGAATGAGTCTCGACTCTGCCGAGATTGATCTCTCCAAAACATTTACCTACGGCATGGGGTATGTGGCTCTTTCGCGCGTTCGTACGCTTGCTGGTATTCGACTCGTGGGCTATGCCGACAATGCACTCGAGATGGATCCTGTCGTGCTTGCGCTCGATCAGAAATTGCAGAGCGATAGCGATGACAATGACGCACTCTTCGGAAAGCTTTCAAAAGAAGAACAAGAAAAACTGGAAAATGATTTCATCTTAAAAATGGGTGGCAAGGTCTACGACAAGTCAAAAGTTGAAAGTGAAAAGTCGAAAGTCAAAACAAAAAAAACCACCGCTAGTCCCGAATGGCTCGAAAAAATGGAAAAAATCCGTGCCGAATATCCCAACGCAGGGAAGCCTTGGCAAGATGAAGAAGATTTGGTCCTTGTACAGAAATTCAATGACGGTGTCTCGATCGACGAAGTCGCCAAACTCCTCGGCCGCAAACCCGGATCCATCAATCTCCGTCTCGTAAGCCACGGCCTCATAGAGCCGGACGAAGACACCCGCGCATTCCTCGAGCGTCAAAAGGCAGCGAAAGTTTTCAAAACACCAAAACCAAAGAAGGTAAAAAATAAATAATGCTTGTTGCTCCCACCCGGTGGGAGCGATATAATGTTAATATGGCTAGACGTATAATTCCATTTGTAGAAGGAGAATTTTTTCACGTATATAATCGTGGAAATAGTAAACAGCTAATTTTTCGAGATGACGCTGATCGGGATAGGTTTGTGAAATTGTTATACCTCTGTAATTCTAAAAAAGATTTCAAATTTAGAGAAGATATTGTGCGTAAGAATATTGATGCTTTTGACTTTGAACGAGGCGATCCACTTGTCTCAATAGGAGCTTGGACACTTATGCCTAACCATTTCCACTTATATCTTACTAGTTGCTCTCACCCGGTGGAAGCAAAAATCGGAGACGAGGAAAAGTCGAATGTTTCTGTTTTTATGCATAAACTGACAAATTCCTACAGTCATTATTTCAATATAAAATATAAACGTACGGGAGGTTTGTTCGAAGAGAGATTTAAGGCAGCACATATTATAAGTGACAATCAGGCGAAGTATTTATTTTCATACATTCACTTGAACCCGGTGAAGTTGATTCAGAAGGATTGGAAGGAGAAGGGTATTCGAGATATTGAGGAAGCGTTGGAGTATTTGGCTGGGTATATGTGGAGTAGTTATGCAGATTTTAAAGGTGAGAAAAGGGTGCAAAACAAGGTTTTGAATATTGAAAAATTCCCTGAATATTTTCCTAATGTAAGTGATTTTGATAAAGAAATTTTGGACTGGATCACGATTAAAGCTGCTGAATAACTTTGTCTTAATACTTGCTCCCACCGGGTGGGAGCAAGGTGTTTTTTTAAATAAATTAGGTTAAAGGTTGACAACATGTAATGGGGATATATAATTTGCGTATGTACTCGGTACGCAACAGCCTTTTGTTGTTTGTTCTGACATTAAGTTTTTTTGCGTTTCCATTCTTTCATGCATCGGCCGCGACCTCTGTCGCGGCCGATGTCGTTTCAGACACTACTTGGACGATGGTTGACTCGCCGTATATTATTTCGAATTCGATTCGGGTAGTACAAGGTGCTACGCTTACAATTGATCCCGGTGTGATAGTGCAGTTTGAGTATGGAACGGAGGTTGATGTGGATGGATCACTTGTTGCAAACGGAACAGCCGATCAATTGATACATATCACTTCGATATCGGATAACACATTGGTAGCTGGTGAGTCTGATACGGATGAATCTGAGAGTATTGAAGAAGAAGGAGATGAAAATTTTGAGTTTATATTTGAACCATTTGCCGGCGATTACGCCGGTTTTGTATTTCTGGACGGATCCAGCAGTACTTTTACAAACACAGAGATACGGTATGCAAGCACGGCAATTTTGAGTACGAATGCGACGCTGACATTCAATAGTTCGAGCATTCTAAATACGTATGCGGGTATAGATGTTGTCGGCGGGGTGTTTACTATGACACAGTCGTCGATTTCAATGAGTGAGATCCCGGTACTGGTGGATTATTCGACAATGTTCACTCATAGCGGAAATACGTTTACCGATACAACGTATAACGGGATTGGAATGTTTGGTGATCCATACGGGAATGATTACACATTCACTGCCGGAGATGGGCCTTATATTCTTTTTTCAAACCCAAGCTTTGCGACAGGGACTACTTTGACTATTGAACCTGGGGTGACACTACAGTCTGATGGTGAGGTAAGGAGTATTGGATTAGTAGGTGCGAACATGTCGGCTCTGGGTACTCCGAACGCGAAGATTGTGCTCGACGGAATAAATTTGGACGTTTTTAATCATGCAGTTGCCATTCTCAAACACACTGAAATCAAAAATACTTTTTGGTCAGCGATCAATGTCTGGGATAATGGTTCGCTGGATGTAGATGCACTTGTGATTGATTCGGTACAAAGAGACGGTATTAATGTATTTTTGAACGGAAGTATCTCTTTGAAAAACAGCACGATAAGCAATTTTGGTGACCATAGTGGGGGAACTGTGGTATTTAATAATGCGAGTGCGACTATCACAGATAGTACGATTGAAAATGGCGGTGATGGAATCGTGGCTTTCAATCATGCGGTGGTTGATGCAGAAAGAGTCACTATTCGTAATTATCGAGATGCTGGAGTCATTACATTTGGTACGGAAGATTTTGACGATACAGTTGTCAAAATACGGATGAGCGAGATGACGGGTGGAGTGTACGGAATATATCCCGGAAATCACACGGTACTGGATGTTTCAAAAAATAGCATTCATGAAAATACATATGGGGCGTATGCAGATTTTGGAGATTATAATCTTGCTGACAACTGGTGGGGAGAT
>CAZPHJ010000057.1:0-3202 GCA_964586755.1 uncultured Candidatus Saccharibacteria bacterium | reverse complement strand
AGTCCGAACCGCTCGGCAAGCATTTTATTGATGAATCGCAATTCCAAAACTTATTGGCTTTTCAAAAACGATTCAACGATTTTGGCTTTCAAGTGAAATCGATTAATTTAGTTTCCGATACTGAATACCAGCTTGTGCTTGATCTTGGTAATCAAAAGAGCGCCAATGTTAGATTCTTGAGTAATGCAGATTATAAACTGCTTGCCAATAATTTGGCGGTAGCGATGAGTAAGAAGGAATTCGCAGATAAGCTTACAAAAAATCGTACAAATCTTGAGTATTTCGACCTCAGATTCACTAACAAGGTCTACTACAAATTTTCAGAACATCCATAACAGACGCATTTCTGTGTTGCTGCACTTGGCTCACTCCCGCAACGTACGTCAAAGTACGTCTTGGTCATAAGCCGAGCTTGCGCCTTGAACTGCATTCTGTTATGAATGTTCTATACAACTTATGAATTTCTGGCAAAAACTTCCAAAACCTTTTTTCGTGCTTGCGCCGATGGCTGACGTCACTGACGCTTCTTTTCGACGTATCATTGCCAAGTATTCGCGACATGGGGAGGCGGGCGGGGGACCTGATGTATTTTGGACCGAATTTGTTGCTGCTGATGGACTCATGAGTCCAGGACGCGAGGTTCTTCGTCATGACTTGAAATTCACTCCGGGTGAGCACCCGATTGTCGCACAACTCTTCGGTTCACATCCTGAGAAAATGGAAGGTGCTGCACGACTCTGTGCTGACCTTGGGTTTGATGGAATCGATATCAACATGGGTTGTCCGGACAAATCGATCGAGAAGCAGGGTGCAGGTGCGTGCATGATGAAAAATCCGGAATCTGCCAAAGAAATTATTCGCGCCGCGAAACGCGGGGCTCCAAATTTGCCGATCTCAGTCAAGACACGCATTGGTTACAACAAAAACGAAATTACTACTTGGATTCCGGCATTGCTTGAAGAAGATATTGCCGTACTTACGATTCACTGCCGTACTCGCAAAGAAATGAGTAAGGTTCCAGCACGATGGGAACATGTGAAGGAAGTGGTAGAACTTCGCAATAAACTCGGATCAAAAACACTCATCATTGGAAATGGTGATGTGAAAGATATTGCCGATGCGAAACAAAAAGCAGCCGACACTGGCTGTGACGGAGTAATGCTCGGACGAGCGATCTTCGGCAATCCGTGGCTCTTCGATCAAAACCGTACCGAGATTCCGCTTGAAGAAAAACTTCGCGTTATGGTGGAGCATACGAAGCTCTACGAGGAACTTCTTGGCGGTATCAAAAGCTTTTCAATTATGAAAAAACACTACAAGGCGTATGTGAATAATTTTCCTGGAGCGACTGAACTCCGCGTCGAGCTCATGTTGTGCGAAGACGCAAAAAGCGTTGAAAAAATAGTTCAAGAATTTTTGAAAAAATAAAAAATCCGTATCGACATGATACGGATAGTAGTGGTTGTTTTTTGTTGTTATGGGTTTTGAATACCCAATCTTTTTTTTATAGTATCGACTGTCAGTCGAATGGTTTCACTTGTGAGCGGTGCAATCATATAGTATTCAACCTGATTATGAAGTTGAGCTTTCTTCATATCACTTTTATTAATGCCGGGTGCTACAAGCATTAAACGTAAGCATTTTTTAATATTTTCATGCATCTTTTCCAATTCATCGGCAAAATTAAAACCGTCGATTGGATTCATAAAAATACTGACGTACAAAATTGTGATTTGACCGTCAATAACCTGTTTTTTTTGTAAAAAACTCAGCGCATCTAATGGATCCATGAAGGATTGTTTACCAGCAGTGGGGTAGGTTTTTTCGATTACCCTTTCTGTTAATTTATTGTGAATGGCATCATTGCTCACTACAACGAAGTCTATTTGGCTCATAAATAATATTTTTTCTCATACTACGATTAATAAGATATTTTGTCAAAAATTACAGAATGAAATTTTCTGTTATAATCGCTGTGTATGGAACACACATCTCTCTATCGAAAATATCGCCCGGAGGCTTTTGCTGATCTGGTAGGGCAGGAGCATATCGTAGCTGCGCTCGAAGGTGCACTGAAGGCTGACAAAATCGCTCATGCGTACCTTTTTTGTGGTAGTCGAGGTACGGGTAAGACCACCTCTGCTCGCATCGTCGCACACGCACTCGGCACGAGTCCGAATGATATCTACGAAATCGATGCTGCCTCAAACAACGGTGTCGATGATATTCGCGAACTTCGCGAAAACGTGGGTACGCTTCCATTCGATTCAAAATACAAAGTCTACATTATCGACGAAGTGCACATGCTCTCGAAGGCGGCATTCAATGCGCTTTTGAAAACTCTCGAAGAACCACCAGCACATGTCGTGTTTATTCTCTGTACTACTGAACTCGAAAAAGTGCCCGACACAATCGTGTCGCGTTGTCAGACATTTCTCTTTCGCAAACCTTCACAAATCGTCCTCCGCACACTCATTGAAAAGACTGCAAAGAAGGAGAAGGTCACACTTGGCGCCGGAGTATCAGATCTCGTCGCACTTCTGGCTAATGGTTCGTTCCGAGATGCGCTCGGCACATTGCAGAAGGTGATTGGTGCTGGTAATGGCAAAGAAGTCTCACTCGAAGATGCATCTCGCATCACTGGATCACCATCTCAAACCATCGTGCATGACATCATTGAAGCAGTGGCACGTGGAGCACTTTCGGATGCGCTTATGACAGTTGAAAAATCTCGCGCTTCAAACATTGCGCCGAAATTGCTGCTCGAACTCATACTTCACACATTCCGTCGCATTCTTTTGCTCAAAGTTGCACCAGCACTTTCAAAGGGGGAGATTGATGGACTCTCCGATGAAGAAAAAGAATTCATCACCCGACTCTCAAAAATGGAATCGATTCACATCAATTCGCAAAGCCTGCTCACACTCCTTGATGCACTTTCAATGCAGAAGTATGCATATATCGACGAGTTGCCATTGGAGCTCGCTCTCATCAAGATTCTTGGGGATTATAAATAGGGTTGTAATTTAAGCCAAAAAACGATAAGCTATGGTCTGTTATCGCGTTTTTGTGCTTGTGTATGAATATTGGGGTATCGTCTAATGGGTGTCGTTGTCGTGCAATAAATTTGGGGTATCGTCTAATGGTAGGACAGAGGCCTTTGAAGCCTTTAATCGTGGTTCGAATCCATGTACCCCAGCCA
>CAZPHJ010000056.1:0-3472 GCA_964586755.1 uncultured Candidatus Saccharibacteria bacterium | reverse complement strand
TAAAGTTCATAAAGTAAATTCAAAATGCATTTGCATTCGGGTTGCTTTACAAACTTTTAACTTTATAAACTTTACAAACTGGTTAATGCTATAGTCCGATCCCTCAAGCAATTGAGGTTCAGTTTAAACACTGATGTAAAACGTAGATGCGTGAGACAGGTTGGTCTCCTATCTACTGCAGGCGTTCGAATTTTGAGGAGATTTGTTTCTAGTACGAGAGGACCGGAATGAACTGACCTCTGGTGTATGAGCTGTCACGCCCGTGGCATTGCTCAGTAGCTACGTCGGGCACGGATAACCGCTGAAAGCATCTAAGCGGGAAGCCGTCTCCAAGATTAGAATTCGCAGAAGGGTCGTAAGAGATGATTACGTTGATAGGCATTAGGTGTAAGCACAGTGATGTGTTCAGCCGAGATGTACTAATTGCCCGATTTCCTATTAGGAACTGTGAGAATCACGAACAAGGCATTGCCTTGAACAGCGCGAAAGCGTAATATATACAAAAAAATTGAAAGAAAAATCGAGACTTCAGTCTTGGTGATTTGACACTAAGGTCACACCTCTTCCCATTCCGAACAGAGAAGTTAAGCTTAGTAGTGCCGATGATACTCGTAAGGGGAAAGTAGGTAATCGCCAGGACCGAGAGCTTGATTTTTTTATTTGTCACACTTCGTCCTTACAGGACCTGTCTAGTCATTGGACTTTTTTTGCGTGAGTACACTTAAAAAATTCTCAATGACTCTTGCACTCGGGTCCCTTTCCCGAGCTCACCCATTCCGAACAGAGAAGTTAAGCTTGCTAGAGTCGATGATACTTGAGGGGTTGAAAGAAGGGTAGGGACCCATCTTTCAAAGCCGGAGTGTGGCGACACGAGGCGGGGTCGCGAGCTTTTTCAGCAGAAAAAGACTTGTGACAGTAGATAGCCGCCAGAACTAAGTAATGAATTTTTTCGTTTGAATACAGCTATACAAAATGTGATCATTTTTGATTTGAATTGACAATCAAATCATATTAATTTAGAGTGTAAAAAACATTTCTTATGAACGCAATTATTGATGAAAATACGTCGATTCGCCACCGTGTTGGAATGGGCGATATCTTTAAATGGAACGCGCTCACACACGAGTTGACGATTCAGATCCCAGTTGAGGGGCAAGGTGATATGTATATGCGTACCGATTTTTCCGTTAAATGTCCGACATTCTCAGAGGCGGAACACATGGTGGAAACAATTTGCTCTGCAATCAGTCTCCAGTTCCAGAAATTTGATCCATGGATAAGTAATAAGGCTGATGAGTTGGAAAAAGACAAAGAACTTTTTTATTATTGGGAATTACCATTTCCTGAAAAACTAGCTATTTACGACAAAATTACTAATTGATTTAGTTTAAAATCCCTAACGGGATTTTTTTATTATCCTTTATACCGTATATCAAATACTGTATACTGTAATTATGTCTTGGGCTGCGCGGCGTCGACTCATCATTTTTTTTATTCTCGTTGTCTTCTTCGGAGGACTTACTTTCTTGCGGTACAAGAAGGATATTTTTCGTGCGCCGACATGTACAGATCTCAAGCAGAATGGCACGGAAACTGGTATCGATTGCGGTGGTAATATGTGCACCAATCTATGTACATTTGAGGTAAAAATCCCGACCGTGTTATGGTCGCGATCTTTTGCTATAACCGATTCCGTTTATAACGCGACTGCATATATTGAAAACAAGAATGAAGCGGCGACAAAATCTATCGGATATGAATTTCGTTTGTATGACTCAAGTGGTGTGCTCGTCGCACGTAGGGAGGGCTCAGCACTCATTCCGCCGCTTGGACGGTATGCAATAGTGGAGACGGGGATAGCGGTAGGAAATACTTCGGTTAGGCGAACTACATTTGAATTTTCAAAAACGCCTGCACTCTGGGAAAAGATTCCTGAATCAATAGCAAGATTGCGGGTCAACACGAGTAATATATTTTTTGATGATAGTGGAGCAATACCGCGACTCAATGCGCTCCTGACAAATGTTTCTCCGACGGTAACGCTCAACAATACATCTGTCGCTGCAATTTTGTATGATGCAGATGATAATGCAATTAGTGTCTCTCAGACTCTGGTTCAAATTCTCTCACCGAATGCGAGTTCTCCGATTTTCTTTACTTGGCCACGGTCTCTCGGAAAGTCTGTAATTCGACATGAGATTGTACCAATCATCGACGTATTTCACACACAGTAAAAACTAGCCTAAAAGTCGAAAGTCGTAAAGTCAATTTAAATTCATTGTATTCGGACCGACTTTCAATCTTCAGACTTTCGACTTTTGACTAATCCATTATGAATCGAGAAATTTCTCAATATCTTCAAGAAAACACACGAGCCGAAAAGATCGGCTTATTTGGCCGTATTGATTGGATGCTTTTGCTTTTTGCGTTACCTATCACGATTGCTGGACTTGTAACGATGCAGTCGTATGGAGCGGGGAGTGCGTTCTTTGACCGACAGCTTGCCTGGCTTGCGATATCACTTCTTGTTTTTTTCTTTTTTTCACTCATTGATGTAAGCGTATTTAAGAAGACCAAAGTTCTCGTGACTACATTTCTTTTTTTTACTGGACTTCTTCTTCTTGTTTTTATTATCGGAAACACGGTCAATGGAGCACGAAGTTGGTTTTCCCTGGGGGGATTTTCGATACAGCCGTCTGATTTTGTGAAGCTTGTCCTTATCCTCATTCTTGCCAAATATTTTTCCCGTAGACATGTGGCAATTGGACAAGTGAAGCATCTTTTTGTTTCGGGGGCGTATGCACTCATCCCTTTTTTCTTGGTGTTTCTTCAGCCAGACTTCGGTACGGCCATGATTATCGGTTGTATCTGGCTCGGCATGGCGCTCGTGGCTGGTATTCGTAAGCGACATCTTGCACTCCTTCTCGGTGTGGGAGTTGTGGCTTTTATTGTACTGTGGAGTTTTGTATTTGCTCCATATCAAAAAGCTCGAATCACGAGCTTCTTACATCCACTTACAGATATTCATGGAGCTGGATATAATGCACGTCAGGCGGTGATTGCTGTCGGCTCCGGAGAGATGTTTGGAAAGGGTGTAGGGTATGGCACGCAAAGTCGACTCCGATTTTTGCCGGAGTATCAGACGGATTTCATCTTCGCGGCTTTTGCTGAAGAGTGGGGATTCGTCGGCGCAATGCTTCTGCTTCTTTTGTTTGGACTTCTTCTCGCGCGTATTCTTACCGTAGCGCTCCACGGAGAAAGTAATTTTGAAGCACTCTTTGCCGCTGGGGTAATGATACTGTTTATATCGCAAATTCTGATCAATATAGGAATGAATATGGGAATATTGCCAGTGACTGGAATTACACTACCGTTTATGAGTTATGGTGGTTCACATTTGATTATGGAATTCGGCGCGCTTGGGATACTCTCATCTATGCGCCGCAATAAGCGACACGCAAGACCGGAAGAT
>CAZPHJ010000055.1:0-3508 GCA_964586755.1 uncultured Candidatus Saccharibacteria bacterium | reverse complement strand
ACTGGTGTTCGTAGTCCTGGAGGATTCGGCGCGGGTCGCCGATCAGCAAGCTTCGCTCGTAAGAGCGCAGGAGGATTCGGCGGAGGCAATCGCTTTGCTCAAAAAATCGACTTTTCTAAATTTGTAAAAAAAGCTGAACCGAAAGTGGAGCAAGTCAAATATGTTGCGAAGCACACATTTGCAGATTTTCCGTTCAATGAACAGTTGCAGAAAAATATTGCAAAGAAAGGTTTCGTGCATCCGACTCCGATTCAGGATCAATCAATTATGACAGTCTTGGAAGGACGCGACTTCTTTGGTCTCGCAAACACGGGAACAGGGAAGACTGGAGCGTTCATTCTTCCACTTATTGATCGTGTATCTCGCGACAAAAAACAGCAAGTGCTCATTATGGCACCGACTCGCGAACTCGCTCAACAGATTGAAATGGAATTCCGTTCACTTTCACTTTGGATGAGTCAATACTCTGCATCTGTTGTGGGAGGAATGCCAATCAATCGCCAGATTTCTGAAATCAAGCGCGGAGTGAACTTTGTCATTGGAACACCAGGACGTATCACGGATCTCGTAAAGCAAAAAGTACTCGACCTATCTAAATATAGTACTGTTGTGCTCGACGAGGCAGACCGAATGCTCGACATGGGATTCCGCGACGATATGACATTCATCCTTGGAAAGTGTTCACCAGACCGACAGACATTGTTCTTCTCGGCGACGCTTTCTCCGGAAATCAAAAAGATGACAGAAATGTATCTCAAAAATCCACTCTTTGTTTCGGTGGTCACTGGCAATACTTCAAAAAATATTGATCAAGATGTGGTGCGCGTGAAGAAAGAAGAAAAACTCGACCGTTTACACGATATTCTTATAAAAGACGGTTCTGACAAAGTCCTTATTTTCCGCGAAACAAAACGTAGTGTCGACCAACTCGAAACCGAGCTCAAAGCTCGCGGGTTCAAAGTGGCCGGTATTCACGGAGACAAACGCAATCGCGAACGCATGCGCACGCTCGACGCTTTTAAGATGAACCAAATAAATATTCTCATCGCAACTGACGTCGCGGCACGCGGACTCGATATTCCGAATGTCACTCACGTGATCAACTACGATATTCCAAACGACTACGAAACATATGTGCACCGTATCGGCCGAACTGGCCGAGCCGATAAGACGGGTACAGCGCTTACGTTTATCCCAGGATAAACGAAGGCTGACTTTTGTCGGCGAGGAGAGCGGACAATACTGGTGAGCTCGGGTAAGGGACCCGAGCGCAAGACTTTCTTGAGATATTTTGTGAGTACTCAAAACAAAATATCCAAAAGGTGTACAGATCCTGTAAGGATCAGCGCTTACCTTTATCCCCGCGTAGAAATTTTATAAATGGCGCATTTCTGTGTTGCTTGTTCGTTTCCTCCTGCAATGTACGCTCAGTACATTTTAGTCGGAAGCCTTACTCGCGCCTTGAACTGCATCCATTTCTAAAAATTTCTAAGATCTAGTGAAATGAAGCAAGCACACCCCCGAGACCTTTACAGGTCTCGGGGGTGTTGCATTATTTTTTGTTCGGGTGTAGGATTGGATTAAATTTTTTGTAAACAAAATTAAATCACACAGTATGAAAAGACTGGTTATCGTTCAGCTCGCGCTCCTTCAGGGAGGCAACACACAAAGAAATACTGAATTGCTGGAAAAAATGGCAGCATTGGCCAAAAGCCTCAAGTTGTATGTTGAAGACCTTTTTGCGTTAGAAAACAAGAAAGACATCTCTGTAAAAAAAGTAGACGCTTCATTTCAAGAGGTGCTCATACTTTGTTCGGAGTCTCCCAAGGCTCATTCAACAGTTGAAATTTTTCAGAAGGCCTTCGGAGTCTTGCCGGGACCACATCAGGAGCTTTGCTCAACTGACGGCCATAAGGTGAACCTAAAAAATCTGAATGATTTAGTGGATGCGCAAAGGAGCTCCATTGTTATTCTGATAACAGATGAATATTACAGGAAGACATACCCTGCATATTTTTCTGTAATGCGTAAATATCGCAAGCCATTCGGGGAGACTAATTTGGAAGTAGGTCAAGCTTTTGTGATAAACAACGACAAAACCTCGCCATCTTACGGGTCTTCAGAAATTGTTAACGGAGTTGTTGCAACAACTCAGGTGCCGCAGGCCGTAGAGGCTTAAAACTTACAAACAACCCAATCAAAATATTGTTTAAAAGTCGCTCATCTAGCGGCTTTTTTTATTGCTAGTCGGGTGTTAGAATCAGCGCATGAGCAACTATCAAGAAACTGAAGTATTTGAAGCGATTGCGGGGGAGGCGAAGCGTCAGTCTGAAGGGCTCGAACTTATTCCATCTGAAAACTATGTTTCCAAAAATGTGCTTCTAGCCAATGGTTCAATCCTCACCAACAAATATTCTGAAGGATATCCCGGCCGTCGTTATTACGGCGGGCAGGAATACACTGATCAAGTCGAGACACTTGCGATCGAACGCGTAAAACAACTCTTCAATTGTAAATTTGCCAACGTTCAGCCACACTCAGGTGCACCAGCAAACCTTGCTGTCTATTCTGCGCTGCTTGAGCCGGGGGATACAGTGCTCGGTATGGATTTATCACATGGAGGCCATCTCACTCACGGACATCCAATGACGCTTCCAGCAAAGATTTACAAATTTGTCACATACAAAATGAAAGACCCTGAGACAGGGGAGATTGATTACGAAGGTCTTCGACAAGTTGCGCTTGAACATAAACCGAAACTCATCATCGCAGGATTTTCTGCATATCCTCGTACTCTCGATTATGCAAAGTTTGTGGAGATTGCAAAAGAAATAGGCGCTATTACGATGGCCGACATGGCACACATTGCTGGACTTATCGCGGGTAAAGCACTCCGTAATCCATTTGAGGACGGATTCGATATTATCACCTCGACTACTCACAAAACGCTTCGCGGTCCACGTGGAGGAATTATTCTTACGCGTGAAAGTGAAGAAATTGCTAAGAAAATCGATAAGGCAATTTTTCCCGGCATTCAAGGTGGGCCGCATATGCATACAATCGCAGCTAAGGCAGTCGCTTTTGGCGAAGCGATGACTCCAGCGTATCAAGAATATTGCCAGCAGGTTTTGAAAAATGCGAAAGCAATGGAAGCAGTATTCAATCGCGAAAAAATTCGAATGATTGGTGGAGGCACTGACAATCATCTTATTCTTGCTGATGTGTTTGGGTCGCTCGGTGTTACTGGTAAGGAAGCTCAAACGGCACTCGATGAAGTGGGAATAACGCTCAATATGAACTCAATTGCGGGAGATACTCGCAAACCACTCGATCCATCTGGAATTCGTTTCGGTACACCAGCGATTACTACGCGTGGATTCAAAGAAGCCGATTGTGCACGTGTGGCTGAGCTTCTCATTGAAACACTTCGAAACAAAGATGACGAAGGAAAGAAAAAAATAATCAAAGAAGAAATCAAAGCATTGGCAGAGCAGTTTCCGATTCCGGA
>CAZPHJ010000054.1:0-3568 GCA_964586755.1 uncultured Candidatus Saccharibacteria bacterium | reverse complement strand
CGATCTTCGGTGTTTTTCATAATCAACTCCTGACCGACTGAGAATTTACTCCAAATATCAAAACCGTTTTTGATTTCGCGAAGAATTGATCGACGGTTGTCGAGCATATCCGCAGCAGAAATTGCCTGCACTTCTTTTTCAGAGGTAACTAAATGATCGAGATATTTTTTCTTTCTATCTACCCAATCCGTGATTGTCCCATCTTCAGTCACACCCATTACCAAATGAGCGACTCTCTCACCAAATTTTTCTCGAATATCATTCTCGGTATATTTTGTATCCTCTACAACATCATGCAATAGGCCAGCAATGATCACATCTTCAGAATAACCAGTGGATTGCAGTATGAATCCAACTGATAAGGGATGCGTTATGTATGCGCGTCCATTATTACGCTTTTGATCACCATGAGCTGTTAGAGCGAATTCGATTGCTTCGGTAATTTTTGGTGAGATAATTTGAGTCATAGTTACCTAATCAAAATAGTTTTTCAAACGAAGGATTCGTTCGTGAGTGCGGAGTTTTTCGTGTACTTTGGCTTCGATTTGGCGGATGCGTTCGCGAGTGACGCCGAATTCTGTACCCACTTCTTCGAGCGTGTGTTGCACGCCATCTGAAAGTCCATAGCGCATTTCGAGGATTTTGCGTTCCTTTGGAGAAAGTTCGTCGAGTACTCCACGAACTTGGTCTTGGAGAATACGGTAACTTGCGTCTTGGTCTGGGCGAAGAATCTTGTCGTCAGCGATGAATTCGCCGCGAGTTGATTTTTCGTCATCATCACCGATTGGCTGTTCGAGAGAAACAGTATCTTGAGAAATGTTTTCAATCACATGGACTTTTTCCACGTCGATTCCCATTTCGATTGCGATTTCTTCGGCGAGTGGATCACGTCCCAAGTCTTGTGCGAGACGGCGGTACACCTGCTTGTATTTTGAGATTGTTTCAACCATGTGCACTGGAATACGAATCGTGCGAGACTGATCGGCAAGCGCACGAGTAATACTCTGGCGAATCCACCATGTCGCGTAGGTTGAGAATTTGTAACCCTTTGTCCAGTCGAATTTTTCTACAGCTTTGAAGAGGCCAAGGTTTCCTTCTTGAATAAGGTCAAGGAGCGTGAGGTCGCTTGAACGTCCAACGTATTTCTTGGCAATCGAAACTACGAGACGCAAGTTTGCGCGAGCGAGCAAGTTCTTTGCTTCCAAGTCTCCTGCCTCGATACGACGAGCGAGATCTTTTTCTTCGGCTGCATGAATGAGTGAATACTGACCAATCTCTTTGAGATACATCTGAATCGAGTCATATGCAGAATCATTCTTTTCACCTTTTTCATTTTCGAGATTGTCGATATCGAGCAAATTTCCCCCTTCAAGAACGTCGATACCAGCGGTGTTGAGCTGATCATAAAGCACATCAAGAAAATCGATGTCAGTTTCGATATTTGGGAACGAACGCAAAATTTCGTCGAACGTGATGAATCCGCGTTTGCGACCCTTAAGGACGAGCTCGGCTGAACGCTCGAGTGGAGAAAGATTTGCTTTTGTCTTTTTTATATTTGCACGTCCAGCAGTAATCGCACCATTACCCTTGACTGCCTTTGGCTTCTTTGGCGCCACCACCTTCTTGGCTTTTACCGGCTTTTTCTGTACAACTTTCTTAACCGGCTTTTTTGCGATTTTTTTGACAACCTTCTTCACTATTTTTTTTACAGACTTCTTCTCTACTTTTTTCGAAGGTTTTTTTACCATAGTTTTCTTTTTGATTATTTTTTTCTTTGCCATAGAATTACGCGTTTTTAAATCGACTGTTTTTAATTGTATTCAAACGATTGGTTATCTTTTGTGATTCGATCAAAATTTCTTGAGTATCAGCATCGTCGGTCATTCGTGCCATCAGTGCTTCGAGTCGTCGGCCAAGAACTTCTTCTTCTAAATTACTTAACAACTCTTCCACATCATTCTTTAGTCGATCCGGATCAGTGTACAGAGATTCAGCTTCGAATATGTGTTCTTGGCGTTTTTGTGATGCAGTTGTGTATACGGTCTGGAATCGGTCTTCTCCTAAAATTTCAACCATTTTTTTTCGAATCACGTCGGGCGGAATTGTGGGTGGTGATACATCTTCTTGCCACAATAATATTCCATACAATCGATCTTCAATTCGCGCGGTTCTTGAATTGTCTACTGGTACATTATTTTTTGCTGGTGCGGGAGGAGTAGGAGGTTTTTGTTGAACAGATGGAATATCAGACATAAGTCGAATCAAATCTTCTGCGAGTGCCTCCTCAGGAATACCAGTCTTTTGATGAATCTCTCGTATAAAATGCACACGCTCGATAGCCGAAGGCATAACGGCGATATATGGAAGAATTCTATCACGAATCGCTCGCATGCGGGTGTGTTCGGAGAGTTCGTGTTCGTCGAGAACAGAGAGATAAAAGAGTACGATATGCTGGGCACCGTCGATAATTTTTTTCCATTCAGTCGGACCGAGAGTGCGAATCACATCAGCCGGATCAAGATCTTTTGGAAGCTTCGCGACTTTGACGTTCATGCCTATACCGAGTCCGATTTTTTCGGCACGACCGGCGGCTTTCATTCCGGCTTTGTCGGCATCAAAGGCAATGATGAGATTTTTGGAAAGCGCGTGGACTTGCCCGAGGCCGGTGAGGGCAGCTTTTTCATCTTCGGTTGTGAGTGTATCGCCGAGCGCTGTGCCACTTGATGCGACAGTGTTGGTGAAGCCTGCTTGATGAGAAAGTACGAGATCCATCTGTCCCTCCACAAGAATCGCTTGGTCGCGTTTGCGGATTTCAAACTTTGCCTTATCGAGTCCAAAGAGGACACTTCCCTTTTTGAAAATGGGAGTCTCAGGAGAGTTGATGTATTTCCCTTGCATACCACTTCCGTCGTCATGCAAAAGCCTTCCAGAAAATGCGATGATTCGCGCGCCAGAGTCTCCAATCGGAAAAATGATGCGGTCGCGGAAGCGGTCGTAAATTTCTCTACTTGGTTTGTCGTCCGGATGTTTTGCGAGACCAGAAAGCACAATTTCTGCATCGGTAAATCCGGCTTTGCGAAGTGTGTCAGAAAGTTCACGCCAACCTGCGGGAGCATAGCCAATGCGAAAATCTTTCATTGTCTCCGGCTTTACTCCGCGTTTTTCAATATATGATTTTGCTTCCGTGTTTTCGGCAAACTGCATTTCGTAGAAACGCGTTGCGTGTTCCATGAGTTCGTACAGTCGATCTTTTTGTGTCTTCTCCTTTGGGTCAGTGCCTCGATATGGCTCGAGCGTCACGCCCGCACGCTGTGCGAGAACTTGCAGTGCTCCTTTGAAATCAAGTCCTTCGAATTGTTCAACAAATGAAAAGATGTCGCCTTTTGCCCCGCAACCGAAACAGTAATAACTATTTCGCCCCGGCGAAACAAAAAATGACGGCGACTTCTCATTATGAAAAGGACAAACGGCTTTGTAGTTTCCGCCTGCCTTTTCAAGTTTGAGGTAGGAAGAAATAACATCAACGATGCTCAATTTTTCCTTAATTTGTTCAACGGATGATGACATC
>CAZPHJ010000053.1:0-3610 GCA_964586755.1 uncultured Candidatus Saccharibacteria bacterium | reverse complement strand
ATTTTGTTTGGAATTGTATTATGGAAGTTGAAAAAAGCATCTCACATTTTGCAGAAGCTGAATTGAACGCAATTGTTGTTGATAAAAAAATTGATGATGAACTACGTGGGTTTAAGAGACCATATAGTTCGACGATTTTACATTATCAAAATGACGAGAAGGCAATTATTAACTTTGTTGATACGGTGACAAAGCATTTTGGTATCTCACACAAATTCTATGAAGTAAAAGCAAAATTGTTGACGCAGAAAACTCTTTCGTATGCTGATCGTTCTGTAAATATTGGAGTACCAAAGAAAAATTATTCTTTCGAGAGTGCTGTCACTATCGTACAAAAAGCCTTTGACTCTGTTGGCAGAGAATACCGCGATATATTTGATCGATTTCTTAAAAATGGTCAAATTGATGTGAATTCAAAAAAAGGGAAGCGTGGTGGAGCGTATTGTTCTGACGCAGTTGGGCTGCCAACATTTGTCATGCTCAATCATGTAAATTCTGCAGATTCTGTTATGACACTCGGTCATGAAATGGGACACGCAATCAATTCAGAGTTGAGTAAGTCACAAACTCCATTGTACGAAAAATATACTATGTCAACAGCTGAAGTTGCGAGTACACTCTTCGAAAATTTTGTGTTTGAGGAATTGCTTAAAACAATGACAGAAAAGGAAAAGATTATTGCACTCCATGATCGTCTTCAGGATGATATACAAACTATTTTCCGCCAAATTGCCTGCTTTAATTTTGAAGTTGAAATGCACGATACTATCCGTGCAAAGGGTGCTCTATCAAAAGAGGAATTGGCGACATTGATGAATAAACATATGAAAGCCTACCTCGGTCCAAAATTTAAGATGACAGATCTTGACGGGTACTTTTTTGTGAGTTGGCCTCATTTACGATTTTTCTTTTATGTATATTCCTATGCGTATGGTCAACTTGTCAGCAAAGCTCTCTATAAAAAATATCAGGCCGATCATTCATACATTCACGAGATTAAAAAATTCTTGAGCGCAGGTGGCAGTAAGAGCCCAGAAGACATATTCAAAGATATTGGTATCGACACAACCAAGCCAGAATTCTTTGTTGAAGGGCTTAAGAGTATTGAAGAGGATATTGAACGATTAAAAAAACTCATAAAGTAAAACCTCGCTAATAAATTAGCGAGGGGATTTCTGACTTTTGTCTTTTTTCACAGAATGTTTTTTGTTTGTGCGTTTACATCCCGCACAATGTTTGACGACGGTTGGTCCAAAATTAAATGTAAATAGTCTTGATGTATGACTACATGTATCGCAGGTAACGATATACCAAGCTTGGTCTTTGACAACGATTTTTTCAATCGGAATATAATCTTCTTCATTTTCTTCCATATTGAACAATTTAATGAGTGATTGATTTAAATTCACCATACTATATACCTAAATTTTAATTTTACAATCGTGCTAGAATTAGCTCGTGAAAAAGCCAACCATTGCCGAATTTCAGAAGATGATTTGGAAGTTCTATAAGGAGCAGGGACGACATGATTTGCCTTGGCGACAGACTACTAATCCGTACAAAATCCTTGTCTCTGAAGTTATGCTCCAGCAGACCCAAGTTGACCGGGTGATTCCCAAATATAAGGCTTTTTTGAAACAGTTTCCGACACTAAAAGCACTGGCAAAAGCACCTCTAAATGAGGTACTTTTGACTTGGAGTGGTCTTGGATACAACCGACGTGCTTTATACCTACAGAAGACCGCCCAGGCCCTCACAAGGGACTTTAAGGACCGATTCCCGAAGGATGCAGAGACTTTGGAAACACTCCCTGGAATTGGTCCGTATACCGCCCGAGCAGTTGCAACCTTCTCGTGCGATATGCTGTATGTATTCATTGAGACGAATATCCGTCGGGTATTTATATATGAATTTTTTCCGAGCAAGAAGGGTGTATCGGATAAAGACATAATTCCTTTGATTGAAAAATCGTTGCCAAAAAACAAAAGCGTTCGAGAATGGTATTGGGCACTCATGGATTATGGATCATATCTCAAAACTCAAATCTCAAATCCGAACAAGAGGAGCGTTCATTACATGAAGCAGTCCAAATTCAAAGGCTCTGTCCGGGAATTGCGTGGAGAATTTTTGAGAGTGTGTGCCAAAGGAAAAGTCACAAAACAAAAACTTTTTTCAGACTATAGAGGTCTGGACAGGGAGCGGGCCGAAAAAGCCTTGTCTGGTCTCATAAAAGACGGGATTCTTGACTTGGATTCTAGGGGGTATGTTAAAATAGTCTCGCATTAATAATTTGTATTCTCTAGCGCCTAAAGCCTGACGCCTAGAGCCTAAAAATTATGTTTACAAAAGAATCAATTAAAAAAATTTTTAATTATCAAATAATTACAACTATCCTTGTAAGCGTTTTGGTTACGGCGGTAGTTCTTGCACTCGCAACTTTTATGGTATGGCGATATCGCGCACCACTATTCAAATATTTTGCTACCGAATATTCAAAACAGACATTGGCTCAAAAAGAAGTAACTCTTCCAAAAAATGATATCGAACAGATTTTGCCAGAAACAATACTAACCGATGTCCTTGTACCTGAGGATTCTGTCGAACGAGCTGTACAGCGTGCAAACCCGGCTGTCGTGGCAATCGTGGTTTCAAAAGAGGTTCCGAAATACAAAACATCATACCAGCAACAAGCAGATCCATTCGCTCAATTTTTTGGTGGTCAAAGCCCGTTTGGAAATCTCCAGATTCCAGTTCAAACACCTGATGGCACAGAAAAGAAACAAATTGGCTCAGGTTCTGGATTTATTGTATCTTCCGATGGATATATCGTAACAAATAGGCACGTAGTTGCGGATACGACTGCCGATTATGAGGTGGAGCTCACAAATGGCAAGAAATACACGGCAACAGTACTTGCGCGTGATGCAGTTCTCGATGTAGCTATCATGAAAATTACAGCAAGTGGGTTATCGTATCTCACACTAGGAGATTCTGATAGCCTTAAGCTCGGACAGAGTGTGGTCGCTATTGGGAATGCGCTTGGTCAGTTCCAGAATACGATTTCGGTGGGAGTGATATCAGGACTTTCTCGTTCAATCACAGCATCTGGTGGAGGAGTGTCTGAATTACTCGACCATGTTATTCAAACAGATGCAGCAATCAATCCTGGTAATTCAGGCGGGCCACTCCTAAATCTTTCTGGGGAGGTTGTAGGTGTAAATACTGCAATCGTTCAAGGATCGCAAAACATCGGGTTTGCCTTACCAATCAATTCGATCAAAACAGTGATTGATTCAGTTCGAAAGACAGGGAAAATCATTCGTCCGTATATTGGTGTGCGATATCAAACAGTCACTCCGCAATTGAAAGCGGCCAATAATTTGAGCGTGGATTACGGGGTAATCGTAAAGGGGGATAGTAGTAAAAATCTTCTCGCCGTCGTTCCTGGCTCACCTGCAGACAAAGCTGGAATCGTAGAGAATGATATTATTCTTGAAATCAATGATGTGAAAATTGATAGTGACAACGATTTTGCGCAAACAATTCGTCGATATAAAGTCGGAACTTCACTGTCACTTACTATTCTCTCAAAGGGTAATTGGAAAAAAGT
>CAZPHJ010000052.1:0-3660 GCA_964586755.1 uncultured Candidatus Saccharibacteria bacterium | reverse complement strand
ACATGGCTTTCTCCCATAAACCATACTCTTTTGCAGAAGGATGAAGTCCGTCTATGACTACTAATGACGGATCGCTGCCCATTTCTTGTGTTAGCTCGAAAATATCTACAACAGGCAGCCCTCTTTTTTGCCCTTCTTCTTTTATTATTGCGTTGAATCGCGAAAGCCCTGCCGTTATGACAGGCGGATCTCCCAATTCATGGCCCTGCACAGTAACTGAGTAATCGGGAATGGTTATAAGTACAAGACTTTTTCGGTCTGGTAGAACTCCGAGCATGTGATCGAGAAGATAAATGATCTGATTGCGAAACCGGCCGTCATCGATACCCTGTGCAAAATCATTGGTGCCGATTAGGAGAGTGGCAAAGTCGGGCTTTGATTTTTCAAAAATGGGAAGTTCATTTTCAATTGCATCTTGGGTTGTCCAACCGCTTTGTGCGGGATTAATAACTAACTTGACGTTGTAGCCTTCTTTTCGAAGATGATCGGTAAGAAGCTGCGGAAATGATTCGGAAGAAGACACCCCTTCACCAATCGTGTACGAATCGCCTATCGGGACATACCGTATCTCTTTTCCGGCAACCTCAAGCGGCGCTTTTTGATTTTGGGTGTACAGATAAACTGTCGCGAAGATTCCTAATACGATAAATATAATTATTCCAAATACTTTCATATACTATCACTTTACTATAGAAGTCAGACGAATAAAAGAAATTTCAGCCCTTTCTTTCAATCTTCTTATGGAACTTGAGTACTGATTCTTTCAATCGAGAGTTATTATAACCAGTAATAGTTTTTTTTAGTGTATGAGAAATAAAAAAATACTCATCGCAGATGACGATGCTGCAATTTTAGACTCTCTTCAACTGATGTTAGAGATGGCCGACTATGAAGTAAGTACTACAATCGACGGCAGAGTGTTTGCAATGATTAAACAAAAAAAACCCGACCTGGTATTACTCGATATCTGGATGTGTGGCTCCGATGGACGAAAAATCTGTAAGAAAATGAAAAGCATTGAAGAAACCAGAGATATACCGATCATAATGATTTCAGCAAGCCGGGATGTGAAAAGAAGCACAATCGAATCGGGCGCTGATGATTTTTTGGAAAAACCGTTCGATATGGATAACCTTTTAACAAAAATTAAAACGTTGATTCAATGAAGACTGCAGATTAACTTCATTAGTATTTTTCTTGCAGAGAAGTATTGTTGATTCTTTTAATTGGTGCTTTAATCTGTTTACGGATGGTTCGGCTTTGTATGTTGAAATATAAGCCGATTGATCCAAGGATTATTGCAATGATGATAAGAATGCGTATTTTTGTATCCATATTATATATATGTAATATTATATGTATTCTACCAAACTATGTTATTTTGAAAAATTGTTGGTAATAAATATCACTGATTGCTATTCCATTATTCGGATATGATGATTGTATTGACAGATTTTAGATTTTATGTAATACTGATTTCTATCTGATAAATAAATATGATACCTGAATATCTTAAGAATAAACGAGGAGAAATCAGCACACTGCTTGGAGTAATAGGAATATCTTTCATGATAGTTTTAGTCATCGCTACTCAGCAAGTTCGTAATACGATCATTCAGCAGAAATCATCTGCTCAGACAGTCAGCGCATGTACAACGTATTGTGTCGGTATAGGAGCCGACAGTGGGTATTGCCCCATTACAAATAGCTGTACATCTGGAGGGGCGCCAAGCAATACTTCCTGTTCAAAAACGAGTACCTGCTGCTGCGTATATAACCCGATCCCGACATCAACGCCGATACCGACTGCCCTACCAACAAAAATACCTACACCGACACCAACTATATTTTATGCAGAATGTACTAGCAAATGCGCTTCTCTCGGATATGATACGGGGATATGTTCTGCTAAATATGTAGCTTGTCCTGTAGGCACCTCCACTCATTCAACATATGTTTGCACTACCGGATCAGCGTGTTGCTGTGGATACTTCCCGACTCAACCACCACCTCCGACAAATACTCCAACCGTTACCAAAACCCCGACACCAACATATACGCCGACCCCCACTCCATACCTTTATGCCGACTGTTTAAAAGCATGCGAAAGCCCGGGATATGATATGGGAACTTGCGCCGCCAAAGGAGCCGCTTGCCCGGCAGGAACAGTAAACCATTCCACGTATACATGTTCCTCAAATGTGTTGTGTTGTTGCTCATTCTTCCCGACAGCAACTCCTAAACCCACTAATACACCCATTCCAACTAATACACCTATTCCAACAATCACACCAATTCCAACAACCAAACCACAGACCTGTACAACAATATGTACTTCTGCTACTCAATGTCCGGCATCATCGGTATGTGTGGCCGAATCAACTGCGCCCAATGGTCCGAAATACTGTTTCCCGGGAGAATGCGGACGCGTTCCATGTAAATGTATCGCTACTCCAACTCCAACAAAAGCACCCACCGCTACTCCAACACCCACATCGGTATGTACAGATCCGGACGGAGAGAATAATAACTCGCAAAACTTTTCTACTGCCGGTACAACAACGGTAACCCAGTGGAATGGAACAGCCATGCAATCTGTACCATATGTTGATAAATGTGTTACCGAAGGAATACTAGAAAATTTCTGTCTTAATCGAGATATTGCGTACTATAGAGGACCGTGTCGTCCTGCCGGAACATCCTGTGTAAGCGGAGCTTGTAAACCAGTTGCTGCCACCGCTACTCCGACAGCAACGAAAACGCCAACACCAACACCGACATCGGTTTGTACAGATCCGGACGGAGAGAATAATAACTCGCAAAACTTTTCTACTGCCGGTACAACAACGGTAACCCAGTGGAATGGAACAGCCATGCAATCTGTACCATATGTTGATAAATGTGTTACCGAAGGAATACTAGAAAATTTCTGTCTTAATCGAGATATTGCGTACTATAGAGGACCGTGTCGTCCTGCCGGAACATCCTGTGTAAGCGGAGCTTGTAAACCAGTTGCTGCCACCGCTACCCCGATTCCAACAGCAACAAAAACACCGACTCCTACAGCTACCAAGGTTCCCACACCGACACCTACTAAAACATTAACAGCAACACCGACTTCAATCAAAACACCAACTCCTACCGTAACCAAGACACCAACACCGAATCCAATATCAGTAACTAAGATTCCAACAGCCACTCCAACTAAAATAGCAACTTTGACACCATCCAAGACTGCAACACCAACTCCTATCCCCTCAACGACGATTGTAGTCAGTGTTACGCCTTCTGCTCCATGCACACGCAAAAAAATAGGTGATGCCGATTGCAAGGCTGATTCATTAAACAAATGGACATCGCTTATTGATTTTGAGATCTGGAGAAGTGAAAAATTTGCAGGATGCCGCTATGATAACCTCACTGCGTGCGGTGCCGACGAAGATTCTGACGGCAACCCGATGGATGCCAACTTTAATTACCCAGGCTCAGGAAACCTTCCTGATGAACCAAACGGAGTTGTAGATATCATCGACTTCAATATTTGGCTATTGAAAGGGTTTAATGTAGAGAACGCAGTTAATTGACAAGGATACTTCCATAAAACGTATTTTTTCTGCTATAATTCACTATTATGGGTCTATTTTTAACTTCCACACAGAT
>CAZPHJ010000051.1:0-3768 GCA_964586755.1 uncultured Candidatus Saccharibacteria bacterium | reverse complement strand
GGCTGGTCGTTACATGTCTACATTTATCATATTGCTGATTGCAGCAGGCGCCCTCGTAGCAGGTCTTTTTTGCGGATATTATCTCCGTAAGATTACCGCACTTGGACAGCGTCGCTCAATCGAAATCGACATCAAACAGATGTTGGTTGGAGCCAAAGAAGAAGCTGCTCGCGTTCTCGATGAGGCAAAGAAAAAAGCCGAAGAAAAAGAAGCCGAGCTTCGTGAGATAGAAAAGTCAAAAACCGAAGATTTCAAAAAGACTGAGGATCGCTTGATCAAAAAAGAAGAATTGCTCGATGCTCGTCAGACTGAAATCGACAAAGAAACCGAGCTTCAAAAGATAAAAATTGAGGAGATCAAGAAGATCAAAGAAAAAGGTGATGCCATGCTCGCAGAGCGTGTTGCTACACTTGAAAAAGTTGCTGGTCTTTCACGCGAAGATGCCAAGAACGAACTCGTCCGTGAAATCGAACGTGAATCAGAAGAAGACCTCATGATCCGCATGCAGAAGCTTGAGCAAAATTCTCAAGAGCGCATGGACCGCCGTGCCAAGGACATTCTTGCCACCTCTATCCAACGTCTCGCCTCTTCAACCGCAGCCGAAATCATGACAACCAACGTCGCGATTCCATCTGACGACATCAAAGGCAAAATCATTGGAAAGGAAGGACGCAACATTCGCGCCTTCGAACGTGCAGCCGGCGTGGAACTCATCGTGGATGAAACCCCTGGAATTATCATCATTTCTGCATTTGATCCTGTTCGACGACAGATCGCTCGTGTTGCACTTGAAAATCTCATTCTCGACGGACGCATCCAGCCAGCCAAGATTGAAGAAGTGGTTGAGAAGGCAAAGGAAGACATCAATAAGATCATCAAAGAAAAGGGTGAGCAGGCAGTGTACGAATGTGGAATCTTCAACTTCGATCCACGCATCATCGCCATCTTGGGACGCCTCTACTTCCGCACATCATACGGACAAAACGTACTCCAACACTCAATCGAGATGACGCACATTGCCGGAATGATTGCCGAAGAACTCGGTGCCGACGTTGCGATTGCCAAGCAAGGTGCTCTTGTACACGATATTGGAAAAGCGCTCGACCATGAAGTCCAAGGTACGCATATCGATATCGGTATTCGTATCTTGCAGAAATTCGGTGCTGACCCTCGCGTGATTCAAGCGATGAAATCTCACCACGACGACTGTCCGCATGAAACAATTGAAGCCGTAATCGTGCAGACTGCCGACAATATTTCAGGTGGACGCCCAGGCGCACGACGCGATAGTGTCGAGAACTACCTCAAGCGCTTACACGAAATGGAAGCACTCGTAAACGCATTCCCAAACATCGATAAGTCATACGCGCTCTCAGCCGGCCGTGAAATCCGCATCTTCGTCACTCCAGAAAAAGTCACCGACGTTGAAGCAAAGGAAATGGCCCGCGAAATCGCCAAGAAAATGGAAACCGAACTTAAATACCCAGGCGAAATCAAAGTCACAATGATTCGCGAAACTCGCATCATCGAATACGCGAGATAATCTAAAATTACAAAAGCCGCCCTCATGGGCGGTTTTTGTAATATTAAAAAGCACACTCTTTATTTTAGGTGTGCTTTTGTGAACAAATTTTATGTTTCTCTTAGTCTTATTTTCTATACAATGCTATTCTTGCTCCTTTACGAAACCCATCCTGCGCTGAAATTCTTGTTATTTCAGAGGCTCTTCCATCAGTATGAAATTTATAAAAACACATGCAACGAACATCCATTCCGCGAAACCCCCTGCCATGATCGCAATACAACAAACTTCCAATAAAATGGATGTACTCGTCTGTATTTTTTGCATTAGCTGGAATTTCTTCTGGATGATTCATCAGGAAATCATAAACGGTTGCATTCAAAGGAATTTTTTCCTTTTGCGTCTCTAAATATTTCATAAGATCATCCCAACTTGTATCCTCTTTGCATACATATAATTCAAAGTTTTGGGAATTCCACTCGATTACCCCATGTTTATCATGACTAAATAACATATCATTTGTGCGAAGATTCGGTACTTCATTGGTATTGATTATGTGTTGCATATATTTAAGTTTTTTAAATGAACTAATTTATTTCGTATATATTATGCAATGGTTTTCTATTTCTGTCATATATGTCGTCAGATAACGAAATATTGACAAAATAACTATATTTACTATACTTTATATGTTGTCAAAATTCTCGACAGAATATATGAAAAACGAGAAACTGTATGGAATATTGAAAGAAATAGGTCTCACAGATGACGAATCGGCTGTATATTTGGCGAGCCTTTCGCTTGGAACTACGACTGTACTCAAAATAGCCAAGGCTACAAACATCAAAAGAACGACGATCTATGGAATCATTGATTCACTAAAAGAAAAAGGGCTTATGCGCGTTGAGCTCAAAGGTTTGAAGCAACTCTATGCAGTCGAAAGCCCTGAACGCTTGAATCTCATGCTCGAGCGTAAAAAAGACGAATTTGCAAAAAATCTACCTGAATTCATGGCTCTATACAAACTTGACGGTGGTGAGAGCGTCATCAAGTACTACACGGGCTTACAAACAATGAAGGATATTTACCGCGAAACACTCAAAGAGATAAAACCACATCAAGATTACCTTGTTATCGCCAACGAAGAAAAATGGAGAAGCTTGGATCCGGGATTTGCTCTCTCTTACACCGAAGAACGCGCAAAACTGCCAATCAAAACTCGAATGCTCTTTCAAGACTCCCCTACCGCGCGCGAAGAAAAAAAATTTGAGCGCAACTTCAATCACGAAATCAAAATCCTTCCGGAAAGCACTCCGCTCAACGTCGATACTCTTCTTCTTCCAAACAAGCTCATCACATTTGAAATGACCCCACCCTACATAACTGTGGTAATAGAAAACAAAAGCATCATCGAACTCCATCGTGAACTGTTTGAGATCATTTGGAAATCTATACAATGAAAAAGCCGCATCAGATGCAGCTTTTGTGTTATAAAATTCTTTATTATGCAATCTTTGGAGACTGCCCTTTTCTTTTGGTTGCATGACATACAAGTGCAAATGTTCCCATTACAAGAACTGTGTAACTCACCAACCCGATCAATAATTTATATGGGTAAAAATTACTCACCCAGGTCATATATCGTGACCACACCATACCGGCTATTCCGAGTAAGCATATAAATCCAAACAATATATATAAGAACATCTTCATAATACAAAAGTTTTATTACCTCAAATACTACATTTTTTGCAAAAGGAGTCAAATTAATAAAACCCGCAAACTATGCGGGTTTTTGATATTTGTGAACCATTATTCCTCTTCTTCCTCTACAGGGATCCTTCCCTTCGAGTGCCTGCTCTCACCATACTTCCGGCGCCCGTACTCAATACCACTCAGCATTTTGTCGGTATCCATATCAACAGCAAGGCGAATCACCTGATGGAAGAATTTTTTATAACCATCATCAGTCTTGATTTTATCAGCCCCCAACTTATCCTTCAAAATCGCACGAACTCTTGTTTCTAGTGGAGTCGAAACTTTCTCTTTGATTTCCAGCTTGATCGCATCATAAATTTCAAGCCAGAGTTTTTTCACTTCTTCGTTTGGGAATTGTAATTCAATTTTCATATATATGAATTTTAAAGATTACCCAAAGCCCCAAAAGAATCTTGGGTAATCTTTAAAATTTTGTGAAAGAACAATTTCATTTTCAAAACACAAACGAATGTTTCTGTTTTGAAAAA
>CAZPHJ010000050.1:1715-3772 GCA_964586755.1 uncultured Candidatus Saccharibacteria bacterium | reverse complement strand
AAGCTTTTCAGTGACTTCTTGAATGATTTTGGTAGACTCGCTCGCTTGATGACGCATTGCAGAGTTCATTTCTTTTGCCGATTCGCCAAGTTTCTGGTCGACAGTGCGAGTGAGTTCGTTCATTTGCTGAAGGAGGAGCTTGAGAGCCGTATCGTCTTGGGGAAGTGGTTGAGTTTTTTTGCTACGTAAAAGAATCGCCACAATTGCGACAATGAGAATTCCAATAACGATAAAGAGGGCTGTTTGCATAGAATAATTTTATCACAATTATAGTCAAAACATGTTCATTGACAGATTGATTTTTGAAATGTAATGTGAAGAAAAAATTCTATGAATGTAAAAATATTTAGTATGGGTACACAAGGGTTGTACACACTACTTAAGCCAAATTTAGAGACAGCTACATTTGACATTGTTGATGGCGGGGAAGTTCATGCCAGCAAGATGACGCTGTATGGTTTTGGTGGAATAATTAAGGGTCACTGTAACGCAGTAACAGCTCCGAGTGTAGAATATAAAGATTGCTCAAAATGGAAACAGGGTGCATTTATCAATTTTGTAAATAAGGTTAACCAGGTAGCTGAAAAACACAAAGTTGGGCATGTTCTTGTTCAAATTATTTGTGATCAGTCTGTAGGTACATTTTGGCAGTGCGATGGCAAGTTTCAGATTCTTGTTCCAATTGATTCGGCAATGATCTAATCGAAAAATATTTAAATTAAAAAAGCGGGACTTCCCGCTTTTTCTTTTTATATTAATTTCCCCAAATATGTTTTGAGCGTATAAATCCAATCTCTGTCATCGGTACATTATGACTTTGTGGATAACCCATTTGTAGAGCTATCACGAACAGCCTATACTTACATCATTACAAATCAATAGTCCATACCTGAGAAGGTTTAGACCATTTACTTATGGAAAAATTTAAGAGGTTTTGGAATAACCCAGAATACAACAGCGTCAAAGTATTACTAATTGTAGCTTTTGTAGTCGGTGGCGGAAGTTTTGTGTATGCCAACTGGGTTAATCCGCTCGGTGGTCGTGGTTCTGTTATTGGATACGGGTACGGGTATACATATGCATACCCTGTTGTTCACACAAAAACAAATCTTCCAGGTTGTATATCAACTACAGGATTTAGTCTTACGACTGGCCTACCATGTGCGGGAGGACTGTACGCAACTAGTATTACAACAACATCAGCAACGTTGTATGGAACGATACTTTCAAATGGTGGTGCGCCAATTTTTGAGCGAGGATTTTACTATTATACCGCTCCTGCCGTTCTTGATACGGGAACATTTGGTATAGGTGAATTCTCAAAAACAATCACCGGTCTTACTTGTGGTACTACATATACTTATGCTGCGGTTGCACGAAATACAGCCGGGTATGCGAGTACGGGTTCAACACAGACTTTCTCTACTCTTCCTTGTTCAGCGGTCACCTATCTCCCTCAGACAGTCGCATATCTAAGTGCTGAAGCAGCTGGGGGTGCAACATTTACTACGGCTCAAAAAGACGCAGTTGATCGATGGTTTCGAGATATGCTTGGATATTCTAATCCCGCGTATCCTACATCTAACGTATATAGCAAAATAAAAATAGCGTATCTATCGTTGGCAGGAATATATGGAGCAGACCGAGTCAATGCAATAACTCCTGGAACGTTTAATTACACGGACACAGGAAGTCCAACCTATTCAACAACAGATCGAACTGTCCGTTACAACGGAACAAGTCAGTATTCTGACACTACATTTACTCCAAATGGATCTACTTCTTTTACCACTTCTAATTTTACCGGTTTTGGAATTCATCGTTTTGACACCACAACTGGAGGTGGTAGTAATGGACAAGTTGGCGAAGTGGGAGGAGGAAATTCATATATGAATCTTGCAACGTCTTGGAAGACGATCGTGAACGGTGCTCGTACTGCATACAGTCAAACCGACACTCGATCAATCAATGGTCTGTGGTTTACAAGTTGGTCAAATTCGACAACTCTCAACACGTATTACAACGGGGCAAAGATTAAAACTGTTACGTCTACATTC
>CAZPHJ010000050.1:0-1631 GCA_964586755.1 uncultured Candidatus Saccharibacteria bacterium | reverse complement strand
ACCAGTTTATTCTTATCGTCATTCGACGTTTGACTTCCATATAGAAGTGTTGGGTTCTTGGACAGACGCCGAAGCGAAGCTTGTCTATGATGCAACGAAAGCACTCAAATCAGCGTTTGGAGTAATTTGGTTGTAGAATACAAATAGAGTTCAAATTAAAAACGAGCCACTCTGTGGCTCGTTTTTAATTGCACGTATATTCCAAAAGATATTCCGACAGTTGTCGGGTGCATGTATTTGGAACAAAAAGATGTTGATCACTTTTTGGAAGAAACATATATAATGGTTTTGGAAAACTATTGAGAAAAATAATTTTTTTGTTCGGGTCTTCTTCGTTCCAAAATTGATTCCATTCCTCTTGATTATGATGGTCGTGTAGGAGTCCAGGAGAAATAACGTGAGTATGACTAAATCCTTCAACCCATGGTGCGAGCGACATATTGGTGAGGATATAACTTTCTTTTGATACAAGAGTATCAACTTGTTCAAGTTGAGCAATTTCTTCCTCGGAAACGATTGGAAAAAGAGTGACCATTTTTTGAACGAGAAATATGCTTGTAAAAGCAAGAAGTGAAATCGCTAGTATTTTTCCAAGTTGATGCTGTTCAATATTCCATATACGGAATTTTTTTTCAAATAAATACACGATTCCATATGATGCGACAACGATGAGTGCTAAATCTGTATACAAAAGAATTCGCTGAAAAAAAGGGAGATGGAAGAGTGGATACAAAAGTACAACGCTACCAAAAGCAAGATAAAAAGAACCATGCATTTTTTTAAAAAAATCTCGTAGCCCGAAAACCGCGAGTAGAATAATAGGAAATCCGAATAGGAGATATTGTTTCCATGAAAGGAAGCTCGCAATAGGAAAATTCGCAATATGAGTTGCAACATTCGGAGCCTGTAGTAGTAAAAACAATGACCCGCCGAGGGTAAGCATCAGGAAGGTTTGACGACGATTTTCCTTTTGAATAAGAAAATAGACACCAAGCGACAGTAAAAAAATAATACTCGTTGTTTTGTGAGTGAGGGATAACAGAATGACACCCAGATACATCCAATTCGATTTTTTGTCGATAAGGAGCGCAGTAATTACGAGTAGGAGAAAAGCGTAACCGTTTTTGTAGAGCATGCACCAATAGCCAAAATATTGTACAGAAGATATTGTAAAGAGGATTGCAGCAAAGAAGGCTGTTTTTGTATTTGACCAGTGTTTTACTAGTACATAGAGAGCGACGGTGATTCCACAGTAGAGAGCGATATAACTTCCGTACAAAATGACGTTTGTCGGCAGGTAAAGTAGTTTTAGGAAATCAAAAGTAATTTTTGGTACAACAGCTTCTGTCCCAAGTCCCGGCACATTTTGCCAAAAGAATATATGGTCAATAACATACCTTCGATAAAAACCACCGTCATATCCAAGCGGGTCACGTCCAGAATTAAGAAACGGAAAAATATGTATAAATACTCCAAAGAGTATTACGCAGGTAAGGTCATAATATTTTTGCCAAAGCTCTTTTAGAGAATTTTTCCAAGACATGTTTTGAGCGTAAAAATCCAATCTTCATCATCCGGTGAATTTTCGAGTTTTGATTTGAGAAGCCATTCGAGATAGCCTGAATCTGATT
>CAZPHJ010000049.1:0-3785 GCA_964586755.1 uncultured Candidatus Saccharibacteria bacterium | reverse complement strand
CACTATGGGGTGAAGTAGAACGTTCTACTCACGCAACAGTGACTGCATACGATCACACCGGCACAAAATTTACCCGAGGAGCAGGTGGCCTACTCGCACATATCTTCCAGCACGAGACAGACCATCTTGATGGAGTACTCTTTATCGACAAAGCACGCAATGTTGCTCCCGGTGAAGTGCCAGGGGCACAAACTCGAAAAAATAAATCCTAAACTCGAAAGGATTTTTTAGAAATTAGAACTTAGAATTTAGAGTTTGCAATTTTATGAATGAAATGAAAAAAATTGCGTTTTGGGGTACCCCCGAACTCACAACCGTATATCTCGATGCATTACACAACGCAGGTATGACTCCTTGTGTAATCATCACAAATCCCGATCGTCCAAAAGGTCGCGGTAATGTGTTGACCGCAACTCCAGCAAAATTATGGGGGCTTGCTCACAATGTTCCCGTCCTCACTCCGGAAAAATTAGATTCTACTTTCTATAACCAACTTTCTACTTTCTCAATCGACGTGTCGATTGTAGTTGCATACGGCAAAATAATCTCTCAAGAACTGATAGATTTACCAAAGTACAAAACTCTAAATGTCCATTATTCCCTTTTGCCAAAATATCGCGGTGCAGCTCCGACTGAATCAGCAATCCTTGCCGGCGACCAGACTACCGGGAGTTCTATTCAAGTCATGGCATTCAAACTTGATTCAGGACCAATCATAGCCGAAGAAACACTTTCAATTGGAGAAAATGAAACTACTCCTGAACTTCGCGCACGACTCACCGAAGCCGGCGCAAAACTTCTGGTGGAAGTTTTACCAAAATACATTGCGGGCGAAGCAACACTCCGCGAACAAGACGACTCGCTCGCCACTCGTTCAAAGAAGATCAAAAAAGAAGATGGTCTGATTGATCCGTCTGGTGATGCAATAGAAAACTATCGAAAATTCCGCGCTTACATTGAATGGCCTCGTACATATTTTTTTCAAGATGGTAAACGTGTCATCATCACGCAAGCACATCTTGAAAACGATATTTTCAAGATAGACCGAGTCCTTCCCGAAGGCAAACACGAAATCGCGTACAGCGATTTCGTGCGAGGTGCTAGTGTCTAGTTTCTAGGTTCTAGAAACTTCAAACCTAAATACAGATAAGCCCGAGCGAATGCTCGGGCTTATTACTAAAACCTATGAACCTAGAACCTACGAACCTCGTTTAAGCATCTGTTTCAGCCTGCGTGCTCCGCGATGAAAGAGTGTATTCTTACGTCCTTTCTCTCCAGTAATTTCACGCCAAAGTTCATTGTTGGCAACATCGACAGCAGTGTGAAAATCTTTTTGTTCAGTTTCAATAAAATAATTTTGTTCGGCAGGCGAAAATGAAACCTCAACTTTAAACGCATGACCACGTTCGTGTTCAATCATTTTTCGAACGACCACCGTCATCTCCTTTGGATAATCGCCTTTGATAAAACGATCAAATCGAGAAAATCGCTTCTCGATATATGCCTGATCAGCTTCTGTTACAGACACGTTATCTCCCGTAATTTTGTATGTAATCATACCTATAGTATATCACTTTGAATCAGGCACAGAAAATATCTTGTGAGGACTTCTATGGCCCGAAATAAGCCTGACAACCCCTTCCTTGAGCCCCAATTCCCTCGCCAGAAGGGCCTTGATCCGATTATTGGCCATATTCTGCTCTGCTCGTTCCTTAACCCGTACCTCATACCGATCCGGTGCTAATTTTGTGACAGATTCCTTTTTTGATCCAGGGACTGCATTCACGCGAATATACATACTGCAGATTATACCATTTATACATTTCTCAATTAAAAAAGCGCCGTATAGAATACGACGCTTTATCATAGAAATTCATTCAGTTATTTCTTTTTCAGAAACAACTGAGTACCGACAACAAGACCTTTATGTCCACCTACACCCCACACTGAAATTGGAGTCTTGGGTATGGTCAATGTCAGCCTTCCCCCAATACCAGATTCAGATTGGATATATGGACCAACAGCAAGCCAATCATTGATTGTCCGGTCATAGTACGCCATATACCATATTCCTCCGCCGTACCAATATCCTTCCACATATCCATACAAGCTGTTCTTTTTGCGTGTATAGTACGCGGTCACGGCAAATCGAGCTTCGATACCACTTGGAATATATTCCGGTCCGACAGCCACACCAAATCCGAAGTCTCCAAGGTTTCGAGCAACTCCGACTACTACCTCAAGGTAATCCTTTTGTACATAAGCAAGACCCCAAAGATCATACTTCGATTTTCCAAACGGAAAAAATGGAGAAACAAGTGCACCAGGCAGGTGCGATATTGTACTTTTTTCAACCGGCATTGCATTCATCACTATTGCCGTAATTTCTTGTGCAGAGCTTTTTTGAGCGAACACGCAGAAAAATGTTGAGGTCAAAACTATCGTTTTTATTATTCTCATTGTGCATGCTTTTTTTACATTATATCACATATTATTGAAAATGCAAGTTTTGCGTATAGAAAAAACGCTGGTCTATCCAGCGTTTTATATACAAAAGTATTAGTTAATTTGCCCTTACCATCCTCTCTGCAATGAGAGACACCCAGGTATTATCGGGAGTATATTTATTCTCAAACTGTGCGGCGTTCCGCGCGGAGTTGATAAATGAGGTCGAGGTTCCAAAATCACGGATAAAACTACGATGTATCCTCCATAGGGCACTTATGGCTTCATCTACAAGTGCATCATGTCCAGAAACTCCAGTACAACCATATTCCCATTGTATGGCGCCTGGGTATTGTTCTTTGACATAGTCCTCGAATTCCTTGGAGCGAATTGCTTTAAACTCAATCGTTTGCAAAACCTTCTTTATAGAGAATTGAAGGTACTTTTCATCCTTTTCTGCCGGAACTATTCCAATTTTCTCGGTTATAATACCGGATTCGCCCATTTCAGTGTCAGAAAGGTAGAATCCTTTGCACGAAGGTTTTGGATTTCCTGGCAAATTATTCAGAGCTATTTCAAGCCTTCGTAAAAATTCATCCATTTCCGGATGTAACTTCGAATAAAAAGTTCTTTCCATAACTGTCGTTTGTTTTACCCTGATCGGCGGGTCGCCTTTTGTTGAGTATTATAAAAGATTTTTGTCTTTATGTCAAAAGCCTGTGAATTCACACTATATACTGTATACAAAATACTGTATACTGCTCGCTATGTTACCTAAAAAATATCAACATATTCGCCGTTCGCTCAAGATTATAAAATCACATTCTGGACTCGGACTCATGACAAAAGAACCTATTGAAAAAGGTGGTTTTGTTATTGAATATGTTGGACCGATTCTCAATCTGAAACAATCAAACGAACGTGGAGGAAAATATTTATTTGAAACAAACAAAAACCGATTCGTAGATGGTACTGCACGATCCAACACAGCTCGCTATCTCAATCACTCGTGCAAGCCAAATTGCGAAGTCGAAATCCGGCAAGGGCACATTCTTATCTTTTCACTACGCAAAATCAATGCGGGCGAAGAACTCGAGTATGATTACGGCAAGGAATACTTCGATGAATTTATCAAACCACACGGCTGTCGCTGTGGCGCAAAAAAGCATTTGTACTAATCTAGGCAATATACCAAAAAGCACCTTCGACATACAAAGTGAAGGTGCTTTTAGTTTAACAAACCTATTTTTGCAAATACTTACCAGCAATACTGAGTCCAAGTGATGGCAAGATTACAAACACCGTCGCAAACAAGCATCTCATAAGAAATTCAAGCAACG
>CAZPHJ010000048.1:0-3813 GCA_964586755.1 uncultured Candidatus Saccharibacteria bacterium | reverse complement strand
GTAGAACTCTCGGTGGTCGCCGTATCATTAAAAAATGCGGAAAGACACTTACTTGGACAGAGCTCATTCCTCTTGGTAGTTATCTCACTCAGCGGGGTAAATGCGCGCACTGTCGTACACCAATCTCATGGCAGTATCCCGCAGTCGAGGCACTAACTGGACTTATATTCACATTTTTATATTTGCATTTCAGTTTTTTGCTTTTTACTACACCGCTTTTGTTTGCAATATTGTTTGCCTATTACGGATTTATCTTTTGTCTTCTTATTGTGCTCACAGTATATGATTTAAAGCATAAGATTTTACCAGACGAGCTCTCCGGTTTGTTTGCAGTCGCCTCTTTAATTGGAGCATTCTGTATTAGGGGACAGGCAATTATTTTGCATATTCCGAGTATCTGGCATTTGTTGGCAGGAATTCTCATTCCATTGCCGTTTGTTATCCTTTGGTATATTTCAAAGGGGCGATGGATGGGTCTTGGAGATCCAAAATTAATGATCGGTATTGGATTTTTGCTTGGAATGTCAGCGGGGATTACTGCCGTACTCATTTCATTTTGGCTCGGCGCGATTGTCGGTATCCTTATGCTCATATTCGGATCTGTTTTTTTTAAAAAATCTGTTTCAATGAAAACAGCCGTTCCGTTCGGTCCATTTCTTGTACTCGGTACTATGATTACTTTTTTTGCCAATCTTAATGTAACAACCATTATTGGTATGTTCGGATCTTTCTAATGAAAAACCTATTTCAAAAAGCTAAAAAGCTTAAAAGCCTAAAAGCTTCCTCGGGATTTACCTTGCTGGAGGTTGTGTTCGTTATTGCCATATTTGCAGTGATGGCATCAATCGTTCTTTTTCGATTTAACGATTTCGGAGCGCGAACAGCATTCGATAATCTTTCGCAAGATATTGCGCTGCGTGTAGTTGAAGCCCAAAAGTCTGCCCTGGCCGGAAAGCTCAATCCCAATTTTGATGGGACCGCAGCACCGAGTTATGGCGTATACTTTTCAAATGACCTTGTGGGAGATCAAAACAAACAATTTATATTTTTTACCGACATAAACTCTGGCGGGGTCTTCGACAATATATACAATCCTACAGCGGGGTGCAGCGGTGTGTCTACGGTGGGTAATGAATGTATTTCAGATACCACTATTACAACAGGGGATTATATTGATACAATTTGCTATGAAAACAGTGGTGTGTTTTGTAATACCTCAATTACTCCGACTAAGGCTCATGTTACATTCATACGCCCATTTCCAAAGGCAACACTTGTTGTCGAATCTGCTGGTTCTACAGTTTTTGCACAACGCTTATATATAGGACTTGTTTCTGGTTTTGATTCAAACATTCAAAAGACAATTGTAATTGACGGTCTAGGTTCGGTTCATGTTGCAGAAGGTGGAGCGTGTACTATTTCAGGATATTTGGGTGGATGTTAAAATTCAGCTTTCTAGCTTACAACAAAATGCAAAATAAATTACAAAAAACAGCATACGAATTAAAAAAGCTCAATAAGCTTGAAAGCTTAAAAGCTGCATCCGCTACTTCAACGAGCGTAAAACCGTTTGAAAACGGTTTTACGCTCGTTGAAGTCATGATTGCAATGGCAATTTTTACTATTCTCGTTACTGTCGGTATTGGTTCCGTCTTGGGTTCAATGTCACAACATAAATTGAGTCAAAATACTCGCTCTGTAATGGATAGCCTCAATTATGTAATGGAAGATATGGCTCGCAATATTCGTCTCGGTTCAAACATTCATTGTTATACTAGTTCTGAAACTGTACCGCTTGTGCTCACCGCAGATCCAATCGATCCAAACAATTGTGATCCGACAGAGGAAACTCATACAATCATTTTCAACGATCTGCGCGGTGATCAATTGAAGTATACTATTACTCCTGGTGTGGGTTCTATGCCAAACAAGATTTTAAAGCAACAAGTTACCGATGCCGAACCCCAAAATATTACTCCGCCAGAAGTCGTCATAGATTACACACGTTCCGGATTTATGGTTCGCGGTGCGTGTCCTTCAGCTGGAACGGTCTGTGCAGACAATGGCCAGCCAACCGTTGTTATTCGTCTTGCTGGAAAAGTCGTGTACCAAAATACCGATACGAAGTTCGCAATTGCAACTTCGGTAACTCCAAGAGCACTCGATAATTAATCATGAAAACACCAGAATTAAAAAATAATGAATATGGATTCACGTTGGTTGAAGTATTGATCTCACTGCTCATTTTTACGGTTGCTGTGGTTGGTGTAATCACCGTGTCATCGCAGGGGAGTATGAATGTGAATAGTGCAAAGAATAAGGTCGTTGCCACATTTTTGGCCGATGAAGGAATCGAGCTCGCTCGGGCAATGCGCGATACAAGTATTGTAAGTACTGTAGCCGCAGGAGGAACGGAAAGCGATGGATGGGATGCGTTTGTTTCAGCTCCGGGTACAAGTTTGTGTGGAACAGCATGTGATATTGATCCAACAAATACAACACCAGGTATTGTTTTTCCAGATAGTGCAAATGTGCAACCTTGTACCCCGTACTGTATTCTTAACCTTACGAGCGTCGGATATTACACATCGTTCGCTCCCGGTACACCCTCGATTTTTAGCCGAAAGATAACTATCGACACGAGTGTTTCCCAGGAGGCGAAGGTGACCTCAACGGTACAATGGAAAGAAGGGCTCTCTACCTTGTCAGCGACTCAAGAGGAAACAATGTTTAATTGGTATCATTAATCATGAAAACACAAGATCAAAAAAATAGCATACGCAATCAGAAGGGAGTAGCATTACTGTTTGTTATTTTGCTCACGAGTGTACTTCTGATGGTCACTATCGGTATTTCGAATATTACGTACAAAGAACTCGTTTTCTCTCTAGAAGCTCGTGATTCTGATAAGGCATTTTTTGTCGCAGATACGGGGATTGAATGTGCTATGTATCTTGATAAATTAGGGACGTTTGTTGCCACTCCGCTTACGAATAATTGTAATGGCTCACCGGTTGCTGTAATTGCAACATCACCAACAACATTTCAATTCGCACTTCCTCTCGGTTTAGTTTGTGCGAATGTATTAGTAAATACAGCACTTGATCCATATGGTACAGGAGAATTGTATACTAGTATTCAATCATTCGGCTATAACACGAGTGTTGATCCTGGCACGGGCGAATGCCCAGACGGGTCTGCAACTTCGCGAGTAGTATCTCGTGGACTTAGTGTTGCGTTTCCAAATGGTGGAACCGGTACGGGTGGTGGCACAGGCGGTGTGGGGTGCGCTGTTGTTGATGCACCAATACTAGATAACTCAACAACAGCTGCTGTCTTGCCTGGAGGCAACATTAAACTCACTGGATTATTAGACACTACGACCGTCACTCCTTTGCCAAGATGGCCACTATTGGATGTTGGTTTTGATATTTTGGATTCCTCTGGTTTTATCGGGGTTGGGCATGTAGCTAGAGTGAATGCAGTTACTCCTGTTCCAATGCCAACGCCAGCTTCACCTGGATTTGCAATTACTTTTGATCCAACAGATCCAGTTCACGGATTCTCTCTTATTAGTGGAACTACTTACACTATCTCAGCTACAGCACAGAATGGGTGTGGGAGTGGTTTTAGTGCCATGCCTCTTACAAGTTTCGTGGCACCATAATTAGAGAGTTTCAAAAAATACATATAACGAGTATACTAAAATCACCCAAACGGGTGATTTTAGCTATGATGAATAAACAGGAAGCCCAATCACGCCTTGAGAAGCTTCGTGCTTCCATCGAAAAATACCGCTATCACTATCACGTC
>CAZPHJ010000047.1:0-4070 GCA_964586755.1 uncultured Candidatus Saccharibacteria bacterium | reverse complement strand
AAAAAGCGAGTTTTATGAGAGAATGCTAAGAATCGGTACCCCCGTCCAAGAAAGATACGTGGTCACAAATATTAATGCGCAGAGAACTGCCGAAGTAATGCACCATGTGCACCACTGCTTGAGTACAAATGCCTGAATACCGGTGAGGTATAAAGAAAAAAGGAAAGCACAAGACGATGCGGTAAGTCCTGCCAACAAAACAGGAAACGTGGCAAATTGAGGGAAAAACACAACAGTAAGATGAAATAGTGTCACGATGGCATAGTATGCCATTCCGATATATTCAATATGAATCCCGAGAAATTTTGAATAATCGCTGGTCGTGACAAAATCACAACTCGTACGAAGCGGGCAAACAAGTGGTTTCTTTTTATTCTTACAATGCGAGATGTATGCGGCAATGCAAAATCCAGCAAAGCCAATGAGTGCAAGTAGTATGTGGTAAGGCATGAAAATTAAAATTACTGTTTAGATTTTAATAAGGACTATAAGTGAATTCCGTCAATCTTCGCCGCTAAGATAAAATCATTTTTTGTAAGTCCACCTATGGAATGAGTAGAGAGACTCAATCGTACTTTATTGTATCGAATATCAATGTCTGGATGATGCCCCTCAAATTCAGCAAGGTCGGCAACCAGATTCACAAAATCCATTGCTTTGTCAAAGTTTTTGAAAACGATCTCTTTTTCAATCGACTTATTATTACGAGAAAATTTCCAGCCAGTAATCTCCGTCATTAAGCGCTCCGCCTCGACACTGACCAGAGACTTCAAATCTTTATCGTTACAGGGAACACATTGTGATTCTTTCAATTTTGCCATATTGATATTATACCGTACGAAACAATTACTGCATCTCTGCTAATGCTTCCTGTGCGGGTTTGAAGTATTTATTATACTGAAGAGCCGTCTCAAACGCAGTCTTCGCACTGGCTATATTCCCTTGTTTTAGATAACTTTGTCCAAGTACCACATAAAGCTCTGTATATGCTAGATTTCGATCCTCAAAAATCTGATCGGCGAGTGAAAATACTTTTTCGTATCTTCCAACCTCATACAAACTTTTGATCGGCTCGATATGATACCAAAGGGCATGTTTGGTCAACGTAGATTCTGCCTCTTCAAATGCAGCAACGGACCCTGCATAGTCTCCAACATGATACAACGCAACAGAGAGAGCAAATGCGGTGTCGGCCTTACCTGCAGCTTCCTTCCAAGAAGCAAACTCATTCAAACCAGCTCCAAGTACTGATTCTAATTTTACCTTTTTCTCAGGTGTTGCAAACACGACATATTCATTATGGAAAGGCTTCCACAACTGCTCAAATTCAGTATATGAATACACAACATGCTCCCCTTCGTACCCGTCTTCTTGAATAATCACTCTATCTATATCATTGTACCCCTTAACTACTCGATAATGTGCGTAATCTTCTTTTGTATTGAGTCGTGTCCGCACAATCACCGGAAAACCTGCGGCATTCATTCTTTTGAGAAGATCAATACTACCGTTGGGACGATAGTATGCAACTAGTCCATGCTTTTCTGCTTCTGCTGTGATCTGTTCAGGAGGAGTAGATTTTTCATCGTTTTTCCCCGAGATATTGTTGTTTGGTCGTAATGTATTCGCTATCGTTTGTTGATCTATATATATTCCATAATATGCCAAACCCATCGAAAGAGCTGCTGGTGCACAATTGTTGAACGTTTGAGCAACGTACCACCCCCCGTTATCAAGCAACAACGAGGCCGGTAGAATTTCCGGCGTGACTTTTTCAGACTGTAGTATTTTTGGATCAACACCGACTTGCTCCAATGCTTTTGGGCTTCTGTTTTGAATAGAGAAAAATACTGCCGTTGCGATAATGACAAGAATGATACCCGCGATTATTTTCTTGAGGTGATTTTTGAAAACCATATTTTTGCGTTTCTTGCCACAGTATATATGAGATAGTGAGGTAAACGAAACGAGATCTCGATAGTACCTATATACTCGAATTCATGACCTCGGTATTGGCGTTTGTATGCAGTCAGGCTCGGCCAACGCTTTGAATCGATACCGCCTAAGTCATACCATTTACAACCTCGTCTCTTTGCTTCTTTCATCGCTGTCCAATGTAAGTAAGTATCAATCTTTGATTTCAAATGTGCCGTGTGTGAAGCACCATACAAATAAGTAGCGGTCTCTCCAAAAAATAAAACAAAGTGCGCTGAAACAATTTTGCCTTCGTGGTGCCCATAAAATACAGTGAACGGAACAGTTTTAAATAGTGCTCGAAAGTATGCATCACCAGGATATGCATTCTGTCCGCTATTGCGCTTGATTGTATCTTGCATCATCTCCACAAAAACCTGGTACTCTGAAGTATCAATACTCTCTTTCATTGTGACTGAAACTCCGCGTTTTTCTGCTCGCTTCACATTTGAACGAGTGGAGGGGTGAAAAGAACCGAGTATTTCCTCTTCACTCTTCATAATGTTTATGGTTGCATTGTATTTTGGCTGAATATAATTTGAAGGAAACCAAAAGTGAGGAAGTATGTATTCACTTGAAAATGGTACTGGCGGCTCAACTCGTAAAAAAATAAGATGAGGAAATTGTTTTTTTGACCACACACCAATAGCACTCAGTATTGCGGAAATCTTTTTTGGATCAATACTCGCCAATAGCACCGGGCCACGGGGAATATACCCGTATGCATACCCAAAACGGAGCACGTGTTCAACGTAAGTAAAAACTGCGATTATTTCCTCATTTTCTCTCACCTCATATCGAGTAACGGAACGCCCGAGTTCCCTTTGAAACTCACCCCAAGCAAACGTCTGCATAAAAGCCCCCACCGGTGGATAATTTTCACGTATAAATGAATCCCATACTTCGGGACTAAGATTTGTTGATTCTTGTATAATCATTGTTTTTGGGAGATATTTTTGAACACAACCACATCCCCCTCTGTAATACCATGACGGGAACTGAATCCGGCATTTACCTCAATTACATACTGTGCTGGAACTTTTGGTCTATAAAAAATCGGGTTGGCAGTATCGAAAGCAACTGGAACATTCTCGGATATATCAACAACTTTACCATTGTGAATCCAAATCATATCGAGCGGAAAATGCATGTTTGGCATCCAAAACTTGTATATCGCGGGCTTAGGAAAAACAAAGAGCATTCCGTGTTGCGAACCCAACGACAGGCGACCAGACAACCCTTTTTGTATTTGTCCGCTTGTTTGAGCAATTTCCAAAAAAATTCGCGTATTCCCGATCGTTGCACTTGGCTTATTTGAATAATCAACAAAAACTGGTGAAGTTGCTGTTTTATGAAGAGTCTCGAACGTAGAGGAACGTATCTCGTTCGTTTTTTGAACAAGCAAAAAAAGCCCTCCCGAAACAACGACAAGTATACATAAGGAAAAATAATGAGTCTTCTTGATAGATTCTAGGTCAACCATGAACAGGTACCATTATACCCGAATGAGTACTTTTTCTCTATTTAATTTCCGTACCAAGATGAACGCCACGCCTTCATCTGGTTAATTTCCTTTGTCTGTGTGGAAATAATAGCATCTGCCATATCCTTAATCTCCTGATGTTTTGCATTCTTGAGTGCAGCCTCTGCCATTACAACTGCGCCTTCGTGATGAGTAATCATTTCATCGATAAATGTTTTATCAAACACATCGCCTGTTTTACCCGAAAGCCCAGAGACCATACCCGTCATAGTATGATGCATACCTCCCTCATTCATCGACTAATGAACAGTGGTATTTTTATTGTCATAGAAATAAAAAGAAATTATAAGTCCGATAATAATACCTCCGACGGCAAATGCAATATTCTTGATTTTTGTGTTTTCCATATACATAGTATATCAAAATTTTTCCCGCCATTTCCAATTAAAGATGTGGCTTTCAAGTCTTCTCCACAAGCCAAGCAGTTGGCTTGTTCACAATAGAATTATGTCTTGACCAAGAACATTTTTTTCGTCGCCACTCAAAAAATTTCTCGGTCCTGCAAACGCGACCCATTCTGCTGAATGGGTACCCCGCATTTGCTTTCAAGTCT
>CAZPHJ010000046.1:0-4134 GCA_964586755.1 uncultured Candidatus Saccharibacteria bacterium | reverse complement strand
ACGTCGTAGCCGTCCATGGGTTAATACTAGCTTTAAAGCGGTTAAGCTGTAAAGCTTTTTAGCTTTTTGGAAAGATTGACTTTTTATATTTATACGGTAGAGTGAGAAAAAAATGCACTATGCAAAATCCGATAAACGAAATCGCTTACTCAGTATTCAGCGACAAAATACGTTTTCTTGAAGTAAGCGCAAGAAAGGAAAACGATACTTGGAAATATGACGAGACAGGACCATGGTTTCGGTCTAAACCGATTGATGGGCTGGTAAATGAATTTTTCCAAAAAGCGCTTGCCATCAAGCATAAAAGAGGTTTTTCTGAAGTGAACACCATTCTTTGCAGCGCTGCCTATGCAATAGCTCTATATGCAAAAGGTGTAATTACCGAGGAGATGATTCTTTCAATCAAGCAAGGCGTTGTTGGTGCAGGAAGGGGTTTAACTTCCATAATCTCAATACCTAAGCAGGAGATCGTATTATGGAAAGAGAAGTTCACAGCAAGTATTCACATCGTTGATTGTTTCAGTTATTCAAGTTTTGTTTTTATTGATAATAGTAATAATGACATGTGATCCAAACAAAAAAGCTGGCACGCCAGCTTTTTATTTTTGTTTATCGAGTTTATCTGGTCTGTGGTTTGGACATTTGGTGTTGGAGCAACGTTCTGGGGTAGTCTTCGGCCACGAATAATTTTTCGCCGTCGCTCAGGATTTTTGTCGCCACGACTCGCGGTTTTTTCTGCTGAAAAAACATCGCTCCGTCTCACCAAACGAATACAAACGCAAATAAATTTGCGTTTGTTATTTCGACTTCTCGAGTTTATCCGGACGATGGTTGGGGCATTTTGTGTTACTACAGCGCTCCGGGATTGTTTTCGGTCACAGATAATCCTTCGCCGTCGCTCAGGATTTCCGCGACCCCGCCTCACGGCTTCGTGTGCTCACGAAGCAACGTTCCGGCCGACTAAGACTAGTATCGAGGCAAAGAAGTCTGCCTCGATTATTTTTCTTTACTGAGCTTGTCTGGTCTGTGGTTTGGACATTTGGTGTTGGAGCATCTTTCAGGGATCGTCTTAGTCCCATCCATCATGAGTGACTGACACATCGGACAAATGTTGCCTGTTGGTTTTGCTTTGATTGCATTTTTGCAGTCGGGGTAGTTGCTACATGAGTAGAAGATACCAAATCGTCCACGGCGCTCCATTATTTCGCCTTTGCCGCAGGTTGGGCATTGCACGCCAGTCATTTTCTTTTTCTTTTCCTCCTCGTCTTCCTTGATGAATTTACATTTTGGATAGCGTGAACAGGAAACAAACATACCAAAGCGTCCTTCGCGCATGACGAGTTTGCCTCCTCCGGACTTACCTTTCTTTTCTCCGCAGAGAGGGCAGAGTTCACCAGTTTCTTTTGGTCCGGCCATTTCTTCACCATCGAGCTTGCGAGCGCCGACGCAGTCAGGATATTTTGAACACGAATAGAACTTTCCGTTGCGAGAAAGTTTGAAGATCATTGCTTCGCCACATTTTGGACATTTTATATCGTCTGGTGCAGCACCAAGATCAGTTGCTTTGGCGAGTTTGTCTTTGGCTTTGACCTCTTTCAAGAATGGCCCATAAAAATCTTTGAGAGTTTTTACATATTCACGATCACCGTTTGCAATGTCGTCGAGCTCGTCTTCCATTTCGGCGGTGAATGTATCAGAAATGTAATTTGCGAAATGCTCTTCCAGGAAACTCGAAACAACGTCACCGGTATCAGTCGGGTAGAGTGTGCGACCTTGTTTGGTGACATAGCCACGGTCTTCGAGCGTGCTCATGATAGAAGCATAAGTGGACGGACGACCAATGCCTCGTTCTTCGAGTGCTTTGACGAGTGCTGCTTCAGAGTAGCGATTTGGTGGTTCGGTTGCTTTTTCTGTGCTCGACAGATCAATCAGCTTGAGAGTTTCTCCGGCTGTAACTTTTGGAAGCTCTACATCTTCACCACGGGCATCTGAATCCACTTTGAGCCAGCCAGGGAAGAGTACACGTGAACCATTGGCAGTGAAGTCTGGAATATCGTCATGACCTACTACGTTTGCAACGAGTTTGGTTTTTAAGAGTTTTGCATCTGTCATTTGTGAGGACACAGCACGCTCCCAGATGAGTTTATAGAGTGCTTTTTGTTCCTCGTTCATTCCAGCAGAAAGTTTGTCTACATGTGTTGGACGAATACCCTCGTGTGCTTCCTGTGCGTTTTTGGATTTTGTTTTATATGAATGGGCTTCAGCATACTCTTTGCCGTATTTCTTTTCTACGAGTTCAAGAATTTGCGCTTGAGCAACCGTAGAGAGATTTGTACTGTCAGTACGCATGTAGGTGATGTGACCCGCTTCATACAATTTCTGTGCGACTTGCATGGTGCGCTTCGGTGAAAAACCGAGACGAGTACTTGCTGTCTGTTGGATTGATGAGGTGGTAAATGGTGCACGTGGTGAGCGTTTTTGTTCCGATTCTTTCACGTCAGATACGATCCACGGATTTGCTTTACCTACGGTGAGGATTTTTTCTACGATTTTTTCATCACGTGGTTCTTCGACACAGCTCAGTTTTATTTCTACGTTTTGTTTTGTTTTGAAGAGCCCTTCGAGTACCCAATATTTTTCTGGAACGAACGCACGAATTTCACGTTCGCGTTCCATGAGGATACGAAGTGCAGGGGATTGCACGCGTCCTGCAGAAAGGCCATAGCGGACTTTTTTCCAAATCACGCCAGAAAGATCATACCCTACAAGTCGGTCGAGTACGCGTCGTGCTTCTTGAGCTTTGACGAGTTTCTCATCGATTTCACGAGGTTCTTTGAGTGCTTCTTCTACGGCTTCTTTTGTAATTTCGTGGAAGGCTGCACGCATGATTTTTGCCTTCACTTTTTTGTCAGCCTTTAAGAGTTCTTTGAGGTGCCAAGAAATAGCTTCTCCTTCACGGTCCGGGTCGGTTGCAAGGATGATTTCTTTGGCTTGTTCGGCAAGCGCTGTGAGCTCGTGTACGACTTTTTCTTTACCTTTTGAGATTTCGTAATGGGGTACAAATCCAGCTTCGATGTCAATTGCTTTCTTGCTTGATTTTGGAATGTCTCGTATGTGTCCTACAGAAGCACGCACGGTATAAGCCCCATCGAGATATTTTTCGATGGTCTTTGCTTTTGATGGTGATTCTACGATGAGTAATTTCATAAATGCAGCATAAAGTATCAAGTATAAAGTATCACGTATGAATGCGTAATACCTAATACTTAATCCTGGGCTACGGTACTATACATTTATTTTTTTCGCAAATTATAAATAAAAAATGCATCGAAATATCGATGCATTTGTGCGATAGTAAACAAGCAGGTGAACGGATGCGTTTGGGTCCTTTTCTCCGATTAACAAACCGGTTGAAAATAATTAGGCATAAGCGAGGTATACAATAACATGAACCATACCGGAAGCGTCCGAAGAATGGATAATCCTCCTCTGTCGAGTCTCTGAAATATGTTGCAAAATAATCAAGGAATTCGTAAGCAATAAGTACTGCAAATAATAACTGAATAAACGGTATATCAAAATGCATAGTGCGCGATTTGAATGCAATCATACTCCTGTAGGTTTATTTGTCAAATTTTGCAATTCGATGTGTGTTGTTATAGATCTATGCGATTTTTAAAGAAAAAGTGGATTGATCTATGTATCAATCCACTTTGTTTTTATTGTTTTTTTGTTCGCTTGTATTTTCTTCTCCAAATATAATTGGTGAAGGTTCCCTCCGTCATGACGAATGCGGCGATTACTATGAGTGCGCCGACTATATATCTCCAGTCCATAAAATATGATTTGTATTGAACAATAACACTCTTACTTTGCATTCACAATCATCGAATTTTTCGTGTCTATTAAAAAAGACCCGAAGCGGGCCTTATTCTTTAATTTTATTGTTGGGTGATTTTTTTTGTGTAATTATTTTGATAGTTAGCAAATTGATCTACTATTGCAGATAAAATCATTTTTCCCGTATTTTGAAGCGCAGTGTCGTGTTCTCCTACTTTATCGAGTATGTCGTTCATTTTTGTGCATAGTTCGACAGGAGGCATTTCCTGTATTTTTTTAGGCGTCAGATTTTTA
>CAZPHJ010000045.1:0-4298 GCA_964586755.1 uncultured Candidatus Saccharibacteria bacterium | reverse complement strand
TCAAACGCTTTCCAGGAATTGGTGAACGCCAAGCGATGCGTTTTGCCTATTTCTTGGCAACAGCCGATGATGCATACGTTCGCAATCTCACCGAAGAGATCATGGCGCTTCGCAAAAACGTGCGTCGTTGTTCACGCTGCTTCGCGCTGTCAGAAAAAATAGTTGAAGGCCTCTGCCCTGTCTGTGCCGATCCTGCCAAAGACAAGTCAATGGTTCTCATTGTCGAAAAAGACGCCGACCGCGACCGCTTCATCCAATCTCGCACTTATTCCGGTACCTACTTCGTGCTCGGCGGACTTGCACCAGCAATCGAAAAGGATGCAAATCAGCACATCCGCCTCGACGAACTCACGAAGCTCGTAGAAAAAGAATCATCAGCCACTCTCAAAGAAGTGATTCTCGCACTCTCAGCCACCCCTGACGGCGACCGTACAGAAGCGTTGATTCTTGCTCGACTTGAGACAATCGCAAAAAACAAAAATATTTCTCTCTCCATGCTCGGCAAAGGCCTATCGACAGGAACAGAGATTGAATATTCTGACGCGGAGACTCTTTCTTCGGCGCTAAAATCAAGAACACATAATTAAAAGCCATTTTGTTAAAAACAAAATGGCTTTTTAAAATTAAAACTTACTCAGTAATTCTTTCTGCGCGCATAGCGGATGCCATTTATGGTTCCGACAAGTATAATTGGTACCAAGCAGAGCCCAAACAGAATATATGCTCTCTGTATAACATCTGCATCGTAAGATCTAAACAGAAAACTATACAAGTTAAGAGTTCCGAGCACTCCAATTATTACCGAAATTACTATAAATTTTTTCATTTTTAAAATTTTTAGCTATTTAATGAATTACTATTTTTTAAAATTATATCATATTATATAGATAAATGTCAATACCCCAACAGCCCGTCAAAAAAACCTCATTTCTGAGGTTTTTTTCTAGTGCCTAATTATCTAGAGCCTAATGCCTACTTGATTGCTGAGATTTTGACTTCTGAGTAGCCTTGGCGGTGGCCGTTTCGCTTGATGTATTTACTCTTAGCCTTGTATTTCATGACGAGGAGCTTCTTTGCACGTCCTGCAGTCTGGAATATTGCCTCTACTGTTGCGCCTTTGATTGTCGGAGTTCCGATAGTTGTGTCTTTGCCGTTATCAACAAGCAAGACCTGGTCAAACACGACCTTGTCCCCTTTTGTAAGTTCACCTGGAAGAGTCTCAACGCGAATCACGTCACCTACGGTAACGGGATACTGTTTGCCCCCTGTTGCGATAATTGCGAATTCAGTCATATGGAGGCTATATTACAGGATTTTTGCTTAGAGTCAAGTGGATTACAGGAAGGAGTGCAAGAGTGCTAATGCAAATACCCCCATAACCCCAAAAGCCGTCCAGAGGCCCAATTTTGAGGCGATACCGCTCTTGTGCTCTCCAAGGACATCGCTACGGCTCGAAAGTCGCGCAATAAGGAAAATAAGTGGCACAGCGGCAATACCGTTGAATACAGCAGTAAATACAAGCGCTTTGATTGGATCGAAACCTACAAAGTTGAAAATGAGTCCAACGAGCGTTCCAAAAATAATGACGAAATAGAAGTTCTTTGACTGCTTGAATTTGTTATACAAACCTTCCTTCCAACTGAATGTTTCCGCCACTGCATATCCAGAGCTTCCCGCAAGGACAGGAATACTTTGCAAGCCGATGCCAATAATACCGACTGAAAAAATTATTTTTGCGATAAGTCCAGAATTCGGAAATGTCTGCACAAGCGGTTCGAGGGCGTGTGCCGCATCCGCAGCTGAATTGATATTTGTAATACCTGCCCTGTTCAACACCACGGCTCCAACCACAATCATGAACCACGCCATGAAGTTTGAAAAAAACATGCCAAGTGCATTGTCAGTACGAAGTCGTCGCAAGTATGATTTTGTAACTTTTGGAGTTCCACCATTCTCACCGAGTCGCCCCTCAGCAATCTCATCTTCGACAACATTACTCGTCTGCCAGAAAAAAAGATACGGGGAGATAGTCGTACCAAAAATTGCAACGATAATGTATAAATATTCTCTACTCCAGACAATATGTGGTGAAAATGTGGCTTGAAGAACCTCACGCCATGGTACGTCCACAAGAAAAGCGGTGGCCATATAAGCAAACAACGAAACGGCAAGCCATTTTAAAATGCGAATATAATTGCGATACGGTACAAAAACCTGGAGTACAATAATGATGATTGCATAGAAAATAGCAAGTAATCCAAACGGAATATTTGGAAATAGAAGTTGAGTACTTGCAGACATAGCCCCAAGATTGGAGCCGATATTGAGCGTATTTGCACACACAACAAGAAGTACAACTGCATACAAAATCTTTCTTGAGTAATGCTCACGGATAACCTGCGCCAAACCTTTGCCGGTCACCGCCCCGATACGCATACATGCTTCTTGCACTGCAGTCATTAGTGGCAGAGTAAAAACCATCGTCCATGGCATCTGAAAACCGAATTGAGCGCCTGCTTGGGAATAGGTCGCGATTCCTGATGGATCATCATCAGCCGCACCAGTGACAATTCCCGGACCAAAAATTTTTAAAAAACGTCCAATTTTTTTCAGAGGCTTGCGCTTTGCTATATCACCCTGCCTTTCATTTTTTTGCTCCAACTCTTTATTAGTATCGTTCTGCATATATAAAATAGTATACAGTATTTAGTATACGGTATACAGTATTTCACAGTTTTATACTGTATACAAAATACAACATACTGTATACTGTATTTATGATTTCACGTTACGCACACCAAGGGCTCACTTGGATTGATCTTGAATCGCCAACACGCGATGAGGTATCAGTACTTTCTGAAGAGTTCGACCTGCATCCAATTATTTCAAGCGAATTACTCGAATCTTCGGAACGAGCAAAAGTAGACCTATACGAAAACGCGATTTATCTTATTCTCCATTTCCCTATTCGCAATCGCACGTCTGGACATATTCAAGAAACTGAAATCGATTTTGTGCTTCTTCGTGATACGCTCATCACTACTCACTACGAACTTGTCGATCCTTTGCATGATTTTGCTCGATTATTCGAAGTAGATAGCTTTTTGAGTAGTTCAAAACTCACTGAACACACAGGATTCCTATTCTTTACTCAAATTCGCGAATTATATAAGCACACGCTATTCCTAGTTGAAGGGCTAACTCACGATATTCGCGAAATTGAAAAGCAAATCTTCGCAGGTAAAGAAAGCGAGATGGTAATGGAAATATCAAAAGCCAATCGAGAAATAATAGACATCAAACAAGCACTTCGCGCTCATAAAGAAACACTGAAATCTTTTGCTGACACATGTATCAAAATATACGGTCAGGATTTCTCTTACTATATCAACATGATTGAGGGTGAATATGCTCGTATTGAACAGATGCTTTCAGAAAATCGCGATATGATTCATGATCTTCGTCGCACAAACGACTCCCTGCTTTCAGTCAAGACAAACAATACACTTCGCTGGCTTGCGGCTGTCAACGTAGCACTTATGCCAATTGGTATTATTGCTTGGATTTTTGCTATGCAATCTCGGTTCCTCTATCTGGATGAACCACACCAGCTTCTAACCGCTTTTGGTATAATGATTACGATACCAGTTGTTTTGATTATCTATTTCCGCCGAAAAAAGTGGCTCTAAAAACTAAATATATATTTTTAACCTTGTTTCAAAACCAAAATTCCTGTAATTTACTGATATGTCATTATCCTTCCACAACACTCTCACCAAAGAAGTCGAATCCTTTGTTCCATTAAATCCTGACAGCAAAAGTGTCAGTCTTTATACCTGTGGGCCGACCGTCTACAACTATGCTCATATTGGCAATTTTCGCGCCTATCTTTTTGGTGATGTATTGAAGCGCACACTTCAATACTGTGACTACGACGTGCATCATGTCATGAATATCACCGATATCGACGACAAAACGATTCGCGATTCTCAAATAGAAAAGAAATCTCTCAAGGAATTCACTGAATTCTATACTGAGGCATTTTTTGCAGACCGCGACGCACTCAATATCATTCCCGCAAATGAGTATCCACGAGCAACAGAATACGTTTCTCAGATGATTGCCATGATCGAAAAGCTCATTGAAAGTGGTCATGCGTACAAAGAGGAAGACGGAAGTGTATATTTCAAAATTGATTCATTCCCAAATTATGGAGCACTTTCACATATTGATCTTTCCTCTCTCAAAGAAAATGCAAGTGGACGAATCAAAAAAGACGAATACGAAAAGGATAACTT
>CAZPHJ010000044.1:0-4633 GCA_964586755.1 uncultured Candidatus Saccharibacteria bacterium | reverse complement strand
ATCAATAGATACACAACATTCACGCATCACACGTTTGTTTTTTGCGTTCATATTTTTTCTTGGAATAGTTCTTGCTCCGAATTTTTTCTCGCAATCGCTTGTCTTTGCTCAAGGCACTCCGCAAGCAGTGCCGGGGATCTTTCCACATGCATTGTTGTATGTGACCAATTCCAAAGCTGCGATGCAGTCACTCAAAGCGAATATTAATTCGATGGATATTATCGTTCCTCAAATTTATGAGGCCAAGGAAGATGGAACATTACTCGGAGAACCATCGGCACACGTGCTCAAAACTGCATATAATGCAGGCGCACAAGTCATGCCCCTTATCATCAACCAAGATTTTTGTCAGATGTGTATGCATCGTTTTTTGCTTGATCCAGAAGCTCAAGATAGGCTAATCACGTCTCTGATCGAGGAGTCGAAAGAAAAGGAGTATCTTGGTTTTCAGTATGACTTTGAACACATGATGGATACGGATCGTGATAACTACACTGCTTTTGTTAAAAAAAGCGCTACTTTGTTTCACTCCGCAGGATTGCAATTCTCTGTAGCAGTAGCACCCAAGCATTCTGATGATAAAGAAGACTATGGAAAGGGTTCATGGGAAAACTGGACTGGAGTATTTGATTACCATGCGATCGGCGCAATTGCGGATTTTGTGACCATTATGGCGTATGATGATTCAAGATCGGCTGGACCAGTTGCTTCAATTCCGTTTGTAGAGAGTGTTCTCGATTATACTCTTGATCGCATTCCGGCCGAAAAAGTGTCGCTTGGAATTCCGACCTACGCATGGATTTGGCGAGACAAGACAGGCACAATCGATCGTAAACGTGGCTATCCGGCAATTGCTGAAGTATTGAAGGCAAAGAAATATCTCAAGAAAGGCTGGTCCGACGAGTTTGGTGTTTCGTATGTTACCTATTATCGTGATAGCAAAAAATTCACAGCTTGGTATGAAGATCAGAAGAGTTTCAATTTGAAAATGAATTTGGTAACAAAAAACAAGCTGTATGGCTACTCTGTCTGGGCGCTTGGTCTCGAAGATCCAAAGATTTGGCATACGATGCTCGCTATGAGGGCTCCTCGCGATGGGCTTGCGATGAACGCAAATTAAAAAATCAAAATGGAAAACGAAAAGGCGAAAAATGCCCTTCATTTACTCTTTTTGCTTATAGGGTATACTGTAGCTTAGATAAAAGGGGTATTACCTAATTTTCATTTTTCCCTTTTATTTTTTACTTTTTCATTATATACATGGCTAATTTTTTCACCAAAATCATGCAATCATTCAATTTGGGCGCAATTTCCACACTCGGCTCCGGATCGGTAGATCAGGCAGTTGGTGTGGATATTGGTACTTCGAGTATTAAGCTTGTCGAACTCAAGAAGAAGAATGGCAAAGCCGTCCTTGAAACATATAGCACGCTTGCACTTGGTCCGTACTCAAACCAGGATGTTGGATCGGTGACCAATCTCCAAACAGACATTTTGACCAAGGCGGTCACTGATGCATTACGTGAAGGTTCTATTGCTACAACAAACGCGGCTTTTTCTATCCCATCATCCGCATCGCTTGTGTTTTTGCTTGATATCCCTTCTACGATTGAAGAAAAAGAGTTGTCGAATATTGTTCCAACTGAAGCACGAAAATATATTCCGGTGCCGATTTCTGAAGTCACTCTCGATTATTGGGTGACTCCACATCGACAGGAAGGTTTCTATAATGAAGCGACTCCCGTGGAAGAATTGAAACCTGCTACTAATGAAGTATTGGTTGCTGCTATTCATAACGAGACGCTCACCAAATATCAGGAAATCACCAAGGCGTCAGGTCTCACCGCCGATGTGTTTGAGATTGAAGCTTTTTCTGCAATTCGATCTACTTTTTCTCATGAGCTCTCCGCTGTGCTTATGATGGACTTCGGTGCATCTCGCACGAAGCTTGCCATTGTGGAGTACGGCATCGTTCGCAATTTTCATATCATAAACAAGGGTTCGGCTGATATCACCAACAATATTTCAAAATCAATGTCGATTCCATTTGCGCAAGCCGAAACAATGAAGCGCGATATTGGACTTACCGGTGGGGGAGAAGGACGGGCTGTGTCTGATATCGCAAAGCTTACCGTGGATTACATCATTTCGGAAACACAGACAGTAATTCAAGGATTTGAGAAAAAATACAACAAGCCGATCAGCAAAGTGATCCTCACCGGTGCTGGAGCACTCCTTCCCGGATTCAAAACGCACGCTGGTGAGATGTTTCGTACAGAAGTGGAGTATGGTAATCCATTTGAAAAAGTTGAAGTTCCGGAATTTATTGCAAAAGTTCTTGCCGAAACTGGGCCGGAATTTGCGGTGGCTCTCGGTCTTGCACTACGCAAGCTTGGCTAATGTATACTAAAAATAGCGCCCCGTATTCTCGGGGCGCTATTTTTTTTGTTTTTTCCTTTGATACGTGCGATAATTGTAGTATTAAAAACTAATCAAGCAACGGCACACGCCCACGCTATTACTCTATGAACTTTTGGAAAAATCCTGAGTACAACTCATTAAAAATTGTTCTCGCAGTGCTTGTTTTTATTTCTGCTGTGTATTTTGTCTACAAAAATATGCAGTCTGATTCACTCGAGAATACAGGACAGGTAGCTTCTGGTATTAGTGTAAAGATTGCAACAAGTCCAGCAACTGCTATCACAAAAACCTCAGCTGTACTTAATGGTAAGGTCATAGATGCAGGAATTACCACTTCACGTACCGTTGGAACTCCAGTGCAATTTGATTATGGAACTTCACAAAAATACGGAATGGCTTCATATGCAGGATCTGCGACGACTGGCCAATCATTTTATGCGCCAGTGACAGGACTTACGTGCGGTACGACATATCATTTCCGTTCAAGAGCAAGTATGTTTGCAAGTGCGGCGAGTGGTACTAATATGCAATTTACGACGCTTGCTTGTAACACACCTGATGTAAAAGTTACACTTGGTGCGGCTACAACAAATGCGCCTACTGCAGTTGGATCAAGTAGTGCTACATTTACTGGATCAGCAACAAATTTTGGTGGAGCTGTCGGAGCTATGGGCGGATTTGAATACGGAACAACTACATCGTACGGAAATGCAAAAACTGCAGCTCAGCTTTGGTCACCAGGTAGCTTCAGTCTCCCGGTAACTGGACTTTCTTGTGGTACGAATTATTACGTTCGCTCCACTCTCGTAAATTCTGCCGGTAAAGCATATGGCCCAAGTGTTTCATTTACAACGGGAGCTTGTCCAGCAGGACCAACACCGACTGTTTCAACGACCGGATCAAATTATTCAAGCGCAACAGGATTTTTGTTGAAGGGAATGATCGGCAATAATCAAGGTGCGACTTCAGGTACCACTGGTTTTCAGTATGGAGCTACTACTGCATACGGAAATGAAATTGTCGCTGGTGTAAATCTCGTGGGACCATTTAGTGTTAGTCTTCCAAAGACCGGCCTCGTTCGTGGCACGACATATCATTATCGAGCATTTTTCCGCAATAACCTTACTGGAAAAACTGGATATGGTGCAGATATGACATTTGTGGGGCAGTAATTTCTTGGAGAAAGTATCATAACAAAATATAGGCTACAAAACCGCCTCGCATCAGTAAACTGATGCGAGGCGGTTTTACTCAGGTTTGTATGTACTATATAATGCACACGTATGCATTTTTGGAGTAATCCCGAAAACAATTCACTCAAAACAATCCTCATCGTTGCTCTTATTGTAGGGCTCGGTTATTTTGTGTATCAATCAGTTCAGTCTGTACCACTTGGAGGAAAAGGGAGCGTGATTGATTCGGAAGCCATAGTCGGCCCTGGAAGCTATACTTTTGCTCTTTCTGTTTCCGGGTCGACATGTACTATGAATGTATGTACAAAGAATAACCCATCGCAATGTATTCCACTCACTGGTATTACAGCGAAAAACGGCATGTGCAATCTCGACAAGACACAATCTACTTCTACAGCTCAGAAACTTCTTAGGGCTATCAGCACAAATTCGATACAATAATATATAAATCCTATTAGAAGTATAACCATATGAAGCAAAAACATTATTTTCTTTCATTTTTAATCACATTCGCATTCTTCGGATATGTGCATTTTTCGGGAGCGCAGGCGAGCAATTTTGATATTCCCGTTGGTGTACTCTACAATGCTGACGGTACTTGCGATGTTATTTTGCCAGGAGGTACAACAAACGGAGTAACAGTAACTGATGTAAATGGCGAACAAACATGTGTTGTTGAACCCGAGAATACTTCGGGAGAAGTGCCTGCTCCAATCATCGAAGTAATTGATGAAGTATTCGACCAGGAATTCGGAGGTGAGGAAACACCGCCTGGAGATCGTATCATAGTTCCTCCGCCTACTTCTCCGACCCCGTATGTTTTGTTTTATGTAAATGAGGGAGGAACACTTGCTACAATTCCACTCGGCGGGTCTGCCACAGTATTCTGGCAAGCAGAAAATATCGTGGAGAATACGTGTCGGGGGACTAGTTTGACTCCAGTTCCTGGTTGGCCAAGTACGCTTCGTCAACCTTTCATGCCGATGGTTCCAGAAGTGCCGATGACATTTAGCCGACCA
>CAZPHJ010000043.1:0-4656 GCA_964586755.1 uncultured Candidatus Saccharibacteria bacterium | reverse complement strand
TGTTCGATCATGATAGACATGAAGCGCTCAAGCGAGCCCATGATTGCGGCGTGAATCATCACGATACGTTCCTTTTCGCCCTTTTCGTTTACACAAGTAAGGTCAAAACGTTCAGGTTGATTCATATCGAGTTGAATCGTTGCTACTTGCCATTCACGACCAATCGCGTCGTTTGCCATGAAGTCGAGCTTTGGACCATAGAACGCAGCTTCACCTACTCCGGCAATTGTAGGAACTCCGCGTTCTTGTGCAATTTCGGCAAGCATTGACTCAGCTATTGCCCAGCGATCTTTGTCGCCGAGATATTTTTCTGGGTGTTCGGGATCGTGTGTTGAGATGCGAACTTTGAGTTCGAATCCAAATGTCTTGTAGAATGTTTCGATAATATCCCAAACTTTCATGAATTCACCCTTGGCATCACTCATACGACAGAATACGTGCGCATCGTCTTGTGCAAAGGCGCGTACACGGGAGAGTCCTGAGAGTTCACCTGATTGCTCGTCACGGTAGCAGGTTGTGGTATTGGCATATCGCTGAGGAAGTTCTCGGTAGCTCCACTGCTTGCGATCGTAAATCTGAGTGTGGTGAGGGCAGTTCATTGGCTTCATTGCAAATTCATGTCCTTCACGTGTGGTAATACGGAAAAGGTCATCTTTGTATTTTTCCCAGTGGCCACTCTTCTCATACAAATCTTTTTTTGTAATGTGAGGAATTTCTACGCGTTCATATCCACGCGCTTCACGAAGTTGCCAGACATAACTATCGAGTGTGTGTCGAAGGATAGTTCCGCGTGGGGTCCAAAGGGGAAGACCGGGACCAACAAGTTCTGAAAATGTAAAAAGATCGAGCTCAATACCGAGTTTCTTGTGGTCTCGCTTCTTGGCTTCTTCGCGCTGAGTGAGATACGCATCAAGCTCTTCTGCTGTTTCAAATGCGAGACCGTAAATGCGAGTGAGCATTTTGTTTTTCTCATCACCACGCCAGTATGCGCCGGCTACACGGTCAAGCTTGAATGAGTCTGCAGAGATTTCCTGTGCAGGGTTTTCGGCATGACCACCACGACAAAGATCTTCAAAACCGCCACAACTATACAGCGTGATTTTTTCTCCGCGTTCTGCAATTTCGCTGATGAGTTCGAGTTTGTATTCGTTGCCGGCAAAGACTTCCTTTGCTTCGTCTGCCGTGACTTCACGATGGGTGAATTCAGTCCATTTTGACAAATTTTTGCGCATGAATGTCTGCAAATCCTTGAGTACTTCGTCGCCAACTTTGGTTTCGCCGAAGTCGATGTCGTAGTAGAAACCGTTGTCGATAGCAGGGCCCAAAGTGAGCTTCGCATCCGGAAATTGAGCTTTGACCGCCTGGGCAAGGAGGTGGGCGAGGGTGTGTCTATTGTGAGCTAGTTTTTCTTGGTTCATATGGCAATTCTAACACCTGTTGCTTGAATTTAAAAGCTGTCGTATAGTATAAAAAATATCATTCTTATGGAAAAAGCAATTGTTGTTATTCTCGGCATAATTCTTGCTTACTTCTTCTTTCATTTTCAAAGAATGGAAAAACGAATGAAAGCTTCATTTATCGAAAAGGTTCGTATCTCTGCTTTGCGTGAACGAATGTTTCGAACAATTTTAAGTAAAGAAGGTGAAGAACAGTACGATGCTTTTATGGGATTTCTTGCAAGTGATCTTTGTACTTGTGACGATTTGATATCCCTCGCGGAGTGTTTGAGTAAAACACAAGAATTGACCCTTTGCCATAAAGCAATCTTTACCGCACTTCACAAAAAACATCTCGTGCCTTCAGCACGAAGAGAGATTTATTATCAATACTGTAATCTTATCCACGAACAAGATAGGAATTATGTATTAGATTTCGCTCGAAAGGGTGTTGACCTTCCAAGGGTTTCATTAGTTGGATTTTAAAATACCCATGCCGGAAACGGCATGGGTATTTTTTATACGGCCTTGGCTTTTTCGATGATCAAGCTTTTTTCGCCGTTGCGTTCTGAAACGCGAGCTTGGACTGCGACGATGGTATCAACGACAAGTATTGGCTGAAGTTCAACAAACGATTTTGTGAAGACAACTCCTTCGATTGTGCCGGTGAGATCGCCGACTTTGATGAAGGCCATGCGTTCGTTGGTCTTGGTGATGTGAATTTTGACTTCTTCGATCATGCAGGCAAATGTGGCAGGGAAGCCAGCTTGCATTTCTTCACGGACTTTTTTGATGGTGATTCCATTCTTTTCGATGCGGTCGCGAATTCGCTCGAGTGGATGGCCAGAGACGTACAACCCAAGTAGTTCCTTTTCCCATTTTAGTTTTTCTATTTTCTCTGCTTCTGGTGCGTCGGCAAGCGTGAGTGAGATTTGCTGTTCAGGCATTTCGCCGAAGAGTGATACTTGCGAGCCGACATTTTGTCGTTCTTTGTTGTAGGCGAGCATCGTTTCCATATTGGCGAGCAACTTTCCGCGTTCGCCAAAATTGTCCATCGCGCCACATTTCACTAATGCTTCAAGAGATTTTTTGTTCAAGTTTTTGTGTGTGATGCGTTCCAAAAATTCCGTGATTGATTTGAATGGTCCGTGCATCTTGCGCTCTGCAATGATTGCATCCGCAATGTCGGATCCGAAGTTTTTGATTGTGAGAAGACCAAAACGAATGACACCCTCGCCTGGAGTATTTGAATTGTTGACTACGGTGAAGTCGCGTTCACTCGCGTTGATTTCTGGTGGAAGCACGGTGATACCCATTTTGACCGCCTCGGCAATGATTTCGGCAACTTTTTCTACGTCACCGGATTCGGCAGTGAGGATGGCACAGATATATTCGACAGGGAAATTGGCCTTCATGTAGGCTGTCTGATACGCTACGCGTCCGTAGGAAGCCGCGTGCGCTTTGTTGAATCCGTACGCAGCAAATGGCTCGATGAGTTCCCAGAGTTGTTGAGATTTTTCTTTTGACAATCCGTTCTCGACAAAGCCGACAAGTAGTTTTTCTTTTTGCGCCTGCATTTCTGCTGGAATCTTTTTTCCCATGGCCTTACGCAATTTGTCGGCTTCGAGCCATGAATAGCCGGCGAGTTTGATCGCGATCATCATGACGTCGTCTTGATAGGTGATCACACCGAATGACTGATCGAGAATGTCCTTCATGCGTGGGTCTAGATAGCGCACGAGCGAGTTGTCATGCTTACGTTTGATGTATTCGGGGATCATTTCCATCGGTCCTGGGCGGTAGAGCGCCACCATCGCGTTGATGTCAAAGATTGTTGTTGGTTTGAGTTGCTTGAGATATGTCGTCATACCTGAACCGTTCAACTGGAAAAGACCCATTGTCTCGCCTTTGGCGAGCATTTCAAACGTCTTCTTGTCTTCGAGCGGAACTTTGTCTAGGTTCACGTCAACATCTCTAATTGATTTTACGAGACGCACTGCATCGGCGAGAATCGCCAGGTTACGAATTCCAAGGAAGTCGAATTTTGGCAAGCCCACATCTTCGATGTAGTGCATGTCGTATTGTGTGATGATGCTTCCACCTTTCGGGTCGAGCTGAATCGGGGAAAATTCATAGAGTGGTTTTGGTGCGATCACGACGCCGGCCGCATGTACCGATACATGACGAACACAACCTTCCAATTTCTTTGCAAGATCGATAATGCGTTTTGTGTCAGGTTCTTTTTTGTAGGCTTCAGTGAGTTCGTCTACCATTTCCATTGCGTGTTTGATGGTCATTGGCATACCTTGTGAGCCAAGTGGAATCATTGCTGAGAGTCGGTCACCAATCGCGTACGGATAGCCGAGTGCACGTGCTACGTCTTTGACTGAACCTTTGGCCATCATGGTTCCAAATGTTCCGATTTGAGCAACACGGTCTGCACCGTATTTTTGTTTGGCGTATTCGATCATTTCCCCGCGTCTGTTATCGGCGTAGTCCATATCGATATCGGGAAGACTTGGACGTTCTGGGTTGAGAAAGCGCTCGAAAGGAAGCTTGTAAGTAAGGGGGTCAACGTTGGTAATACCGATGAGATAAGTAGTGAGCGAACCCGCGACTGATCCTCGAATATTGGTAAGAATTCCGTTCTCGCGCGCATAGCGGAGTAGGTCTCCAACCACGAGGAAATATCCGGCGTAGCCTTTTTGTTTGATGACGGAGAGTTCATACTCGAGACGGTCAATATACGGTTTTGTTTGGGGTAGTTCCCGGAAAGAGAATCCAGCGTAGGCGAGCTCTTTCAGTTTTTCATCAGAAGTAATTCCGTTTTCGAGCGGGAAGTCCGGGAAGTAGGCGACGCCAAGTTCGATTTCGTAATCTTCGCACATATCGGCAACAATGGAAGTATTGGTCACAGATTCTGGAACGTCGCTAAAATATTCAAGTGCAATCTTTTCATCAATAAGTGAGAAGTCATCTTTGGAAAATTCAAATTTGCCGGAGTTGTTTCCGTCGCCTTGTGTGTTGACCTGAAGAAGCGTGTTGTGTGCCTCATGATCGTCTTTGCAGGGATAGTGTGAGTCTTGCGTGGCGACTACGGTGACGTTGTGCTTTTTTGCGAGTGTGACCAATTTTTCACGTAGCTCAGCATCGCGTTCAATCAAAGGATGCGCTTGGATTTCGATGAAGTAGTTTTCTTTACCGAAGATGTCTTGGTATT
>CAZPHJ010000042.1:0-4780 GCA_964586755.1 uncultured Candidatus Saccharibacteria bacterium | reverse complement strand
TTCTTTGTCGGTATTGGCGGTATCGGTATTTCGGCGATTGCGCGCATGATGCTTTTGGAAGGCAAGGAAGTATATGGCTCTGATATGTCGAGTGGGGAAATCACTCACGAGCTTATTGAGCTTGGTGCGCATATCACGGTGGGGCAGAATTTTGATTTGATTCCAGCTGATACGGATTTGATTGTCTATACGATCGCGATCAAGCATTATGATCCGGCGCTTATGGAGAAGATTTTTGAATCCGGAATTCCCGCAAAGAGTTATCCCGAAATGCTTCATATAGTGACTGCGGGAAAATACACGATCGCAGTTTCTGGTACGCACGGCAAGACAACAACTACGGCGATGATTGCCAAGATTTTGATTGAGGCCAAGCGTGACCCGTCAGTAATTGTCGGAAGTCTTATCAAAGAATACAAATCGAATTTCATCGTAGGCAAGAGCGACTACTTCGTGGTGGAAGCATGTGAATACGAACGCTCATTCCTCAATATTTTGCCAAAAGTCCTCGTGATAACAAACATAGATGAAGATCATCTCGACTATTACAAAGACCTTGCCGATATTGAACACGCGTTTACTGAGATGGCGATGCAGACAGGAAGCGCAATTGTGTGTGACCCAAACGATTCATCCGTGCAGCGTGTAATTAAGGATTTAAACATTGAGATAATTGATTGGACCAAATATATGGACAAAGTTCCGCACTTGCTGGTGCCTGGGATTCACAATCGCAAAGATGCCGCTTGTGCGCTTGCTGTCGCCGAATATATTGGAATCGAAAGTAGTCAAGCAGAGAAAGCAATCGCGCAATTTTCTGGAACTTGGCGTCGGCTTGAAAATAAAGGTACGACAAAAAATGGCACGATTGTGTACGATGATTATGCGCATAACCCGACGGAGGTTCGAGCGAGTCTTGAAGGATTACGAGAACTGTATCCCAAAAATTCTAAAAAAATAACTGTCCTATTTCAACCACATTTGTATTCTCGAACGAAGTCACTCTTTGACGAATTTACCACTGCATTTAACGAGGCAGATGCAGTATATTTCTTGCCGATTTACTTTGCTCGTGAGGTGCCTGATCCAACTGTGTCGAGTGAGATTCTTGCGGACGCAGTGGCGAAGAATGTGCCCGGAGCAAAAGCCTTTAATGATTTTGCTGAAGCGGAAGAATTTTTCAAAAATAACGGACTCGGAGAAAACGATGTATTTGTTACAATGGGAGCAGGAGAGGCTTATAAAATAGGGGACACATTGCTTACATAATTAAAATCACATGGAATCAATACCAATTTCATCTCAACAAGAACTTCCAATTTCTCCATTGCAAATCGCTATGCAAAATGAGTTGGACTCACAGCGTGTTTTGGACGACAAGGGAAACCCAATAAAAATTGAGCAGTGCATTGAGATGCCGAAAGAAACGCTTGAAAAGATTTCTGAGATAGAGCGACAGCTTTCTCTAGTTGATTTGAAAGGCAATGAATTGTTTATTGAAGAAATGATTAGGTATTGGAAAAATCCAATCATCGTATATTCGATGCATACTGATATGAAATACATATTGGATAAATACGGTAATAAACTTAAGGAACTTTCAAAAAATTCGGAGAGTATTGATAATCAAAAAAAGTATGATGAACTCTGGAAAATGTATCATTACAATAAACTGAAGAAAAATAGATTTCTCAATCTACCAGCCCAGTTTGAATATATTTCTGAAGATTTTCCTGGTGTATTTTCTCCTAAGACAAAAAACCTTGTCGAGCAAATTACATTAATGACGAAAGAGCAGGATGATCGCTCAGTTATCTATGACGGTCTTGAGATTGAAGAAAAGATTTTGATGACAAAAACCGTAGATAGATTTATTGAATCATTTCTTACTGAACTTGCAGAAAAAGGCCCTCATGCAAAATCATAATCAACAATTTGAAACTGAATACAAAAAGCTCAATCCAGCGCAAAAAGAAGCGGTAGATTCTTTGGACGGTCCTGTAATGGTGGTAGCAGGGCCGGGGACAGGTAAGACGCAGGTACTTACGCTTCGCATTGCAAATATTTTGGACAAGACGGATACACCAGCGAGTGGAGTGCTGTGTCTTACATTCACCAATGCAGGTGTTCGTGCTATGCGCGAACGCCTGCTCAAACTCATTGGCTCCACTGCTAGTGAAGTCTATATCGCTACCTTCCACCGCTTTGCAATCAATATCATCGAAAAGCATTTTGCCTTGCTTGATTTTGAAACTCGACCAGAGCTCATTGCTGACACAGAAGCAGTAGCACTTGTTGATGAAATTCTCGAACAAGGTGAGTGGCAATACATTCGTCCACGTGGAGATGTGGCGCGGTATTTCGGCGATCTTAAATCACTCGTGTCACTTCTCAAACGTGAAGGACTTTCGCCGGAACAATTCCTCGAGCAGGTCGATCAAGAAATTGATCGTATCAAAAGCAATCCAGACAATATTTCATCTCGCGGTGCTCGCAAGGGCGAACTCAAAATGGAATCAATCAAAGAGATTGAGGCGCTCGAACGCACACGAGAAGTGGTGCGCTTTTATGAAGTCTATGAACAAACCAAGATCGAGCGTGCTCTCATGGACTATGACGACGTACTTGCGTATGCAGTGAAGCTCGCGCAAATTTCTGAAGATGTGCGTGCCGATATTCGCGAAGCATATCTCTATGTGCTCGTTGATGAACATCAAGATAGTTCTGGTGTGCAGAATGCCTTCCTTGAAGCAGTTTGGCAAGGAACTGAGCGACCGAATATTTTTGTTGTGGGAGATGATCGCCAGCTTATCTACGGATTTGCCGGAAGCTCGTTTGAACATTTTACAAAATTTCGCAGCGCATTTGGAACCGCAAAAGAAATCACTCTTATTGAAAATTATCGCTCGACACAAACAATTCTTGATAGCGCGGATACGCTTCTTAAGAGTAATCTCGCCGAAGGCAAGCTTAAGAGTAACTCAAATGCAAACGAGCAAAAATTACTCATTCGTGAATGTGACTACCCGCGCGATGAAATCATTGCTATCGCCTGCGATATTCAAAAGAAGATTGATGCCGGAGTATCGCCGGAAGATTGTGCAATTCTTGTACCAAAGAATCATCACGTACGTAGCGCTGTCGCAATTTTGCATGATCAAGGAATCCCTGTATCTGCATCTGGTACCGTGTCATTCTTTACTGCACCAGAAACCAAGACTATTCGTGATATTTTGAAAGTAATTGTTGATCCCTATGACAACGTGGCACTCGCAAGCCTCATGCTCGACTCCGCGATCGGAATACCACCACTTACCACGCACAAATTTTTGCGTGAAGTCGGAACTCGTAAACTTATGCTCGAGACACTCACGAGTTATGGTGCTTCACGACTTCCGACTGATCCAATTGCACGACTCGGATCACAACTCGCGAGATTTTTGGAAGTTTCGAGCACGCTTGGACTCCATAGTTTGATCCAAGAAATTGGCGAGGAGCTGTTTTTCAAAAATCCGGACGATCACGAAAAGCTCATTCGTCGTGTCGAAATCATTCGCACATTTATTCATCTCGTTGAAGCGCAGATGGAAAAGAAGGCGTATTTTACGGTAAAAGATTTCCTCTTATACCTCAATCGACTCGAAGATTATGGTCACGAAATTCCGCTCGCAGTATTTTCAGCCGATCTTGGTGTTCGTGTGCTCACACTGCATGGATCAAAAGGTTTGGAGTGGAAACATGTCTATATTGCACATCTTGATGAAGCTTCGCTCATGAAGGGTCATCGACTTGGCTTTGCCTTGCCAGAATCAGTGGACGCCCTCATTGAGGCTAAGAATGAAATCGTGGCTCGTCGTGAGCTTTATGTGGCTATTACACGCGCTCGGGAGACCTGCACGCTCTCATATCCACGTCATGCATATACGGGGGCTGAGCTTGAACCTGCACGTATTCTCGCTGATTTGTCTGATACGATTGCTGACCGCAAAACACTCGCTGAAACCGAGACAGAATTGCTTGATGAGAATCCAGCAATGTTTGTGGAGCGAAAGGAGATACCAGCGGGGAATAGCATGGACGAGCTCACAAAGGTTGTTGCCGAAGAATATCCAAAAGTGAATGTGACCGTGACACTTCTCAATAACTTTTTTGAATGTCCATGGAAATGGTACTTCCGTAATTTGTTGCAATTGCCCGAGCAAAAGACGGAGAGTCTTTTGCTCGGCTCGGCCGTGCATGCGGGCATTGAATATATGCTCAAAAATAGGGATGATATTCAGCCGAAAATTCTTGACGGGGTCATTCAAAATTGTTTGGAACGAGAATATATTTCTGATGAAAAATTACTCCAACGCATTGCAAAAGAAACCAAAAAGATTTTGGATAATTTCAACAAAACATATTTGCCCAATATTGCAGAGGATGCGCAGTCGGAACGCTCGGTGACGTATCGTGATCCGAAGCTTCCGCATCTTACGTGCTATGGAAAAATCGACATGACCGAACGAGAAGAAGACAGGGTTGTGATTGTGAGCGATTTTAAAACTGGAAGTGCAAAGACAAAAAGTGTTATCGAAAAATCTGAAGGTGATGAAGGAAGAATGAGCTCGCTTCTTCGTCAGCTCGCAATGTATACCTACCTCATCGAAAATACCGAGAAGGGAACAGAAGTGAGTTCGTCAAAGCTTTTGTTTATCGAAGCGAAGCCTGGCGATAAGGACGCAATCTATCAAACTTCAATCAATGGTGAGCAAATCGAGCTCCTCAAAAAAGACATCGC
>CAZPHJ010000041.1:0-5170 GCA_964586755.1 uncultured Candidatus Saccharibacteria bacterium | reverse complement strand
GTCCACAAAATCAAAACAACCAGACTTCTTGTCTGGTTGTTTTGATTTCAGTGGGCACGTACAGCATCACACCTGCGTGTGATGCGGGAGAATCGAATACGGGGTCGAGATTCTAACTTCGAGCAAAGCGAGGTAGAATCGTGACCGATTCTCCTAGGGTAAACACTTGACAAATACAGTATATATTGTTATACTGTATTTGACGTTGCTATATTCATTCACTTGGCATGCAGGTTTGCAACGTCATCTGCGAGCCCAAGGAGTTCTTGTGGAACATATTCAAATCGGTATTCGTGATGTGGGTGGGGAACATGCGACGATCAGGCAACCCATCGATCGAGAACCGCGAGCTCACGCACTGCTGAAGGCGGTTCAAAGTGCTCGCAGCTTGCCCGTCAAGATCTACAAGATGGTCTTTTCGGCAGAAAAGCGCGAGTACATCATCAGCACAACTTCGAAGGATGTCTTTCTGTGGATGGGAAGCATCGACGAAGAAGGTCAGAGGGCATTTGCGCTTCTGATCTACCACCGCGCTACAATGGATGGGCGCGCACTCGTGACATTCCCCCATACTGATGGGTGCAAGGGGTACCTGTGTATCGCCACGCGTCAGACCGGCAATGAACACGAAGAACGCATCCACATCGACGTGTCTATCGCCTCAGACAAGTAACCCGCCTCACCGGCACGGAATTCCCGTCGCAGTTAGACGGGTTTTCTTTTTATATACCCTCCTCTTCATTTCAATACCCACGCCAAATACTCAACCTCTTTCACAACCTGGTTCCATATCTCGTCCCTGTAGTCCACAGATGCAAAAATCCGAACCAGACTGGTTCGGATTTTTGCATCTGTGGACCCTAGAGCGAGTGCTAAACGCACTCGCGTGAGATTCGAAGCGAAACGTCGGTGTACGAAAATGGGAAGTAAAAATTGGGTGCAGTGTTTTTACTTCTCATTTTTGTCGACGTTTCTTTAGGCGAAAGTTAAGAGTGTTTTGTAAGTAACAAAGTTACAAAACAAAACACCTTAACAATCGCCGAATCTTCCTTGTATCTGCGTCACTTTCGGGAGAATCGAATAGGGCTCGCGAATCTGCTTCGAGGAATTTATGACGAGGCAGATTTGTGAGCGATTCTCCTCGGTATATATTGACCACCTCACTTTCGGGAGATGATTAGCAAATCACGCCGAGAGGCGCTCGAATACGGGTTCAAGATTCTGCTTCGAGGAATTTATGACGAGGAGTTCCGTGACCGATTCTCCTAGGGCCAACACTAGTTGACAAAAGTATTATAAATGTTGTATAATACTTTTATCACTATCAATAGGAGCTTCTTAATGAATAATGAAATGTTTGGATTGATTGTGTTGATCTATGTAGTAGTCAGTATTCTGTGTGGTCTGTCGGCTGTTGCCAACATCGCTTGGAAAGCAAGGCAAGTTGGACTGAACCAAACGTCCAAGGAAACGCTCGATTTGCCTTACGGTGAGGAGAATGGTTCGACTTTCATTAGTATGTTCTTCTTCCCTTTCTTCCTAACAGCGATTCTATGGCCACTGTTTGGAATGGGGTGGCTCGCCTCAAAGGTCTTCAAAAAGAAATAAGGAAAACACCCGCCCGCAAGATTCCTTGCTTCGGCGGGTTTCTTGTTTCTAATTTTCTTTTAGTACTTCAATTAAATAATTCAATTCTTTTATAATCTGGTTCAGAAAAATAATGTCGAAGTCCACAGATGCAAAAATCCGAACCAGACTGGTTCGGATTTTTGCATCTGTGGACCCTAGAGCGAGTGCTAAACGCACTCGCGTGAGATTCGAAGCGAAACGTCGGTGTACGAAAATGGGAAGTAAAAATTGGGTGCAGTGTTTTTACTTCTCATTTTTGTCGACGTTTCTTTAGGCGAAAGTTAAGAGTGTTTTGTAAGTAACAAAGTTACAAAACAAAACACCTTAACAATCGCCGAATCTTCCTTGTGTTTACCTACATCACTTTCGGGAGATTCGAATAGGGCTCGCGAGACTTAATCGACGAGTTTACGAGGAGAAGTCTTGTGAGCGATTCTCCTTAAGGGAACTTGACAAATACAGTATATATTGTTATACTGTATTTGTTCTTTTCTGTTGGAGGCAATCATGCCCTACATCATTGAAGCTTGGAAGGAGGGTGACCTCTGGTGTGCAAAAACACCTGACAAGGACATCTTCCGTCATGCAACTCTCGCTTCAGCAATTGGCGAAATCTTCACTCGCGTGAATGCAGCTATTCAATACGCACCATGTCATTTTATGGGGGTGTCACTTGAAGAAACTGGCACCTTCATGATTGAAAACGGTACAAATCATGACGTGTCCATCGTGTACGTTTAAGTCCCGCCGGCAAGAAACCTGCTTCGGCGGGTTTCTTGTTATCTCTAAAAACCTCCGGCTAAAGCCGGAGGTTTTTAGAGATAAAAACTACTTGGACTCTCGTCCAATCACTCGAAGAGTGATGTATTTACTATCTGGCGTTTACCACTTTGGTGGGTGGTCAGCCATCCGTCGCGCGATCACAGGATAAATTGACCCGCCGGCCAGCACGGAAAACCCGTCGCAGTTAGGCGGGTTTTTCATTTCTGTACCCCTTTCACTTTCTTTCAAAACCCATACCAAATACCCAAGAACGAGATATTGAACCAAGTGGTTAGAGAAGTTGAGTATTTGGTCTAGATATTGAAATTAGAAAAGAGTAAAAAGAACCGCTGGTATGCGGTTCTGTTTAAGAGTGGTCAATTTCAGCTTGAAGGGTTAATTGGACTGGAATTTAGACCATGGAAGTTTTGTTTGCTCTATAGATTTTAACTTCTATAAGTTCTCCATCATATCTTATGAAAGATTTTCCACGATTTGCCTTATTTTTGAATGGCTCGTGAGACTCAAAAAAAAGGGCACAACAAGATACTGCTTGACCTTTCAGAAAATCAATAGAGTATTCATTCCAACCTTCACAACAAATGGTTCCCAGCACCAAGAAAGTACCGTCAACAGAAAGACAATACACGTGATCAAAGTTTTTCGGCAAGTTATCACTGTCTCTTGTATTGACTACTTCACCCATACTGTATTCCTCTACATTTGGCAAAGATGGTGCTTTTCTAGAAAAACTAATCATTGTAAGGTGCTCCTGTATTTAACTTTGGTTTGTTGATATTAGAACGTTCGATTCTCCTGTTTTTATTATACAAGACCTATATAATTACCCATTAAGCGAGGCAGAATCGTGACCGAATCTCCTTGTGTCAACACTTGACAAGTACAGTATATATTGTTATACTATAACTTTAGCTCCTTAACCAATCACGCTCTACGAGGAGAAGTGTTTATGAATCGACCGACCGCAAGCAACAACCTGTCTCGAAAGACTGAAAATGAGCTCAAAGAGACGGTAAAGCGCTTTATGTGCGAAGCTTCAAATAACCTTCAACTGCTCCGCGATAAGCTCACAGGAGCCGGATTCAAGGATGTACAAATCACAACCAAGGCAGACGGAAGACCGTGGGTAGTGACAGCTCTTGCTTCCGGCAAAAAAGTTGCCGTCTGGCAATAACCAGACGAACCTCTGGAGGAGAATAAGCTATGAGTAACCCTTACTCCAAGCACCTCGCCGAACTCAAAGAAGAAGGAACACCTGTCACAATCAATCGTAACGGAGCACCTGATGTCACCGGCACGATTCAGTCAGTAGATGGAAATGGGTGCACCATTGCAACTCCTGAAAAATTTGACGAGGTCCGAAGAACGTTCATCTCCCACCGTGACATTCGCGGTGTAAGCAGTACCGGATGGAACATGGACGCCATCGAAAACTAGTTCGATGCCCCACACAAAGAAGCCCCACGCTTCACTGTGTGGGGCTTTTTTGTTTTCTATTCCCATATTTACATACATTCTTGTGAATCTTGCTCTATACAAATAAAGCCAACAAAAAAACCGACCGAGGCCGGTTTATACCATTTATCACTCCTGTAAAGTTTTTAAATCCTCGACCATATTTACCGCACCACATGAATGACACACTCTTTTATACCTCCATGGAGGTATCCACTCCCCGAAATGATCTTCGGTAGATCTCCACTTATCCCAACTGTGGGTATGTTTACCATTTTCCACTACAGTCTCTTTTCCTACAAGTACAAGATCTTTTGCTGTTTCAGAAAATGAACATCCAAAGAAAGAGCATTCATGATAGTAAACATTTTTACTCGGATTCCACGACCATGAGTAACAAGTATGTTCTGTAAACCTTTTGAGACAAATAAGCGTATCATCACTCACATCTTCTCCTTTTAGAATTCTTACATACACTCAATAACTCCGGCTTCAATCTATCATAAAATATCCTAAAAACAAGTAGTCATTTTAATGTTCAAAATTATACACAAATAAAGACGACGTCTGGCTGTTTTTCTTTTTGACATCTCCGTTATAAACATGTAGAATAATTTTGTTCTTTCGTATTTAACAAGGAGTCATCGTGGTAAAAATACCTGAACCTCTTTCAAAAGTCTTGGATGACATGGGAAATGCTCTCCAACAAGGTGCGGAAGGAGTTGTAACCAAGACCTCCCACGCAGTGGATAAAGGAGCAAAAAATATTGCACGAGCCACCGCAAAGCAGTTACGACATGCCGGGAACAAACATGCTACACGAGAAGTTATCGGTACAGTGGTGTCTGGCACCGTTGATGCACTCAAACAGGTGTCCATTCCTGTGCGACTCGTCTCGAAACATTTGCTCGGTGAAAAGGACGAAAAAGTAACCGGAGATCTCGGTAAAGCGGTTGACGCTCTAGGAGATGCTCTTGCGGAAAACCTTGGAGACAAGGCGATCGCTGGTATGAACAAAGCTGGTAATGCTTTGAACAGATTTGCAAAAAAACAAAAATAAAGTACTTTTCAAATCTATTCTAAGAGACTCGCTTCTGCCCGAAAAAGCCCCCGACTTCATGGGGCTTTTTTCATTTCAGAATTTCATACAAACACTCCACCTCCCTCATTACCTGTTTACAGATCTCGTTCCCGTAGCTAACATTGACAAACACTGTGTTTATAGTATAATGTTTTTGTTCACCTTGCCCGTCCCCGCACCCCTCAATTAGTACACCTCATTTGTTTCTAAGTGTAGCATGGT
>CAZPHJ010000040.1:0-5322 GCA_964586755.1 uncultured Candidatus Saccharibacteria bacterium | reverse complement strand
TCCTTGTAACGCTGAAGCACGCGCTGAACTTCACGAGCAACTTCGTAGTGTTCCTTTCCGATAATATTCGGATCAAGAATTGTTGATGATGAGTCGAGTGGGTCAACGGCTGGATAAATACCGATTTCTGTAAGCGAACGGTTGAGCACCACAGTAGAGTCAAGGTGAGCGAATGTTGTCGCTGGTGCTGGGTCAGTCACGTCGTCGGCTGGCACGTACACAGCTTGCACAGACGTTACCGAACCTTTGTCTGTCGAAGTGATGCGTTCCTGCATCGCTCCCATTTCTGATGCGAGAGTCGGCTGATATCCCACCGCTGATGGAATACGTCCAAGGAGCGCTGATACTTCAGATCCAGCTTGAGTGAAGCGGAAAATGTTGTCGATGAAGAGGAGCACATCTTTGCCTTCTTCGTCACGGAAATATTCCGCCATAGTGAGTCCTGAGAGAGCCACACGAGCACGAGCACCTGGCGGTTCGTTCATTTGTCCGAACACCATGGCAAGCTTGTCGATAACGCCTGACTCTTTCATTTCGTGGTAGAGGTCATTACCTTCACGAGTACGCTCTCCTACTCCAGCAAACACAGAAACACCTCCGTGTGCCTTCGCAATGTTGTTGATGAGCTCTTGAATGACCACAGTCTTTCCCACTCCCGCTCCTCCGAAGAGCCCCACCTTTCCTCCCTTGAGCACTGGACAGATGAGGTCGATAACCTTGATACCAGTTTCAAGAATCTCCACTTTTGTCGCTTGTTCGGTGAATTTTGGAGCATCGCGGTGAATCGGAAGACGCTTTGTAGTCTTCACTTGATCCTTTCCGTCGATCACATCTCCAAGAACGTTGAAGATGCGTCCAAGAGTGTCTGTTCCGACCGGCACAGAGATCGCAGCTCCTGTGTCAGTCACGGCCATACCGCGAGCAATGCCGTCTGTCGTATCCATCGCAATAGTGCGAACTGTGTTGCCCCCAAGATGGTACGCAACCTCAAGAACGAGCTTGCCTCCCCCTTCAAGTGCGACTTCGAGTGCGTTGTGGACTGAAGGTATGTTTCCCTCGAATTCAACGTCGACGACCGGTCCGATGATTGTTTTGATTGTTCCTTTCATAATAATTTTCTAATGTTGATAATGATTTTATAAATTTAACTAACCGATGCCATACCTGCTGATATCTCTGAAATTTCCTGTGTAATACTTCCCTGACGTGCCTTGTTGAATGCTAGTGTCAGTTCATCGATCATTTCTCCTGCTGCGTCTGTTGCGTTCTTCATGGCAAGCATTCGCGCGGAGTGTTCAGAAGCAGAAGATTCAAGGATCATTTGAAACACTCTCATTCGGGCAATCTTCTCGACAATGATACTCATGAGCGTTTCGTAATCAGGTTCGAAAGTGTATTGGGTAGGGTTTAGGGTTGAGGGATTAGTATTTAGAATACCATCATTCAATTCTTCTTTGAGTTCTTCGCGTTTTACTGGGAGTAGTGTGTTAATGCGAGGGATTTGAGTGAGGCCGGAAACGAAATCTGTGTACGCCACCACCACTTTATCGTATTCTTTTCGTTTGTATACATCGATGGCAAAATTTGCGATTGGCAGTACATCACGGAGTGTTGGCTTGTCTGAAACACCGTTGAATGAAGCAATGATGTTTTGACCAAGTCTGCGTAATGCTCCCTCCCCTTTGCTTCCGACAGAGATGAAATCAATGTGAGTTCCGGCATTCTCTTTCAAAAATGCGATTGTCTTTCGAGTGACTTGAGCATTGTATCCGCCACAAAGCGAGCGATTTGAGGTGACAAGTATAACAAGCGTATTGGTACCATCACGAGTCTCAAGAAGTGGATTCTTGGTCTCTGTTACAAATTCAGAAAGAGCTTGAAGCACTTCCCATGAATAGCCGGAATAGGGACGAGAAGAAAGCGTCGCAGAAATTGCGCGCTTCATCTTAGAAGCCGAGACGAGTTCCATCGCCTTGGTGATCTTCTTGGTGCTTTTAACACTCTTTATTCGTCTTTTGATTTCTTTTGTTCCAGCCATTTGAGTAGGTTTTAGGTTATAGGTGTTAGGTTTAAAGTTTAAACTTAAATTCTTTTTTCTCTTTCGGGGTTAGTACTGTTTTTAACGCATTTTTTATGACCCACACATTCATTTCCCTATTCTGCTTACTAGCTTTTTCTAATTCTTTTATAAGAGTTTGTCCTGCTATTCCTTTTGCTTCTTTAACTGTTAGAGCTCTAACAATTCCCTCTTTTATAGCATCCGAATAATTTTTTGAGAGATGATTAACTAAAACTGGTATTGCTTTCGGATAGCTTTCAGATGTGTTAATCAAATCCCAAACTGAATTAATTTTACACCCTGAATTTTTCAAATCGACGACAAGTTCTTTTTCTTCTATTTTGTACAACTCTTCCTTTTCCTTAAATTCACGATCTTTCTTTGCTCGCATTTCAAGATAAACTGGATCATTTTTCAGTTGCTCATCTAGTTTTTGTGCAGTGATTCGTGAAGTCTTTTTCATATTACTTTTCAAAAACTGTCTTAAAACTCTCAATCGCTGATTTCAATTCTGCTTCACCATCATCTTCCCACATTTTCTTTTCGCGAACCTGCTTCATAAATGTCTTCGCGTTTGTTTCAACATATTCAACAAGTTCTTTTTCGAAGCGTCCGATATCTGCAACTTTTACATCGTCGAGATATCCTTTTCCGAGAGCGTAGAGGGAAATGATTTGGTGTTCAACGAGAATCGGAGAATATTGTGGCTGTTTGAGAAGTTCTACTGATCGGCGTCCACGTTCAAGCTGTTTCTTTGTAGCTTCGTCGAGGTCTGAACCGAATTGCGAGAAGGCTTCGAGTTCACGGAACTGCGCGAGGTCGAGCTTGAGTGTTCCAGAAACTTTCTTCATACCCTTGATCTGAGCCGATCCTCCCACACGAGAAACTGAGAGACCAACGTTGATCGCTGGGCGAATACCCTTGTAGAAGAGGTCCGTTTCCAAGAAGATTTGTCCGTCTGTGATTGAAATAACGTTTGTCGGAATGTATGCAGATACGTCACCAGCCTGTGTTTCAATAATTGGAAGCGCTGTGATAGAACCACCTCCGTATTCTTTGTTCTTGCGACATGCACGCTCAAGAAGACGTGAGTGGAGATAGAAGACGTCTCCAGGATACGCTTCGCGTCCTGGTGGACGACGGAGCAAGAGTGAGATTTCGCGGTATGCAACGGCGTGTTTTGAAAGATCATCGTAAACAATCAATACATCTTCACCTTTGTCCATGAAATATTCTGCAATCGAAACTCCAGCGTATGGAGCAATGTATGCGAGTGCAGCAGGATCTGATGCACCAGCCGAAACGATGACGGTGTAATCCATTGCGCCTCCTTCACGAAGACGAGTTTCGAGTTTACGAAGTTTTGAATCTTTCTGTCCGATTGAGACGTACACACACTTCATATTCTGACCTTTTTGGTTGAGGATTGTGTCGATTGCGATTGCAGTCTTACCTGTCTGACGGTCGCCAATGATGAGCTCGCGTTGTCCACGTCCGATCGGTACAAGAGCGTCGATAGCTTTGATACCAGTCTGCATCGCCTGATCCACAGATTGACGAGTAATAACGCCTGAAGCCACGCGTTCAATAGGATAATTCTTTGAAGTAGCAAGGTTGCCTTGTCCATCAATAGGCATTCCAAGAGGGTTGACCACTCGGCCAATGATTGCATCCCCTACTCCGATTTCAAGAATTTTTCCTGTAGCTTTCACTTCATCACCTTCTTTAATTTTTGCGTAATCACCAAGCACAATAATACCTACAGTACCTTCGTCGAGGTTCAGCGCCACACCCTGTTCACCACCTGGAAAAGTCACCATTTCTGATGCTTTAAGTGCTGAGAGTCCAGTCGCACGCACAATACCATCGAAGACCTCGACAACTACACCCACATGTTCTGTCTTCGTACTTTTTTCAAAGTTCGAAATTTCATTCTTCAAATTTTCGATTATAAGGTTTTTTGTAGTCATATAGTTATTTGAGTAATTGTGTTTCTAATTGTCGTAATGTGTTTCGAACCGAGCTATCGTACACTGTATCGCCCACTTGAATCTTTACTCCTCCGATTAATCTCTGGTCTATTTTCTCGGTGAGATGTACCGTGTCGGCTTTGTATTTTTCTTTCAATGCGTGACGGATTTCAGTTTGTTTGTGTTCGGAAAGACGTTCGGTGACTGTAACTGTGGCTTCGATGTTGTTGTGTTTTTTGTTGTAAAGCATCTCAAACTCTCTGATGATCTCGTCCACACATCCGAGCATTTTATTTTTTGCAAGGAACGCAACAAAATCCTTCATCGAAAGATCGGGTGTCTCAAGGAGAACTTCTGCCAAGTTTTTTGTGCTAACTAATTTCATTATAGTTGTTTGATAGACTCTTCAACGATTTTTGCGTCAATTTTTTCCGTAACCACTCCGCCAAGTACTTTTTCGGTAGCAGAAACAACAAGTGCTGTAAGTTCTTTCTTCGCTTCCTGCATCATTGTTGCCTTTTCTGCTTCGAGCTGGATTTTGCCAGCTGCAATTGTAGCTACCACATCAGCCTGAGCCTTTTCCATCATTTGCGCAGTTTTTGCCTCAGCATCGTTCTTGGCTTCCTTCATTTTTGCTACAGCATCGGCATTCGCCTTTGCAATCATTGCCTCATACTCTGCTTGTGCATTTTTAAGTAACTCTTCCTGCTTCTTTGCATTATTGAGTCCACCTTCAATCGTTGCTCCACGCTCATCCATCAATTTCTTGAGTGGCTTGAGGGCGAAGAAATAGAGAACAAGAATAACAATCAAAAAGTTGATTGCTTGAGCGACCATGAGTTTCCAGTCGAGATGAAATGTTGAGATGAGTGAATCCATGAGAGAGTTTGTAAAGTTGAAAGTTTATAAAGTTCGTAAAGTTGATTCAAATTCACTGCAAGTATGCAGTAGTGAAGATTTAAGCGCAGCTTAAATCTTCTAACTGCTTACTTGATTGAAAGAGCGACCACAAGTGTGTAGATCGCAATAGCCTCAGCAAACGCTGACGCGATAAGCATCGGAACGAAAATTTTTCCCGCTGCTTCAGGGTTGCGACCAATAGCTTCCATAGCTTTTGATCCAATCCAACCGATAGCAAGACCTGGTCCCATAGCTCCAAAGCCAATAGCGATTGCCTTTGCGATTTCCGGGATATGTGAAGTTGTTTCCATGTGTACTTATACTCAATTAACTAATAATAATCATTTGACCTTTGACTTTTGGCATCCTGGAACAGAATACCATAAGACACAG
>CAZPHJ010000039.1:0-5541 GCA_964586755.1 uncultured Candidatus Saccharibacteria bacterium | reverse complement strand
ATTTGAATATAAGCCCCAAAATGCTATATTCTAATGATGGAAAATCCAAATAATATCCCCGAAAAACTTCTCAAACCCTACGCTCCAAATGAGACCGAAAAGCGCATGTATTCCACCTGGGAATCGAGTGGCTTTTTCAATCCGGATGTATGTATCGAAAAAGGTGTGACAGCACCTGACGCTGAGCCATTTTCCATTGTACTTCCCCCGCCGAACGTGACTGGAACTCTTCATACTGGCCACGCGCTCATGCTTGTGATAGAAGACATCATGACTCGCTATGCCCGTATGCAAAGAAAGAGAACACTTTGGCTTCCTGGTACTGACCACGCTGCAATTGCAACCCAATCCAAGGTTGAAAAAATTCTTGAAAAAGAAGAAGGCAAGCGAAAGAGCGATCTTGGGCGTGAAGAATTTTTGAAACGCGTCGACAAATTCGCACAGGAATCACACGACACAATTGTAGGACAAGCACGCCGAATGGGCGCATCGCTCGATTGGAGTCGCGAAGCATTTACACTCGACGACAAGCGCAACTTTGCCGTACGTACTGCATTCAAAAAAATGTATGACGAAGGCCTTATTTACCGCGGACATCGTATCGTAAACTGGGATCCAAAAGGCCAGACAGTTATTTCTGATGATGAGCTCGTGTATGAAGAACGCAAGGCCAAGCTCTATACATTCAGATATTCAAAAGACTTCCCTATTTCGATTTCTACTACTCGCCCAGAAACAAAGGTTGGTGACACTGCTGTTGCAGTAAATCCTAACGACGAACGATACACACAATTCGTAGGCAAAGAATACGATGCTGTATTTTGTGGTGTACCAATCCACATCAAGATTGTTGCCGATGAAGCAGTAGAAAAAGAGTTCGGTACTGGTGCTCTTGGAGTAACACCTGCACATAGTCAAATCGACGCCGAAATTGCACAGAGACACAAACTTCCAACAATCCAAGTTATCAACGAATACGCAAAAATGATGGTTGGTGGCGAAAATCTCATGGGCAAAAAATCCACCGAAGCTCGCGAGACAATTGCACAGTGGATTCGTGACGAAGGCTTGATGGAGAAAGAAGAAGAAATAAATCAAAATATCTCTACAGCAGAACGTACTGGTGGTATTATTGAACCACTCCCAAAACTCCAATGGTTCATAGATGCAAACAAGCCAATCCCATCTCGAAATAATAAGTCACTCAAGCAACTCATGCTCGACGCAGTGCAAAATGGTGGAGTTTCCATTCTTCCAGATCGATTCGAAGCAGTGTATTTCAATTGGATCAACAATCTTCGTGATTGGTGTATCTCTCGCCAAATCTGGTACGGCCACCGCATTCCCGTTTGGTACAAAGATTCAGAAATATATTGTGGAATTGAAGCACCAGAGGGCTCTGACTGGATGCAAGATGAAGACACACTCGACACTTGGTTTTCATCTGGTCTTTGGACATTCTCAACACTCGGCTGGCCAGAAGAAACCGCGGATTTCAAAACATACCACCCAACAACAGTACTCGAAACAGGCTACGATATTCTTTTCTTCTGGGTTGCTCGCATGATTCTCATGAGTACCTATATTCTAGGTGAGGTTCCGTTTAAAACTGTGTACATGCACGGCCTTGTTCGTGATGAAAAAGGTCGCAAAATGAGTAAGTCACTCGGCAATATCGTCGACCCACTTACACTCATTGATAAATACGGTACCGATGCACTTCGCATGGCGATGATTGTAGCCGTCGGTCCTGGGAATGACAGTAATCTCGGTGAAGAAAAAATCAAAGCCTACGCGAAATTTGCGAATAAGCTTTGGAACATCACCCGCTTCGTATTTGAAAACACTGCTTCGTTCGACAAGACAGCCTCACCTGCGATAGATACGGAAGACCAAGCAACGCTCGATGAGATCAATGCTTTAATAAAAGAAATCACTGTCGAAATGAATGAATACAAATTCTACTTCGTAGCCGACAAACTCTATCATTACACTTGGCACACATTTGCCGACATCGTAATCGAGCGCAGTAAGAAAAAAATTGAATTAGGAGGTACGAGTGCGGAATCTGCTCAAGCAATGCTTCTTACAGCACTACCAATCTTGCTCCGTGCACTGCATCCATTTATGCCATTTATTACCGAGGAGATCTGGGGACTTATGCCAGAAAATAATGGTAAACTACTTATGGTAGAAAAATGGCCATGCAAAGCATAACCTTCTCGCAAAACCCAACAGTATTCATCCTTGCCCTTCTTGTGGGCACCGTACCTGCAATCCTCTGGCTCATGTTTTGGCTTCGCGAGGAAATTGGCGTACGCAAAGAACCAACACCCCTTATCGTTATCACTTTTATCGCAGGAATGCTCTCTGTGATTTTTGTGTTGCCAATTCAACGATTTATTCAAGCGCTCGGTTTTGATCAAACAACAACGATTACCTTATGGGCAATAGCTGAAGAAGCAATCAAATTCCTCGCGTTCTACGTAATCATGGCCCGCAGTTCACATCTCGACGAACCGATGGATTATGCAATTTACATGCTCACCGCCGGGCTTGGATTTGCCGCGCTCGAAAATGCTATGTATCTCATTCAGCCGTTTTCGGTCAACAACGCAATCGTTGGAGCACTTACTGGCAACATGCGCTTCCTCGGATCCACACTCCTTCACTCAGTCACCAGTGGTCTTGTGGGAATATCTATCGGTCTCGCTTTCTTCAAATCAGGCAGTGCACGATTTTTCTTTGGAATCATTGGCCTTCTCTCTGCGATTGCACTTCATAGTGTGTTCAACTTCTTCATCATGATGAAAAATGGCGAAAACTTCATGCAAGTGTTCGGCTTCCTTTGGGTGGTAACTATTATCATCATGCTTTTGTTTGAGAAACTTCGCCGTATGGGTTCATATGTCGAGACATATCCGGCGTAATGCACTTTTGTTGTTTTCATATTAAAGATTATCTAGTATAATAAATTGCATATGGGATTATTTTCATCAAAAAAAGAAGTTGCTCCAAAACGTTCATTCTTTGACCGACTCACCGGTGGTGTACATGTCGGCGACGAAGATTTTGAAGAAGCAGAGCAAAAAAAGCTTTCAGTAAAAAATAAAGACGAAGGTGAAGTGTATGAAGAACAGCTCGAAGGAGAACTTGCTCTTGATGTGTATCAAACGGCTTCCGACATCATCGTGCAGACATTTGTCGCCGGCGTTCGTCCGGAAGACCTCGAGATCAACATCACCCGTGATATGATCACTATTCGTGGCAAGCGCCAAGAAAATCATAAAGTTCACACCAATGACTTCTTCAGCCAAGAACTCTACTGGGGTACATTCTCTCGCACCGTTTCCCTTCCGCAAGAGATTGAACCGGATGAAGCCGAAGCAATCGAACGTCACGGCCTCCTCACGATTCGTCTTCCAAAAATAGACAAAAACAAAAAATCAAATCTCAAAGTGAAGTCAGTATAAAAAATTCCCCGAAAGGGGAATTTTTTATACACCATTCTTAATTCGTAATTTTTAATTACCCTACATTTCTGCCAACACATCCATCATTCGGTAATACATATCCTTGTTGCCTGAATTGAGCGATTTATCAAGCAATCGATTTGCCACCTTCTTGAGATTCTCAGTGTCCTTTTGTGTGCGAGGATCTTTCTTCAACAAGTTTTCTAGACGCTCCTCATCGGTCGTTCCATCAAAATCCTCGTCGTCTTCATCGAGATATGAATCTTCATAACGTTTGTGATAACTCATGGAAAACAATATATCATAAAAACAAAAATCACAGGAACATAAAAAAGTCGAACCGTTAGGTTCGACTTTTTATCAAATAGCTACTTCATGTAAAAATTCATCAAAAACCATTTCCCTGGCCTGCAAATCAAAATCTGCTTGTAGGTACTGTATCTGCCTTGGCAGGCTGTATTGAATATCATGTTTGGCGACCATTACGATCACTTCATGATCATGCATTTGATCAGCAGCAACTTCACATACCTCATAATGATCACAAGGATTTGAGTGCCCTTCAGGATACTCAAACAAAACAACTTCTTCATCAACAGCCAAGCCTTCTTTCAACAGCCCGGCAAAAATTTTGGAGTCTTGTCGTTCGTCAGAAAGAATTACAATGTTTTTACTTTTGCTAAGCGGAGCAATCTTATCAACAATTTCGCTTATTGTGGCTCGTGCGATATTAAAATCGAAGGCGAGCGACAGGCCGATCGTAATAATTGTTCTGTTCATAATAAGGAGATTTGTTTTAATCCTACGCTTGCCATTCAAAATGTCAAACTGCCTATTTTTTCGGTAGCGAATTATCTCTCGGATCGTTCCTGGTGCCGAGTGAGGCCGCGCGTCGGAGCGCGCGCGGCCCAAATTTCGCCCTCATCAAATCCCCCACAATTTCAATCGTATTCTTCGCATTCGCCTTTGCCTGTATTCCAAAAAGGTCTTTCGGTACATCCTCCTCACGTCTCAAATTGTGCAATATCACCCCTGTTGAGCGAATCTTTTCTCCAGGTTTCAATACCTTCAAATAGATATTCTCCAAAGCATCAAGTACCGTTCCAGGATCACAGGTGTATACAGACAACTTTGCATCACCGAAATGATAGCTGAATTCCGAGCTCTTCACAAAAAATGATATGGAATTGGTCATGAGTTGAAGTTTGCGAGCATGTTCGCATGCATGCTCAGCATTTGTCGCAATCTCTGCCCATACAACTTTTGGGTTATCTGACGAGGGTCGAAATGTGGATGTTGATTGAATCGATTTTTGGTCACGTGGATCACTCTCATAATGTACTTCCATAATCGATTGCCCGGCAAGCTCTTTTTGCAACACCACGATTGGTTCCGCGAATTGCCTGGCAATTCGCTCCGCATCAAACTGCACAAAATCATATGCCGTCTTGATTCCCATTGCAGTGAGCCTCGGCACGGTTTTGCGACCTACGCCCCACACGTCATCAATACTCGTTTTTTTCAACGCCTCGCGCTCATCGGCTTCTGTGAGCAATATCACTGTTCCATTGGGCTTCTTGAGTTTTGAAGCCGTCTTTGCGAGCACCTTTGTACGAGCCATGCCGAAGGAATACGTTACACCGAGCTTTGTTTGAATTTCGTTTTTAATCGCATACGCAAGGCGTTCAGCACTACCATAAAATCGAATATCCGAAGGCTTCACAAGCGCAAAGCATTCGTCGATACTGTATTCTTCCACAGCCTCAACATATGAAAGCAAAATCTCATGTACTTTTTTTGAAATCGATCGATAGAGTTCAAAATGATGATTGAGTATCACCACTTCTGGGTACAATTTTTTGATTTGAAACACCGGCATACCACGCGTCACGCCGAGCTTCTTGGCTTCATAACTCATCGCCACGGCAATACCAGCATCTCCGCCCACAATCACCGGCTTTCCACGAAGTTCCGGCTGTCGCGTCAATTCACACGCGACAAAGAAGCTATCTCCATCTGCATGAAGAAATAGATTATCCGATGTTGCTTGGAGTGAACGCTCGTTCAT
>CAZPHJ010000038.1:0-5684 GCA_964586755.1 uncultured Candidatus Saccharibacteria bacterium | reverse complement strand
TCTGCAAAATGTGAGATGCTTTTTTCAACTTCCATAATACAATTCCAAACAAAATCACGATCCTTCTTTGACAAATCTGAGAGCATTCTATGTGCCTTTGCAACTGGGATTTTTTCACCTTTGTAGGTAATTGTCTGGGCGTTTAATAATTTTTCTTGGCCTTGAGTCCACAGCCCATTACTTGGCAATGATTTTAGAGATAGAATTTTTTCTTCAGACTCAGAGAGTTGATACGCGCTCTTATCAAAAAGCACTTTTAACCAATATCGAAAGTGTGCGAGTTTTTTACTTTCCAAAAATTTCTTTTTTTGATCCTTGGAAATTGTCCCGAGTGACAATGTAAAGAATATGAGTTTATTGCCAATTTTTGAATACTGCTCTTGTAATAAAGTAAAGCGTGAACGAACTTTTTGGTCGTCACTATTTAGGTCTAATAGGTAATAAAAATACATGATTGGCTTGCTAGCCTCTGGTAAGCCTTGAATTTTTTCAAACTCAGTAAGTGCTTTAAAAAGTGCATTTTCGTCAGTCAAATACTTTGTGTCCTTTTGGTATTTTTTTGCAAACGCCTCAACTGATTTTTCCGCAAGAACAATATCCGCCTCGATTTGAGGATCGGTCTTAGACTTATACAAAAGCTTCAAATTCCATTCTGTTTGTATTTTTGATTTCATGTTTAGACAAAAGAAATTAAGCCCCGTGCGTAAAATGAATAAGGAGACCAATGATAACCACGCTTGCGATGAGTGGAATAACTACACGGAAAAAATGGCGGTGTCCCGTGCGGTGGTGGATTTCGGGAATAAGATCAGATGCAGCGATATAGAGGAATATTCCTGCTACTCCTGCAAGCAGAAATGGGAGCGAAGACTCAAGAAACGTTCCAGCATAATAACCGACGACAGCTCCCACTACAGTAAGAAGAGATTGGAGTATATTTACAATAATGACTTTTTTCTTAGACCAACCTTGAGAAAGCAAAATACCGAAGTCTCCTATCTCTTGTGGAATCTCATGAGCAGCAATGCCGAGAGTAGTGACCAGACCAAGAACAGGATTGGCGATATAGGCAAGTGCGATCACGATACCGTCGAGGAAATTATGAAGACTATCACCAATAACAATGAGTGTTGGGAGTGGTTCAGCATGTTCCGTCTTTACAAGATGTGAATGTTCTTCTTCGTGTCCATGGTTGCGGAAACGCATAAGTGCACGCTCGAGAATAAAGAAAAGAATAAAACCAATAATTGCTGCGATAAAAATGCCATGCGGTTCTTCCACCGCCTCCACTGCCTCAGGAAGAAGATCCAAGAAACTCACTGCGAGAAATGCTCCTGCTGCAAAAGCAAGCAGTGAGGTCGTGACTTTCTGTGCGAATTCTGCTTTCCAGACAAGCAACAAACCTCCAATAAGAGAAAAAAGTCCACCAATCAAACTATAGAAAATAAGTAGTGCCATACTATGTATAAAATTAGTCTAGTTATAAAATCAAATAATAATTAGGATTATTTTAATGCTTTTGGATGATTTGTACTCCAAGCATAGAGTGCCACAGCTGCACTCGCTGCCACATTGAGCGATTCGCATTCTGGACTCATAGGGATCATAAGTGGAATATCACAGAGCTCGAGTGTTTTTTCGCGAATGCCGGTTGATTCATTTCCAAGAATAAACACGGTCGGTGCATCGAATTTTTCTTTTGTGAGAGATTGCTTGGCTTCCCCATCGAGACCATAAATCCAAAATCCTTTTTTCTTCAAGTCACGAATCGTATCGTTTACATTGCCAATGGAAATAAGTGGAACATGAAAGGCCATACCAGCAGAAACTTTGACCACACTACCGGTAACTTGCGCTTGATTGTGTTCCGGGATGAGCACGCCTGCGATTCCAAAACCTGCGGCAGTTCGAATAATCGCTCCGACATTTTGTGGATCCTGTACTTCTCCAAGAATAACGAGTGCGGTATCAGGAGTCACTTTCAACCCTTCCATAAATTCACCGTAATTTTGTACGAGTTTATGAAGTTTGATTGCGCCGATAAACCCTTGGTGATTGGCGTATTTTTCGATGTCATTTGGAACAGAATGCTGATCGAACCGAGATGATACAATACCTGCTCGCTTGATAAGAGCCTTTAATTCTGCGGTTGGGGTCTCTTCGAGATACACATGTTCAAAAATCTCAGGCCTGTTGGTGAGAGCTTCGATGAGGGCATGATGGCCATAGATATAGGTCTTTTCTTGTCGCATATAGGGATATACTAGCACAAAACTCGTAAATTGGGTCTAAAACGGGCCGCTTCAAATTTTTGAAGCGGCCCGTTCGTTTTGTCAGTTTTTAACCGATATATTGCGTTTTGAACTCGCAATATGAATGTTTAGTTTTTCAACGTTCCGATTTTAAAGCCAGCAAGAATAGTTGCTTGTTTCCCATTCATTCCATGCTTTCCGCTAAACACTGCAGTTCCATCCTTTCCACAAATTGAAAGAATTGCTTTTTCTCCACCCGGATGCTGCCCAATCCACATTGTGAGATCGTAGACGTTTCCGTCAATTATTGTCCAGCAACTTGTCTCACTTGCATGCAAGCTTACTTGCGTGAGTGTATACGAAGCTGGATTTGTAGTTTGTGTTGTATTTCCTTCTTCGCTTTCAGAATTTGTTGTTTCGGTCGGGGTTGTTGTATCCATTTGTTCGGTCGATGCAGTTTTGTTTGGTTGACTTATTACGCTTGAATCTGGTTTATTTGTAGTAATAAATACTATTCCTCCAATAACTGCCACGAACGCAAGAATTCCAATGATATTTTTTACAGACATAGTGTTTATTCTTTAGCGATTTATTTCTGATTCTGATGTAGCAGGTTTGTCGTCGCTAATCTTATTTGTTCGATTGTTTGGGTGAACTGATTTCAAAATTGAAGTGATTGTCTTAATATCTTTTTGAGCAATCTTCAAATTGGTCTCCGCAGTTTTGATTGCTGTTCGTGCAGTTTTAAAAGCTGCTTCGTTTGAAGCAAGCACGGTCTTGTCACCATTATCAGCAACGAGTGAAGCTACTGTCGTACTTGCAAGTGTCGCCTGGGTTTTTGCTTCTGCAAGTTTAGCTACGATATCTGCCTGAAGTGCTGTAATAGCAGAAACATCTTTGCCTGCAGTTTGAGCGAGCTGTACTCGTGCTTGTAGTTTTGTATTCAATCCTTCGATTGATTTCGAAACCTCACCAATACGGTCAACCGCTGCAAGAATACGAGCCTTCTGAATTACTACAAGGTATACTCGAGTACCTTCTGTAATGTTTTTCATATCCTTCTTGAGTTCTTCTTTGTCTGTTTCGTTTTCAATTTCTGTTCTCAAATCTCCAAGTCGAGTAATTGTTTCCTGTACGGTCGTCGAAATTGCTGCCTTTGTATCATCACTAACATGCTTCATTTCTGAAATACGCTTGAGAAGTCTATTTAGATCTTTTTCACGTTTTTCTATTTCTGTATGTGCTCGACGGACTGCCACGTCTTTGATTTCTACTTTTTTTGCAGTTCGTACACTTGTAGAAACAGCAGATCCGGTATTTACTGTTTCAGTGTTTTCTTCAGCAAATACTGGAACCACCGAACTAAAAAGGAGTGAAGTGGGAACAAGAATTGCTGCGATTTTTTGTGAAATATTTTTTCTCATATATGTACCTATATTATTTGATTAATAATTATTGCGCAGATTGAGCTTCAATTGTCTCCGCACTCAAAACATCAAGCTGTGCATCAATTGCAGATGCTGACTGATTGAGAGCAGCATCTGAGAAATCAGTATTTTCCTCTGACTGCTCGGATACAGTCTCCATCTGAGTAGTAGCTGATGGTTGTATATTTGTGTCCATTGATGAATCACGAGTCATAAGCCAAACACCGAGAGAGATGAGAATGATAACGATAATTACACCTGTAAATTTATTCATAAAATAATGTGAATTAAGTGATTAACTCGACAGTATAAGTATACCGCGTATTCCAAGGTGTTCAAAACAAAATTGTTCTCTTTGATTTATCGTCGAATTCTTATATACTGCAAAAATGCAAACATTCATTCATGCAGATATATTCTTTTTCGTCACAACAATAGCTGTGATTATGTTCCTTATATTGGGCAGTATCGCTTTTTATTACATTATTGGAATTTTAAGAAATATCAAAAAAGCTTCCGACAAAATCGAGCAAAAAATAGAGGTTGCAAGTGAGCACGCCGACGACCTATACCATTCGATAAAAGAAAGCTTTCTTTTTGCAATGCTCTTTGGCAAGAAAAAGGAGAAAGCAAAGAAATAGGTTATACTGAGTTTATTACAATTAACTAATAAAATAATTTATGGCAACAAAGAACACAAAATCAAACGCGGGTAAAGTAGTGGCAGTGACTGCTAGTATCGCAGTACTCGGAGCAGCAGCGTATCTCCTCTTCGGGCCAGAAGGAAAGAAGCACCGCAAAGACCTCAAGAGCTGGATGATTAAGATGAAAGCTGAAGTTATGGAGAAGATGGAAAAGGCAAAAGACCTCACCACTGAATCATACGAAAACATCGTAAACACTGTCGAGGCAAAATATAAGGCAATGAAACACGTAGACGCCGACATGCTTGCAAAGGAAGTGACCGACCTCAAGAAAAACTGGAAAGCAATGATGAAAGATGTGAAAGGCAAACCAGCAACTAAAAAATCTCGAGTCTAGCTCAACAAAAAATCCCCATTAGGGGATTTTTTGTTGCATGACTTTATAAACTTTATGGACTTTATAACTTTCAACCTGTTGTTACTGCCTGACGAAGGTGATCTTTTTCTTTTGCAAAGCATTCGTCGCAACAAATGATTTTCTTTGACGGACGGACACTGTCGTCTGAGCAGTATTGCTCGGTCTTAACCCCACAAAAGACGCATGAACCGATGATTTCCTTTTTTGGAACCTCTACCACGTCAGTCGTCATACGGTCGTCAAAAACGAAGAGTGTACCTTTGAAATTTTGACCTGGGTATTCTTTCATGTACGTATGAATACCGTCCTTGAGCTGATACACATCGGTGAAGCCCTCACGCTTCATAAGACAGGTCGCCTTTTCACAACGAATTCCTCCGGTGCACACTGTCACTACTTTCTTATTTTTCAAATCTTTAAGCTCATCAAGTTTCTTCGGAAGATCGCGAAAGTGCTCAAGCTTCGGGTCGATTGTATTTTTAAATTTCCCCGATTCAATCTCAAAATCATTGCGAAGATCAAGTACGACAAAGTCTTCTTTGTTCTCATACATTTTCTGAAGTTCAGAGACAGAAACTTCTGGAGCGGTTTCGTTCTTCACATCAAATCGCCCAGCGCCAAGGGTCACTACTTCGGGACGAACTTTTATCTTGAGTTTATGAAATGCGTTTCCTGTACCAGCGGATTCCTTGATAGGCATATCAGCGAAGCGTTCGTCGCTTCGCATAAAAGCAATATAAGCATCAATAGCCTCTCGAGTTCCCTCAAAAGTACCGTTGATTCCCTCTTCGGCCACGAGCATTCGGCCAAAAATACCGAGTTCAGTACCCTTTGCCTTAAAAGCGTCAACAACCGCCTTTGGGTCGGCAATATCGACGAATTTATAGAACAATATAACGATATATTCCTTTTCCTGCATATGTGTTTCCGATTCTAGCATAAA
>CAZPHJ010000037.1:0-5912 GCA_964586755.1 uncultured Candidatus Saccharibacteria bacterium | reverse complement strand
TCTCGAAGGAGAAATCGGTATTGCGTACTCGACAGATGCTCTTGCTCCAGCTCGTGAGGTGTTTGATTTCTCAAAAGGAAAACAGACTCCAAAGATTGTAGGTGGAGTATTCGCAGGTGAGTATGCAGATCAGGCTCGTATGCTTGCTATTGCAACAATCCCTTCACGCGAAGTTCTCTTGTCACAAATTGCGTACTTGCTCAAGTCTCCACTACAGCGTCTTGCTATCGCGGTCGGACAGGTTGCAGATAAGGGAGTGTAACGAACACTTATGCATGAGGTACTCCTCAGGCGCAAAAAATCCTTATTGTTTTACATTACTAATTACTAAATAATAACTAATAAATATATGAAATTTGATTCATTTCTCGCTGATCTCGAAGGCGCAACAGTCCTCGAACTCAATGATCTCGTAAAAGCTATCGAAGAAAAGTTCGGTGTTTCTGCAGCCGCTGTTTCAGCTGCTCCAGCAGCAGGTGCGGGTGCCGGTGCAGCAGACGAACAGACATCATTCGGTGTTGAACTTACAGCTGCAGGAGACTCTAAGATCCCAGTTATGAAGGTTGTGAAGGATGTTCTCGGTCTTGGTCTTAAAGAGGCTAAGGATCTCGTTGATGGCGCTCCAGTAATGCTTAAGGAAGGTATGAAGAAAGCCGACGCAGAAGCTCTCAAGAAATCTCTTGAGGAAGCTGGCGCAAAGGTGACATTAAAATAAACTTCGTTTATTTCAAGACACTTTGCGAGCCGGAGCGAGGGTTCCCATCAGCAGATGGGACCGCGAGGCAGGGTCGTGGAATTTTGCGACCCAGTAGGTCAATTTGCTAATTGAGCGACGGCGAGCAAAATATCCCTGACCTAGGGTGACACTTAAATAGCTTTCAAAAAAGCCCCGCCCGGCATAGCCGGGCGGGGCTTTTGTATGCAAAATAAAAACCCCGCCACTGGCAAGGTTTTTTGTATTTTGTAAACTGAACTTTTAATAAACGATAACTTCCCGTGAGCAGTCATTGTTCCCCTCGATCACTTCTTCGCCGGTAATTATGGATATTTCCACTTCTTCTCCATTAAACCGAACGGTTGGGAAGCCGTATCCTTTTATGAACGATCCGGTACATATGGTAGAGGAATAATTTTCTGTATCCAGATGTCCGCCGGTCATTGAGTAGTAGTGAAGTTCGTACAACATCCTTTCCAGCACTGTTATGCCTCTGTGGCCGCTCCTTACTAATTTGTTAGCTGTAGTTGTAAGGAAGCGTTTGTCCTGATAGGCGTTTACGATCTTTTTTACTATCACCAGGTAGGCGTTGTCGGCGGTATTGCGGTCTTCCTTACGGGAATTGTTGACAATATCATCAATACTGATTCCTATCGTTTTAACTGGAAATAAGCTCCTGCAGACATACACAGCCTTCCCGAGATGCATGTCTTTGCCTGCCATAATGAGCTGGCCATCAGCAGGGATTGAAGGGAATGGTAATTCGGCAAACCCTGAGTTGTTGTACGAATCGCCAAACTCGAGCCCAAAATAGTAGTCGTACAATGATTCCCATTGTTTTGCCGGATTAGACAAAAGATCGAAAGGATTACCGCCTTTGAATGCCTTAATCATTCTTTCTATGGCCATGAGTTGCTCCCTGCTGTCATATAGCGATAGTTTTTGAATATCTATAAACGGCATTCCGCCATTAAAGAATTTCTGAGCAAAATCTATAAGTTCTGCTCCTGACATATCTGCGGCCCTAGCGGGAGATATGCTTATTCCGTTGTTTGTTCCCATTGTTTTATTTTTAAGTGTTCACCGAAATACTATGAAAATCCAGAACTTTGTCAAGTTTTAACCTTTTTGCTTGATGTTCCAAGCTCCATGTTCTATACTCCAGTCATGTCCATGAACACCCTCGGAATTCTGTTTGATTCACTCGCGCGAGTGAAGATAATGCGTCTTTTTTTACTCAATCAGGAAACACTAATGACCCCTGCAATCATTGCTTCCCGCAGTAATGTATCTCCCGCTGTCGCACGCCGCGAGATTAGTATTCTTTCACGTGGTGGTTTTATTAAAAAGAAGAAAGGGCAAATAGACGGCAAGTCAAAAGAAGGTTGGATATTTGATCCTCGATTTGAATATACGGAATCATTGCAACAATTTCTTTTTGGTACTGAATTTGTCGACCAAGACTCACTTACAAAACGATTTAAAAAAGCTGGTCGTATAAAGCTCCTTGTTCTTTCGGGAATATTCAACAATAATCCGGATTCTAGACTCGACTTGCTTCTTGTAGGGGATAATCTGAAGCGACCTCTCATCGAAAAGATTATTCGTTCTCTCGAAGCTGAAATTGGAAAAGAAATTTTGTATTCGGCTTTTGAGACTGAAGAATTCATGTATCGTGCAAGTATGTACGACAAACTCATTCGTGATGTGATTGATTTTCCACATGTCGCACTCGTGAGTGTGGGAAATATCTTGGAACAAGTACCACAAAATAAGTTATAAAGTTAAAAGTTCATAAAGTTTGTAAAGTCATTCAAATGCAAGCGTATTTGGGTGACTTTTAGCTTTAAAAACTTTATGAACTTTTGACTCGTGGATAACCGAAAGCTTCGCTTTTGGTTATCCACAGCCTATCCACAAAAAACTGTGTAGTTGGTATAATTAATGCAAGCAAATAAAAGGGGTCGAAACCTTAGAGCTTAATTATTATTAGATTGGTCCTAACTCACGTTGGGGCACGATAAAATACGGTATGTATATTTTTCAAACTTGGGGAGATGCGTTTACATATTCCCTACAGGGTATCTGGGCAAGTTTTATTAACTTTGTTCCAGCATTCCTTTTTGCAGTGATTATTTTTATCATCGGTTGGGTTATCGGAACAATCATTGGTAAGGCTATCGATCAGGTGATTGGAGCACTCAAGATCGACAAGATGCTTGAAGGTGCAGGTATTGATGGAGTTATGCAGAAGGCAGGCATGAGACTCAATATCGGTGGATTTATCGGTGCTGTTGTAAAGTGGTTTATCATTGTAGTGTTCCTCGTAGCATCACTTGATATTCTCCAACTTACTGCTGTGACAGATTTTCTTAAGAATGATGTGCTTGGTTATCTACCTCATGTTATCGTTGCCGCTCTCGTGCTTGTTGTTGCAACAGTTATTGCTGACTTTATGGGTAAGGTTGTTGCTTCATCAGCAAAGGCTGCAAATGTTCGCTCAGCAAATTTCCTTGGCACACTCGTACGTTATGCAATCTGGATCTTCGCATTTATCGTTGCTCTTTCTGAACTCGGAATTGCAGCAGGATACATGCAGATTCTCTTCACTGGTCTTGTAGCAATGCTTGCTATCGCTGGTGGTCTCGCATTTGGTCTTGGTGGAAAGGAATGGGCAAACGGCGCAATCTCTCACTTGAGTGATCGCGTAAAGCCAATGCAGTAAACCCAGGGTGTAGGTGTTAGGGTTTAGGCTCTAGTAAAATTTAGAAAAGCGGTTCCGCATTAGCGGAACCGCTTTTCGTTTGGGGGTAAAAAGTCAGAATTTGTAAAAATATCCACACGTTATCCACGGCCTTAAAATTGGGTGTTTTGAAGCCTGGCTGTAAAGGTCAAATGGCCTTTAAAAATAGGCTATTATCTCAATTTGCCAAATACTTGACATCCCTTTTCGGTTCGTGTAGACTCTCCTCACTGATGAATAGAAACAACACTACATTCGAACGATGGCGATAGCATAACGTTTCGTTTTGCTGTCCGCCCAAAGGCGGATTTTTTGTTGGAAAGTTGACCGAGCGACTGATCTCTAATAACTGAATGTTCACCCCTTGGATAAAAGAGTTTTAGTCTTTTCGTCACTGGGGAGGTGGACGGACAATCACATGCTGAAAAACATTTGCCACCGCAGATGCAGTGTGTGGGAAAGGTAGAGATTGCAGAAGCGGTTTTGCGAAATCTACCATGTCAAAAATTGTATATTGTTTTCATTTTCTTTCTTAAGCAGAAGAAAATGAATTTTGTGGTTTTTACAGTTCCTAATAGGAATGTAAGAGCATATGGTGGATGCCTTGACTCTAAAAGGCGATGAAGGACGTAACGTGGCTGCGATAAGCTTCGGGGAGATGCCAAGTAATCTTTGATCCGGAGATGTCCGAATAGGGAAACCTTATTGAGTAAACCTCAATAGTTTGTTCACTCAGTGAACATTCGCGCACCCAGGGAATTGAAACATCTTAGTACCTGGTGGAAAATAAACTAAAACAAGTATTCTGCTAGTAGCGGCGAGCGAACGCAGAGAAGCCCAAACCGAGTGTATTCTAGCAATAGAGTATGCGAGGGGTTGTAAGGCAGTAGCGCCTCTTTTAAGAAGGGATAAGTTACAAAACGTAATAATAGGAGAAGTTTCTGGAAAGTAACATCATAGAGGGTGATAATCCCGTATCCGAAATTATTGCGACTTATTAGCTACTGTTCTTGAGTACCTCAGGACACGAAAAGCTTGAGGGAATCCGCCGGAACTAACCGGCAAGGCTAAATACTTTTAGAGATCGATAGTGAACTAGTACCGTGAGGGAAAGGTGAAAAGTAGTCCGAAAGGACAGTGAAATAGATCTGAAACCATATGCTTACAAGGAGTCGGAGCGGGCTACACATTGCGCGTAGCGCAATGAGTTGTAAAGTGAAAAGTTCATAAAGTTTATAAAGTAATTCGGATGCAATTGCATTCGGGCGACTTTCAACTTTACGAACTTGATGAACTTTCAACTCGCACATTGCTGTACGCAATGTGTAGTCCGTCACGGCGTGCCTATTGAAGAATGAGCCAACGAGTTTATGTATATGGCGTGGTTAAGAAGCGATAAATCTTCTGAGCCGTAGGGAAACCGAGTCTGAATAGGGCAACAATAAGTCGTATACATAAGACCCGAAACCAAGTGAGCTATCCATGTGCAGGGTGAAGTTTGACGAGAGTCAGATGGAGGCCCGAACCGGTATGTCGTACAACGCATTCGGATGACATGTGGATTGGAGTGAAAAGCTAATCGAACTTGGTAATAGCTGGTTCTCGCCGAAATAGCTTTAGGGCTAGCGTTAAGTGTTCCTCGCGGGGGTAGAGCACTGGATGGTTTAGACAGGGAGAAATCTCGCTACACCAATCAAACTCCGAATACCGTGAGTTAGAGCTTAGCAGTTAGACCGTGGGGGCGAAGCTTCACAGGTCAAAAGGGGAAGAGCCCGGATCTCAAGTTAAGGTCCCTAAATATACGCTCAGTGCATCTTAAGGAGGTGATATTTCTCTGACAATGAGGATGTTGGCTTAGAAGCAGCCATCATTTAAAGAAAGCGTAACAGCTCACTCATCGAGAGATTTCGCACCGCAGATAATCGGGGCTAAGCGTATTACCGAAGCTGAGGATTTTATATGTCTTAGGACACCTAAAGTGGTAGGCGAGTATTCTACTCTGCTGTGAAGGACAAGGGGTGACCCAATCTGGAGCGTGTAGAAGAACGGATGTTGGCACAAGTAACCGCATGGAGGGTGAGAGCCCCTCCCGTCGAAAGATCAAGGTTTCCTTAGCAACGGTGATCAGCTAAGGGTTAGTCGGTCCTAAGGGAATGGCGAGAGCCGAACTCGATGGACATCAGGTTAATATTCCTGAACTTCTTTATTGTGCGATGGGATGACGGAGTGTAGTAGGTATTGCCCATTATTGGATTTGGGTATGTGCATCGTAATCGATTTCCAGGCAAATCCGGAAATCTCAACTTCAATGTTGAATTTACAAATGCATGTCAATGTGAGGGTACGCCCTTGCAGAGAGTACTGAGCGCACTTCCGAGAAAAGTCTCTAAGCTCTAACAATAGAGAATCCGTACCGCAAACCGACACAGGTGATCAGGGCGAGTAGCCCAAGAC
>CAZPHJ010000036.1:4754-5914 GCA_964586755.1 uncultured Candidatus Saccharibacteria bacterium | reverse complement strand
GCTGCGGGACTTGGACTCGAACCAAGATACACAGTTCCAGAAACTGCAGTCCTACCATTAGACGATCCCGCAAAGTATTCAAATACTAAGATGTGAATCCTGAATCAGTAGTCTCCGAGAAGTGACTCTGCCGAACCAAGGATGACACAAGAACAACAATACCCTAAAATAAGCGTTTTTTCAAGGCGTTTTACATCTTCAAGACCAAAGCCTGACGCCTTGAGCCTAGTTGTGCTAGAATAAACCCATCATGACAGACAAAATAGTAAACTCGAATATTGTTGAACACCACCACCAAACTCCTGAGGATATTCAAAAAATATGTAGCTTAAAGGATGCAAACGACCCAAATAGCGTACATATTTGTCGAATCAATGAAGAGCTCCAGCAAGGAATCAAGGAAATGTCTCAGTACACCAGAACCGTCACTTTCTATGGTTCGGCTCGATTTGTTGAAGGTGATGAATATTATGACAAAGCGCGTGGTCTTGCCAATCGAATCTCAAAAGAGCTCGGTCTCACCATTGTGACTGGAGGTGGTCCAGGTATCATGGAAGCGGGCAATCGCGGAGCGTTTGAGGCTGGAGGCAAATCAATCGGTCTCACCATTAAGCTTCCAATGGAACAAAAAGACAACCAGTATCTGACAGATGAGGTCCCCTTTAATTTCTTCTTTACTCGCAAAATGTCGCTCGCATTCTCATCAGAAGTCTTCGTCTTCTTCCCTGGAGGATTCGGAACACTTGATGAGTGCTTTGAACAAGTCACGCTTATCCAAACAAAAAAACTACAACCTATTCCTGTGATTTTGTACGGCAGTGATTTTTGGAAACCATTTGAAACAATATTCAAAACAATTCTTTTGGACAAATTCAAAACGATTAGCCCGGAAGACATGTCTATCTTTACCATCACAGACAATGACGACGAAGTTCTTGAAATCATCAAAGGGGCGAAACAGAGAACAAATCAAGAATAGTATAAAAAAATCCCCCCAAACTGGGGTACCGGTCGGACGAACAAAAAACTTTCAGATTTATCTGAAAGTTTTTTGTTTTAGCCAAATTTTTTTATTTATTGTTTTCAACACACGCTTTTATGAAGGCAGTGAAGAGTTTGTGCGGATTTAACGGTCTTGATTTGAACTCTGGATGAAACTG
>CAZPHJ010000036.1:174-4654 GCA_964586755.1 uncultured Candidatus Saccharibacteria bacterium | reverse complement strand
TTGCATGTCATAAACAAAATATCGCAAAGCATGTCGGAGAGTTTTTCCTTTTCGAAATTGGCTGGGATATCATAAATACTATCCACATCCGGCGCAGAGATAACTCGACCAAATGGAATATTACAAAACATTGAGAGCTTTTCTTTACGTTTTTCGTCGAGCGGATCATTGCTTCGTGCAACGATGATATCTGGCTGAATACCAGAAGCATTGAGCGTACGTACGGCATGCTGAGTCGGCTTGGTCTTCATTTCCCCCACCTTGCTTGGCACAGGAAGGTATGAAACCATAACAAACGCCACATCCTTTGGGTGACGAAGCTTCATCATACGAGCAGCCTCAAGAAACAACATGTTTTGGTATTCACCCACCGTACCACCCACTTCAATTACCACGGCATCAGCACCAGCGAGCTTTTGAGCATTTTCAATACGATCTATTACCTCCATTGGAATATGAGGAACGACTTCTACGCATTTACCTTTGTATTCTAGGTTGCGCTCTTTGTGAATAACCGTCTCATACACGCGACCAGTGGTCATGTAATTAGTGCGAGAGAGATCCATATTGAGGAAGCGCTCATAATTGCCCATGTCCTGATCGGTCTCGTCGCCATCGTCGAGCACAAAACACTCTCCGTGCTCTGTCGGATTCATAGTACCGGCATCAAGATTGATATATGGATCGATTTTGATCGCTGTCATCTTGAGACCTCGATCCTGCAAAATCTTGGCAATCGAACTTGCTGTAATGCCCTTTCCAACCCCGGAAATTACTCCTCCTACAACAAAAATATATTTTGGATTATCTGCAGGCTTTTTGTCGAAAAACATGGGACAGTAAATAGTTAATAGTAAGTAGTTAGTAGAAAATACAAATACGTTTGAATGACTTTATAAACTTGATGAACGGTATAAATCTTAAACTCTTAAGTATCTTCGGGCGGCAAGAAAACTCGAAATCATTCCAACGCCTACGCCGAACACCAACAAAATAATAATAAACTGATATATGTGAGTAATATAGTAAGTAAATAGGTTGATTCCCTGGAAAAAGTCAGTCATTCGACTTCCAAACCAGTAGGTAATCGGAAGAAATATGATGAGTGTAAGCAACGTTGCAACAATGCCGTACAGCATTCCCTCTACAATGAACGGACCTTGCACGTGTCCTCGAGAAGCACCAACGAGACGCATCACGGAAATCTCTTCTCGTGAAAAGTAGATTGCCAAACGTACGGTATTGAATGTAACGATTACTGAAAGCAAAATGAGAACAAGGGTCACAATAAAACCAAGTGTGCGCCCTTTGTTAAGGATTCCGTTTACCGTATCAATCTCAGCCTTGTTTTTGTTGTAGTCGACATGATCGATTATCGACTGTGTGCCTACACCAAGCGTACTCGAATCTTCAAAAAATTTTGAAATACTCTCATATTGAGAAATCTCCTTGGCTTTGATTTCAAGCAAGCCACCGATAGGATTCGTATCGAGCTCGTCGAGTGCCTGCAACGTGGTTTGATCGCCAGCATGACGCTCGCGAAAATCTGCGAGTGCTTGCTTTTCGGTGATGTACTCCGTAGTAGCAACTTCAGGAAGCGCCTTGACTTGATCCTGAAGTGCAAGAATTGTTGATTCATCTGCGCCAGGCAAAAAATATACTGAGACATCCACCTTATTCTCAATATTAACCAAAGTCGTCGTCAGCACATGCTGAAATAGAAGAAGTCCAGAAAGCACTGAAAGAGTAATAGTCATTACCAACACAGACGAAAGAGACACAATGCTATTCCTTGTAAAATTAAGGAATCCGGTTCGAAACATTCGTTTGAAATTGACTGTAGACATAAGTATTACGTATCAAGTATAAGGTATTAAGTATAAAATTCAAAAGCACGCGTATTTGTTTTGTGTTTACTAAAACCTAACCCCTTCTCCCTATTCACTGGGCTATATCATATAGCGGCCATCCTTATCATCACGTATAACCTTACCCTTCTCGAGAGTAACCACTCTCTTACCAATCGAATCAATCACCCCTCGATTATGTGTAGTGAGAATGATTGTAGTACCGAGATCGTTGATCTTCTTGAGAATCTGAATGATTTCATACGTATTGATGGGATCAAGATTACCTGTCGGCTCATCAGCGATAATTACCTCGGGCTGATTAATGATGGCACGAGCAATGGCGAGACGTTGCTTTTCTCCGCCGGAGAGCTGGCCTGGAAAATGATCCTTCTTATCGAGCAAGCCTACAAGATCGAGCACGTGTGGTACATCGGCAATAATTTCCTCATCGGTTTTGCCTGATGCTTCCATAGCAAAAGCAATATTTTCATATGCAGTCTTACTCGAAAGTAGTTTGAAATCTTGAAAGACTGTGCCAATACGGCGACGGAGGTTGGTCAATTCACGCCCTCCAAGCTTATGAACATTGAGTGATTCAAAAAAAACCGTTCCTTCAGTCGGAGCCTCCTCGGCCATAATCAATTTGATAAGCGTAGTCTTTCCCGCTCCAGAATGACCAACAATTGAAACAAATTCCCCAGAGTTGATTGAGAGTGTTATGTCATCGATAGCAAGCGAACTTTTTGGATATTGTTTTTTGACGTTATTGAAATAAATCATATTTTAGGAAAAGGACTTAGAGAAAATGGATCAGAGAAATACAGATACCATTATAGCATATTAAAAAACACCATATTTTTTTTATAGCTTCTGCTCTGCATCAACAAAAGCGTCAAGCTCTCCTTCATCGAGGACACCTTTGACATCAGATGTCTCAACGCCAGTGCGAAGGTCTTTGACGAGCTTGTACGGATGGAGAACATAATTGCGTATTTGATTGCCCCATTCGATTTCAGTACTCCTGTTGGTCTGCATACTTTCAACAAGAGACTTATGTTCCTCCTCAGCCTTTCGAAAAAGCTTTCCTCGAAGAATTTCCATCCCGCGTTCACGGTTCTGCTCCTGACTGCGCTCCTCACGAACAAGAATACTAATACCCGTTGGCTTATGCGAAATGCGTACCGCGGTTTCGCGCTTATTTACGTTCTGACCGCCAGCTCCACCTGCCTTGGCAAAATCGACTTCAATATCACCATCGGCGAGTTCAGGCATGGCGCTTTTTGGTATCTTGGGGATAATTTCGACGAGGGCAAAGCTCGTACTCCGCTTCCCTTTTGAATTAAACGGTGAAGTGCGAACGAGGCGATGCACGCCACTTTCGTTTTTGAGTGTTCCATATGCATTCTTGCCTGTTACTTCAAATGAAATATTGCGATAGCCGTTGTGGTCGTTCGGATGCGAGTGAATCACTTCATACGAAAGATTACGTTTGGGTAAAAACTTCACATACATATCAAACAACATACGGGCAAAATCCTCTGCGTCGTCACCTCCAGCACCTGAAATAATACTCATAATCGCATTTCCTTTATCGAATGCGGCCACACCTTCCTTTTTGTCTTTGAGTTCACCTAACTCACGTACCATCGCTTGAGCCTTTTCCTTATCGGCCCAAAAATTGACACTACTCATCGCAGTTTCAATTTCGCTTATGCGTGTTGTGATTTCATTCTCGTCTTGCATGGAGCCATTTTAGCACAGTAGGACTTATTGACATAAGCAAAAATTCTATATAGAGTGATAAAAATTATCATCTCACGTTTAAACAGATTATTATGGTACTAAGGTACAAACATGCTGGAAATCCTGACGATCAGGTAATTATCGCAGAAAAAGTATTCTGGAAAATGATGGTGGGGAACGTAAAGTTTTCAAACCTCTTTGTATACAAATGTTGCATACTGCATGAAAAAGTAGGAGTAATTCCTACGGCAGGAAAATATGTTACCCTCGTAGAAAATCTAAAAGATGATTTTCCAAAATGTATTGATGTATTTTTCGAAGAAAAACGAGTTACGTTTTCTATCGGAGAAGCAAATGTTCACATAAAAAAACCTGTCACCCAAGAAGAAATGAAACATACCTGGGTAAAAAAATTTATTGAGGCGTTTCAAGATGAAGGCTCAGCTCTCGCATGGATGCAACGGAATTACAAAAAAATTATAAACATTGCTTAGTACCAATAGCTTAAATATTCATTCCCCGCTTCAACTGAGGCGGGGAATTTTTTATGACTAAACATTGATTGAAATGTTTTACACAAATATCTCAATCTCGAGATGTTTTAGAGAGTCATCTCGGAGGATCGGCTACCACGTAGCCAGGTACTTTTCTCGTTTTGTAAACAAAACATAGAAAAGTCTTTCGACCTCCGACAGACATGAAGCAGTTCATGTCTTTGCTGTCTCATTTCATGAGCCATCTCGGAGGATCGAACTCCGGACCCCACCCTTACGAAGGGTGTGCTCTACCAACTGAGCTAAGATGGCAAATTATAACGAACCATTGATGGGGATTGACTACCACGTAGATCACCCAGTAGGTCATCCTGCTGAATGAGGTACTTTTCT
>CAZPHJ010000036.1:0-143 GCA_964586755.1 uncultured Candidatus Saccharibacteria bacterium | reverse complement strand
GAAAAGTCTTTCAATCCTCAACGCATATGAAGCAGTTCATATGCTTCAACGACAGAGGCTAACGCATGGAGCCGTTGATGGGGATTGAACCCATGACCTCCCCATTACCAATGGAGTGCTCTACCAACTGAGCTACAACGGCT
>CAZPHJ010000035.1:0-6012 GCA_964586755.1 uncultured Candidatus Saccharibacteria bacterium | reverse complement strand
TCCTCTTGACCTTTGGAGTATTATTTGTTAGTCTACTAATCACCAATCAATGGTTGAAAAAACAGACGAAAAACCAGTTTCCGGGGTGATCATAGATGCACTTCCAAACCTAACCTTTAAGGTGGAACTTTCTGATGGTAGCGGCATGACTACACTCGCGTATGTGAGTGGAAAAATGCGACTACATCGGATCAAGGTTTTAGTTGGGGACAAAGTAGAGCTTGTTCTTGCTCCTGATGGAGTACGAGGAAGAATTACTCGACGTCTATAAAAATGACATATCGCGACGAGCGGCTCTATGGATATTGAGTTGTTCACATTTTTTTGTCTAAAAGTCAGAATTTATTTTATACAAGCACTTATTACTACACTATTAATTATTTATCTCACATAAAATGAAAGTCCGAGCTCGAGTCAAAAAAATGTGCGCAAAATGCAAGATGGTCCGTCGTGACCGTCACCTACGTATTATTTGTGACAATCCAAAACACAAACAAAAGCAGTAAGGTTTCCTACTAATTACTAACTACTATCTACTAACTAATCCTATGCGTATCTCAGGTATCACAATTCCAGACAACAAACAGCTTGAATTCGGGTTGACCGAAATCTATGGTATTGGTCGTTCAGCTGCAGTAAAAATTCTCACTGAAGCTGGCGTATCTCCAAAGCAGAAGCCTTCTGATATTGATGCAGAGCAAGAAAACACAATTCGTAAGATTATTGAAGGATTAAAAACTGAAGGTACATTGAAGCGTGAGGTCTCTGCAAACGTAAAGCGTTTGAAAGACATCAAAGCATACCGCGGTGTACGTCACATGCGTAAGCTCCCAACAAAAGGTCAACGAACAAAGACAAATTCTCGCACAGTTCGAGGAAACGTCCGAAAGACGATGGGAAGTGGAAAGCGTAAGCTCGAAAAGACATAGGCGCTCAACTGGTTGATTTACTTACAACGACTTACTACTAATTTACTTCTATTCATAAAAAGATGGCAAAGAAAACTACAACAACTCCAGACGAAACAAAAGCAGAAGTTGCAGCGCAAGCTCCAGCTCCTGTTCGCGTTCCAAAAAAGAAGCACATCAACGGCACATTGCACGTTGAAGCTACATTCAACAACACAAAGGTTGTTTTTTCTGACAAGTCTGGAAATACTCTTTTCTGGTCTTCTTCTGGATCTCTTGGATTCAAAGGAGCAAAGAAGGGAACACCATTTGCTGCTTCAAAGGTAGGAGAGACAGTAGGAGAAAAAGTTGCTGCACTTGGAATCAAGGAAGCTGATGTTATTGTCAAAGGCGTTGGATCTGGTCGTGAGCCTGCAATTCGTGGATTCATCTCACACGGTATAGAAATTACCGGAATCAAGGATGCCACACCTGTTCCTCACAATGGTCCAAAGGCAAAGAAGCCACGTCGCGTATAATCCTTATTTACTTATCACTAATCTCTAATCCCTAACATGAAACTCGGCCCAAAATACAAAATCGCTCGTCGTCTCGGTCCTGCTGTCTTTGAAAAGACGCAGACACAGAAATTTCAGCTTTCTGAGGCACGCCACGCTCGTAAGAAAAGTGACAAGCGTCCAAAGCCTCTTTCTGATTTCGGTCTTCAATTGATCGAGAAACAGCGTGTTCGTTTTTCATATGGAATCATCGAGCGTCAGCTTGGTAATTATGTCAAAAAAGCAACTGAGACAAAGGGTGGTAACTCTGCCGAAAAACTCTTTGGACTTTTGGAAAGCCGTCTCGACAATGTGGTATACCGACTTGGAATCGCACACACACGTCGACTTGCACGTCAGATGACTTCACACGGACATTTTCTTGTAAATGGAAAGCGAACAACAGTACCATCATATGCGGTAAAGAAAGGTGATGTTATCACTGTTCGTGAAGGTTCAAAGAAGAGTGTTTTATTTGCTGAACTTGCAAAGAAACTCCAAAATTATTCTGTACCTAAATGGCTGAAGTTTGATGTCGAGAAAATGACCGCTACAGTGGAAGGCGATCCTGTTCTCGAGACGGGCGGTGCGATCAATTTGAATGTCGTACTTGAGTATTACTCTCGTTAATTATTTTTAGTCGAAATAGTATTATTTAATTTTTTATATAGTATGTCGGATCACAACATCATTCTCCCATCAAAGCCTCGCGTTGTTTCAGAGACTGAACAAAAGGGCGTGTACGAAATCGACGGCCTTTCTCCTGGCTACGGTCATACTCTCGGCAACTCATTGCGCCGAATTGTGCTTTCTTCACTTCCGGGTGCAGCTATCACATCGGTCAAGATCGATGGTGTTCCTCATGAGTTTTCGACAATCGAAGGTGTCAAAGAGGATGTTGTGCTTATTCTTCTTCATTTGAAGAAGATTCGTTTTCAGATGTCTACCGACGAGCCTCAGACCGCAACTCTTTCTGTGAAGGGTGCAAAGATCGTCACAGCTTCCGACATTAAGGTTTCTGGACAGCTTGAGATTCTCAATCCAGACCTCTACATCGCAGAGCTCACTGACAAGTCTGCAACTCTTTCTATCGAAATGACTGTAGAACGCGGTCTTGGATTTGTTCCACGCGAAGCTCACTCAAAAGAAAAAATGGAAGTTGGAATGATTGCAGTTGATGCTATCTTTACTCCTATTCGTCGCGTTTCTTACGAAGTAGAAAATATGCGCGTTGGTGACAAGACAAACCACAATCGCCTCCGTATGCTCATTGAAACAGACGGGACAATCTCTCCACGTTTTGCACTTGAGAGTTCAATCAAGATTATGATCGAGCAACTCGGCGCAATCCTTGGTTTTTCTGAAGATGCACTTATCGCTCACACAACACCAAAAGCAGATGTAACTGAAACGACCGAATCTGCAGATGATGAAGATAAGAACGACATGAGCGAAGTCTTGACGCCTCGCATGGATACCCTTGATTTCTCAACCCGAACCTTGAATGCCCTCACCGATGCCGGCATTCGAACACTCGGAGGTCTTGCTCGAAAGAAAAAGGAGGACCTGCTCGAAGTGGAAGGTATGGGAGAGAAAGGAATCCAAGAGATTAAGAGAATTTTATCAAACCACGGAATTACACTTAAGTAACAAGTTCATAAATTCCATAAAGTTCATAAAGTACACGCATTTGCATGACTTTATAAACTTTAAAAACTTTTAACTTTATAAACTCAACCATGAGACACGCAAACAAAAACAGAAAATTCGGACGAGAGCAAAAAGTACGACGTACTTTCTTGAAAGGCCTTGCGCTTGATCTTATTCGTCATGAGAAAATCACGACTACCGAAGCTCGCGCCAAAGAACTCCGTAAGATCATTGAGCCTATGGTTACTCTCGCGAAGAAAGGCGATACTGCAAGTCACCGTTTGACTGTGTCTCGCTTGCTCAATCGTAAGACTGAAACCAAGAAGCTTTTTGAAGAAATCGCACCTAAATACAAGACACGTGCCGGTGGATACACTCGTGTCGTTCGATTACCAGTTCGAAAGAGTGATGCCTCAGCAATGGCTATCATTGAATTTGTATAAATTATATGTCTAAACCAACTACTAACAATATAAAGAATACCATCATTGATGCATCAGGTCAGACTGTAGGTCGTGTGGCTACACAAGTAGCAATCGCTCTTATGGGTAAAGACGAACCAACTTTCGAGCGCCACAAAATCACTGGTGGTACTGTTACAATCACGAATGCTGGCAAGATCAAGATCGATCCACGCAAACTTGATACAGTAAAATTTGCACTCTATTCCGGATATCCAGGTGGACTTCGCTTTGAAACACTTGCTAAGGTTTTGGAGAGTAAAGGAATTGAAGAAGTGCTTCGCCGAGCGGTCTACGGCATGCTTCCAGGCAACAAACTTCGCCCGGAACTTATGAAGAAATTAACTATTAGTTCATAAAGTCCATCAAGTTCATAAAGTTCATAAAGTAAATGCATTCGTATAACTTTACAAACTTTACAAACTTTACAAACTTTTAACTTATTTATGGCAGACAAGAAACAATACGTAGAAAAAATCGGCCGTCGCAAAACTTCAACTTCTCGTGTCCGTTTGACACCATCAAGCAAGGCAAGTTTTACTGTTAACGGCAAAGATGTGAAGGACTATTTTAAGACTCCTGCACTCATGAAGGTGGTGACTGATGTTGCAACTCTCGTGAAGCCGGACGAAAAATATGAAATCACTGTAGTTGTGCAAGGTGGAGGAATCCACTCACAGGCAGAAGCTATCCGTCACGGTCTCGCTCGCTTCTTCTCAGAATTGCTCGACGATTCAAAAGACAAGCTTAAAAAAGAAGGATACCTCAAACGTGATCCTCGTTCAAAGGAACGCCGAAAGTTCGGTCTCAAAAAAGCCCGCAAAGCTCCGCAGTGGAGTAAACGCTAGCAACAAAAAAATCCCTGAAGGGGATTTTTTTGTTGGCGTTTACTCCACTGCGAGTCGAAAGCTGAAAGTTAAAAGTCGAAAGTCCACCCGAATTGCATTCTTCCCCTCCTTAGTAAAGGAGGGGAATCAGATGATATACTATCTCCATGTTCACCTTTTTTCACGCAATCATCTTGGGTCTAGTAGAAGGCATTACGGAATTTTTGCCTGTCTCTTCAACGGGTCATATGATTCTCACTTCACACTTGCTTGGCATTGATTCGAGTGATTTTTTGAAGAGTTTTGAGGTGTTCATTCAGCTTGGTGCCATTCTTGCAGTACTTGTAATCTATTGGAAAAAATTGCTTGGGAACACAAAGATATTTTTGCGTGTAGCAATAGCTTTTGTTCCAACTGCAATCATCGGGTTACTTGTGTATACATTGGTAAAAACATATCTCCTTGGTAGTACGACGGTGGTGGTCTGGGCTCTTCTCATTGGTGGAGCTGCACTTATAATATTTGAAAAAATACGAATAGAGAAAAATACCGAGCAAGACATTGTGATTCAGCTCGAATCAGTAACATACAAACAAGCATTTATTATCGGACTCTTTCAGTCGATTGCCATTATCCCGGGAGTTTCTCGATCGGCAGCTACAATTGTTGGAGGATTACTTCTTGGTATCTCACGTAGAGCAATCGTCGAATTCTCATTCATGCTTGCGGTTCCGACTATGGCTGCAGCAGTTGGATTGGATCTTTTGAAGACTGGTTTTTCCTTTACTAATGAGGAGATTGGATTACTCGCAGTCGGTTTTATTGTTGCTTTTGTTTCAGCACTTATTTCAATCAAATTCCTCCTCCGTTTTGTAAAAAATCATACATTTACTTCTTTTGGAGTGTACCGTATTATCATTGCCATTATTTTTATTTTATTTCTGATATAATTGTTTGTATATTTATTATTTAATTTTTTAAAGCCGTAAGCTTTAAGATAATACAATGGCAAAAGGAATTTCACACAAAAAAGAAGTGAAGAAGCCGAAGAAAGATAAGAAGAAGTAGGGTATAGGTTGAAGGGTTTAAAAATTCAAACGGAATACCCAATAGAAAAGCCCCGCCTAACGGCGGGGCTTTTCTTATCCAAAGTGGTCACGAATCACTAAGTCTACTCGGGTGATTACACCCTGCGTGGACTAAGTGTTCTCGACTCCGCCTCGTGGTCGGCAAGCCGACATCACTGCGGCTTCACCGTGTACTAAAAATCCCCAATTAAGGGGATTTTTAGTCACTAGGTGATTACGCGCGCTGTACGTTTACAGCGTTCATACCCTTCGGTGATTCCTCAGTCTCGAAAGAGACAGCATCACCTTCGCGAAGTTCGTCGAAAGTAACACCAACGAGGTTCTTTGAGTGAAAGAAAAGATCTTTCGCAAGTCCCTCTGCTGTGATGAAACCGAAACCTTTGTCTGTGAGCTTTTTGATTGTTCCAGTCATTTAGATTTTGATTGTTCTTTTAAATACAAATATAGTCTGCTCTTCAAATCGACTCCTTTCGAACCCAACTGCTTTGTAATACAAGTATACCACCTTCGATTTAAAAAGTCAAGTACTAAAAAACACCTTT
>CAZPHJ010000034.1:0-6023 GCA_964586755.1 uncultured Candidatus Saccharibacteria bacterium | reverse complement strand
CAATTCCTTGAACACTATATTCCGAGCAAACACGGAGACGTGCTAAATGAAAACGGGGAAGTCATTGGCAATCACGATGGTGTGTTGTTCCTCACTCTTGGTGAGCGTCATGGATTTACGATTACCAAAAAGACACCGAATGATGAACGGTATTATATTGTTGCAAAAGATATCGAAAATAATACAGTTACCGTTTCAAACAAGAAAGAACGAGAAATTCAAAAAGACAAAAACAATATCGAAATTACTCGTTGTAGTTGGGTGAATGAGATGCCAATAATCGACAAAAAATATACCGCGCAGATTCGCTATCACGGAGAACTTTTGTCGTGCGAAGTTAAAAAGATTGAAAATGATGGAGCTATAATTATATTTGAAAAACCAACAATAGTAGCTTCTGGTCAATCAATCGTATTGTATGACAACGAAACCTGTCTTGGTGGAGGAATTGTATTGTAGAAAATATTCTTTTTTGTTTCCATGTTCCTTGATATACTGAATGCATGTTTAATAATCTTATTGTAGATCCTGTTGCTCTTGGTATTTTTTATAAACTCGGTGCCGCTGTCATTTGTGGAGCGCTTATTGGAACAGAGCGTGTTATTTCTCATAAAGATGCCGGAATGCGCACATACGCACTCGTTGCGATGGGAGCCGCTCTCTTTGTTATCATTAGCGACACAATGTTGCGTTTGTATACTTCACAAGGTTTCAATGTTGATAATCCGATGCAAGTAGCTTCAATGATTGTTTCTGGAATCGGGTTCTTGGGAGCCGGTATGATTATTTTTCGTGATTCAAAGGTGGCTGGATTAACTACGGCTTCAGGCTTTTGGGTTGTGGCTGGTATTGGTATTGCTTGTGGTTATGGATTATATGTTCCAGCATTTCTTGCAACTCTAATTGCACTGTTTGTCTTTATTGTCCTCTGGCACATAGAACAGCATGTAAAAAAAATTGTTTGGAAGGATGAAAAAGAAGAACCAAAAATATAATACACAACAAAAAACACAACTGCCTTGCTTAAGGCGTAATCGACTTGTAGAAGCAGGCGTGCTCTGGCGAGTACAACTTCACGAAGTTGTGTTTTTTGTTGAAAGGAGTAAGCTTTGTTTAATTCGCACAGGACACATCGAACTTAAAATAGTGGCTTAACTGGGCACACTCGCTACCGCAAAGTTAGGACCGACCTGCTGGACAAATATGATTGTATTTCAATCGTCCAGTATTAATACTCCAGCCTCGTAAAGAAGGGGCTGGTTTTTTTATTGATTTTTTGATTGAAAGGAGTAATATTGTATTCAAATCACTTGCCTATGTTTATAAAAAGAGTGTCGAAGAAAAGGACACACTCACACGCAGGGCGATCCAACCTAGGATGCCGCACAGCCAAGTACTTTTTTAGTAAACCCGACCCTCCTTGATGAAGGAATATATTTTTTAACAAAACACCCTCTCGAGGGGTGTTTTTTTTGCCACAATCATGTATTTTTGGTACTATCGCTCATATGACTTCAGAAGAAATCCGCAGTCGATTCCTAGCATTTTTTGAAAAACGCGGACATGCGATTATTCCGTCTGCTCCACTCGTACCACTCAATGATCCATCAGTGCTTTTCAATACTGCCGGTATGCAACCGCTCGTGCCCTATCTTCTTGGAGAAAAGCATCCTTCAGGCACTCGTATTGCCGATGTACAAAAATGTGTCCGTACAGGAGATCTTGATGACATTGGCGATAATCGTCACTTTTCATTTTTTGAAATGCTTGGCAACTGGTCACTTGGCGACTATTTCAAAGAAGATGCTATCAAATGGAGCTATGAATTTCTCACTTCAAAAGAAGAAGGACTTGGTCTTGATGTAAACCGTCTTTACTTCACTATTTTTGAAGGTGATGAAAACGCACCATACGATCAAGAATCTAAAGATTTATGGATGAGTATGGGAATACCGGAACATCGCATCTATGCGCTTCCGGCTGAAGACAATTGGTGGAGCCCTGGCGACAATGGTCCATGTGGTCCGTGTAGTGAAATGTTTTACGATATGAGTGGCACAGTCGGAGATCTTTCGAAAGAAGGATTCCTTGAAGCGGTCAAAAAAGAATCAGTCATCGAAATCTGGAATGACGTCTTCATGGAATATGAAAAGAAAGACGGTAAAGTTATCGGCAAGCTCGCACAAAAAAATGTGGATACAGGTGCTGGACTCGAACGCATCACTGCGGTGATGCAGGGAAAGCAGACTGCGTATGATACGGATATTTTTGCTGAGGTAATGGATTTGATAAAAGAAAAAAGTGAAAATTATAACGAGGTATCCGCAAGAATACTCGCAGACCATACGCGAACAGTTTTATTTATGCTTGGTGATGGAGTTTTTCCCTCCAATAGTGATAGAGGTTACGTTTTAAGACGTCTGGCTCGTAGAGCAATCAGACACGCAGATGTTTTGAAGTTAAATTTCGGAGGGACTGAAACAGTATTTAGATTTATTGCAGATAAATTTGTCAATAAATATAAAACTATATATCCAGAAATAAATATAAATTTAATCGTTGATTTAGCAAAAGAAGAAAGCAAATTTCGTTTAACACTTGAACACGGTCTAAAAGAATTTGAAAAAGGAATTGACCCATTTATTCTTGCTACAACATATGGATTTCCAATTGAGCTCACACTTGAACTTGCACAAGAGAAAGGAATCAAAGTTGACCTAGAAGATTTCCACGCAAAAATGACTGAACACCAAAAGCTTTCGCAGACTGCTTCAGCTGGAATGTTTAAGGGTGGACTTGCAAACCACAACGAAAAGACGATTCGACTCCACACTGCACACCACCTCCTCCTTTCAGCACTTCAAGAAGTACTCGGTAAGGAGGTAAAACAGCGGGGTAGTAACATTACGGAAGAGCGTCTTCGCATCGACTTCGCATTTGATCGCAAGATGACCGACGAAGAAAAGAAAAAAGTTGAAGATATTGTAAACAGCCGTATCGAACAAAAACTCAATGTCACTCGTCGCGAAATGCCTCGTGCTGATGCGGAACAAATCGGAGCCGAAATGGAATTCGGTGTTAAGTATCCCGACACCGTTTCTGTTTACTTCATTGAAGACAAAGAGGGGAAAGCAGTCTCAAAAGAATTCTGCGGAGGTCCGCATGTCCAAAATACTTCCGAACTTGGTCACTTTAAACTTCAAAAAGAAGAAGCTTCATCTCAAGGCGTGCGCCGAATCAAAGCAATATTGGAATAAATTACCTCGAGCTTAGGCTTGGGGTAATTTGCTTATCTTTTCCGCAGTTTTTTACTTCATACTTGATACCTAATACTGTATACTTACTGTATGTTTTCATTCTTCCGAAAGTTGCAAAAAACGGAACGTATACTTGTGCTTCATATTGGATCCGGCTCAGTTATGAGTACGCTTGTTTCCAGTGATGGTACTAAGACCACGATGCATGCGTCGGCTTCTGTAGATATTCCAATACTTTCCAATCTTACGCTCTCTCAATTTGAAAAAGAGACACTGAACGCACTCGAGAAGGCACTCAAAACTATTGCTGAAGCACGTCTCGCTCCGCCCGATAGAGTGGCTGTCTATTTTTCTTCCCCTTGGTATGCATCGCAAGTGCGTTCAGCAAAAATGTCTCGACCCACTTCTTTTGTAGTCACGAAAGCGCTGGTTGATGACATGATCGCACGCGAACTCAAAGCATTTGAAGAAGAGCAAATTTCTCAAAAGGCAGGTACTGCCGATGAACTCCGTGCAATCGATTCCAAAATAATGCAAGTGAAGCTCAATGAGTATCCACATACTGATCCGATTGGTATATCGACTCGCGAACTTGAGCTCTCGATGTTTATTTCTGTTGCACCTCTGCATATACTCAAAGCTTTTGAAGCTGTTATTGAACGCACGTATCATGCGCCAATCACTTTTTCTTCATTCCTCCTCGCATCTTTTTTGGTAACTCGAGACTTTTTTTCAAACGTACATAGTTACGTACTTGTAGACGTGGGTGGTGAAGTGAGCGACGTCACTCTTGTACGTGAAGGCGCTATTTTTCAGTCCGTTTCTTTTCCACATGGATGTAATTTTGTTTTACGTAAACTTTCTTCTGGGCTTGGACGAAGTACTGCTGAAGCAGTTTCCATATGTACATTATATGTCGACAACAAACTTGAGGATACGGTCAGGAGTCAATGCGAGAGTATTCTGAAAGATGTTAAGAGTACTTGGTCGCAGTCGTTTCAAAAAGCGCTGTATTCTGTTTCAAATGACCTTTCAATTCCGGATACGATCTTGCTTTCTGTGGGGACCAATATTGCACCCTGGTTTATCGACAATATACGCCATGAAGAATTTCATCAATACACACGTGTCGAAAAAGATTTTAAAGTGATAGTATTAAACACAGAACTCTTTCATGATTTACTCATATTTGATCCATTTGTTGAACGTAACCCGTTTATAATAATCGAGACATTGCATGCAGTAAAAAGAAAATAGTGTCATGAAGTGTAATTGCATTCGGTTTTTATTTACTATTAAAACAAATGAGGAGCGTGTGATTGTGTAGTCATATTCATTTCGTTCGAGTGCAGTTTTAATAAAGTATTCTTTATTTCCAATTAATCATTTACTAAAAAAACTATGGTACGAAGCAAATTACAAGACATAAAGCCTACAACACGTCGAATGAAATCGGACGAGGAGATTGTTCCTATTCATATCGAAAAAGAACCAAAACGTTCTGCCTCAATACCAGAGTATTCGCGCACGGTTCCTTTTGTGCCGACTGAACCCAAAAAATCATCACGGTATGCTCTTTGGTATATTGCAGTTGCTTGTGTTATTGGATTTATTTTTTCTTTATCTTTTTTGTTTGAGCGGTCGACTGTCACTATTACTCCAAAGACTGCACCAGTCGTTTTTGATACAACAGATTCCTTTGTGGCAGAAAAGGATAGTACAAGCGAAGATGCAATCGTGTATACCGTAATGTCGCTTTCTGGAGACGAATCGATCAAATTACCAGGCACAGAGTCCAAAAATCAATCAACTCCTGCAACTGGAACGGTGGTTCTCTATAATGCGTATCAAACAGCACCATACAAACTCGTAAAAAGCACTCGCTTGGCAACAAGCAAAGGCCTAGTCTATCGCATCGACAAAGCAGTCACTATTCCAGGTTATACAAAAAAGAACGGGGTTGTTGTCCCTGGGTCAGTATCGGTCACGGCGACTGCAGCTGTTCCTGGCGAGTCAGGAAATATCGAAATGACCGACTTCACTCTTCCTGGTCTTTCTGGAACCGCTCAAGCTTCAAAGATTTATGCTCGCTCAAAAACTGCAATGGCGGGAGGTGTTTCTGGTACCGTTTATAGTATTCCTCAAGATGCTGCAAATGCAGCACTTGGAACACTTCGAGAGAAGCTCAAGACAAAATTGATTGCAAAAGCGAAAGTGCAGGTTCCTGATGGGTATTTATTTTACGATGATGCCACTCTTTTTTCTGCAAACGACAGTGTTGTTGTACCTGTTTCAAAAACGAGTGATGTACCGATTGCTTTGACTGGTACGCTTACGGTGTATCTTCTAAAAGAAAGTACATTAGTAAAGGCGATTGCCCAAAAGACAATTAGTCAGTATGCCAACGAGCCAGTCTCTATTCCAAAACTTTCAACAGTCAAAATTATTCCTGCTCGAACCTTGATACCAAGCTCAGATACTACATTCACATTCACGTTCAATGGAACCGTTTCAATTCTGTGGACAATACAGACAGAGGAGGTCAAAAAAGTTCTTGCTGGTCAAAAGAAAACTGAGTTTCAGTCACGTATTGCCGCTATTACTGGAGTAGATCGTGCTGAGCTTGTCATGAAGCCATTTTGGGCACGTACCTTCCCTAAAGACCAAGCCAAGATAGACATAATCGTGAAATAAAGATAGTCACACCTGCCTCCTCTTGACCTTTGGAGTATTATTTGTTAGTCTACTAATCACCAATCAATGGTT
>CAZPHJ010000033.1:0-6906 GCA_964586755.1 uncultured Candidatus Saccharibacteria bacterium | reverse complement strand
GCTTTACAGCTTAACCGCTTTAAAGCTAGTATTAACCCATGGACGGCTACGACGTTAAAGACATCTTCAACGAACTCCCCTCTCATCCACCAAAAAAAGAAATTGAGCTTATTATGCATGCCTATGACTTCGCCCTAAAGGCTCACCAGGGACAATTTCGACGTTCGGGCGAACCCTACTTCATTCACGTATTTGAAACAGCTAAAAATCTCGCTCGCTACGAAATGGATGCAACAACCATTACTGCCGGCTTTTTGCATGATGTGCTTGAAGACACCGAAACCACTGAAGCCGAGATGGAAAAAGAATTTGGGAAAGAAATCGTCGAACTTGTAAAAGGTGTGACGAAGCTCGGCACAGTCAAATACCAAGGCCATATGAGGCACGTAGAGAGTCTCCGCAAATTCCTTATGGCACTCGCTCAGGATTATCGTGTACTCATGATCAAACTTGCTGATCGTCTCCACAATCTTCGAACACTCCAGCATGTGCGTGAAGACAAACAAAAACGAATTGCTCTTGAATCAATCGAAGTATATGCCCCGCTTGCAGACCGTTTTGGTATTGGAAAACTCAAAGGCGAAATAGAGGATGCAGCATTCCCTTTTGCGTACCCGAAAGAATACGCAGAGGTAGAAAAAATTCTAGCCGACCGAAGTGAGCGACTAAAGGACTCACTCCAACATGTCTACAACAAGCTTAATGACGAACTCAAGAAGGTACGTATCAACGTTCTTGAAATCGAATATCGTATTAAACACAAATACAGTCTTTGGAAAAAACTTAAAGAGAAAGACATGAATATCGAGAATATTTATGATGTAGTCGCACTCCGTATCATCGTTGAGACCGTAGAACAATGTTACGCCGCGCTTGGAGTAGTACATTCACTTTGGAAACCACTGCCAGCTCGCATCAAAGACTATATTGCTCTCCCAAAACTAAATGGCTACCAATCAATACACACAACTATCTTCACTGGCGACGGAGATCTCGTTGAAGTACAGATTCGTACACTCGAAATGCATGGACGAGCTGAATTCGGTATTGCATCTCACTTTCTATACAAAGAAGGCAAAAAAGCCAAAAAAGAATATTCTCATACAAACGGTAAATTTCAGTGGATTGACGACTTTAAGAACCTTGGTAAATCAATCACCGAACCCGAAGACTTCCTTAAGCATCTGAAGCTTGATTTCTTTAGTGACCGAATATTCGTGTTCACCCCAATCGGAGAGGTTATCGACCTACCGCAGGGCTCAAGTACAATCGACTTCGCATATGCCGTGCACTCAGACATTGGCGACAAAGCAAGTGGAGCTCGAGTAAATGGAAAATTTGTAGCACTCGACACAACTCTTCACTCGGGAGACATCGTCAATATCGAGGTCCGCAAAGACGGCACACCAAAATCAAAATGGCTTGATTTTACAAAAACGGCACTCGCAAAAAGACATATTCGTAATTATCTGAAGGAACACGAACAAGAAAGTATCTTTACACGATTTTTGCCAAAGAAGTTTAGGTAACTAGCTGTTAGGCTCTCTAAGAAAGAAGACTCGCATTTGCGAGTCTTCTTTCTTAGAGAGAAAAGCTATTTATTGAATACAGATCCGAGTCGTCAGGTTTTTCTTCGATTACAACAGGTGGCACTACTGGAATTTCATCAATCACGATTTCGTTTGGCTTCTGTTCCCTAAACGCCTCAAGAGAGGCGTCGGGCGATCCGATTGTGTCGGATTTAGCCTCGTATTCATTATTCGCTGATTCCTCTGATGGATGAATTTGTTCTACAAACGCTCGAAGTTCATCTGGATTCATGAAGCTAATCGTTACGCGTCCGCCAATCACGTCTTGCTCTACACGAACACGCTCACCGAGAAGTTCTTGGAGTCGAGCTTCAAAGATGGCAATCTCAGGGTCGGCACTGCGAGGAACCTTTCGAGCACGATCAACAGCAATGTTTCGGGCTGCTCGCTCTGCTTCACGCACAGTCACCTTCTTGTTCATGATTTCCTTAAAGAGAACCATTTGCTCCTCTGGTCGATCGATAAGCATAAGGAGTGGACGTGTGTGTCCTTCAGAAATTTTACCTTGACCAAGCGCAGTGAGCATTTCTTCTGGAAGCGAAAGAATACGAAGAGTATTCGAGACATACTCACGAGAGCGTCCAAGTTTCTTTCCGATGTCTACATGAGCAAGCTTAAATTCGTCTGCAAGACGCATGAAGGCGTGTGCACGCTCTACGGGATTGAGATCAGCACGTTGGAGGTTTTCAATGATTGCAAGTTCTAATTTTACCTGAGGAGTATCACCTTCGCGAATAAGGACTGGAACCTGAGTAAGTCCGGCAAGCTTTGAAGCGCGGAGACGGCGCTCTCCGGCAATGAGTTCGTATTCTACGCCAATACCTCCATCATCTTTTTGAAATTCAATACGAGACACGGTAAGTGGCTGCATCACACCGTATTGACGAATCGACTCTGAAAGATCACGAAGTGGACCTTCTTCAAATTCTCGGCGAGGCTGATAAGGGTTTGGGCGCACCTTGTCGATGTCTACCCAAAAAATTGAGTTGGAATAAAATTCTGCCATGGAGCTAGTATAAGTCATAAAGTCGAAAGTCGAAAGTCGGGAAAAACACATAAACCCTGGAAAAAATGTGAATAATAGGGTATTATCCCCATACGCCCGGGTGATGAAATTGGTAACCATGCGCGACTCAAAATCGCGTGCCGTAAGGCTTGGGAGTTCAAGTCTCCCCCCGGGCACCCTATATGACTCCAAATAAAGCTGTGCTTGCGTACATCATTGGTGTCTCGCTCGGCGACGGAAATCTTTCTAATCCCAACGGAAGAGCTGTGAGACTTCGTATTTCTTGCGATAAGAAATATCCCAATCTCATTACACACATAAAAGAAAACTTGGAAGTATTATTCCCGAATAATAAAGTATCCTTGGTAAACAGAGAGCGATATAACGCAACTGATATTTCTTGTTATTCAAACAAACTTGAGAAAATGCTTGGATGGAAAGTTGGGTCAAAAAAGAGCCAAGTGGTTTCAATCCCAAAATGGATACTTGATTCTGAAAAATATTCTCGTGAATGTTTGCGTGGACTATTGCAAACAGACGGATCTTTATATAAAGACAGAAATTATTCGATGGTAAATTTTACAACAATCATCAAGCCACTTAGTGAGAATGTTATGAACATACTAGAGTCTCTCGACTATAAACCACAAATCAGGAAAGTATTATTTAAAGGCAAATTTGCATACGTAATAAGAGTGTCAAAAAATGTTTCAGATCTAGTTAAAGATATCGATTTATGGAAAAATTAAAACCCAAACTCCTCGTCATCCTCGGCCCAACAGCCACAGGAAAAACATCGCTCTCGATTGAACTCGCTCAAAAATATAATGGCGAAGTTATTTCTGCTGACTCGCGACAGGTCTACAAAGGACTCGACCTCGGGACTGGCAAAGTCACAAAAAAGGAAATGGCCGGCATTCCCCACCACCTCCTCGATGTCGCCGACCCAAAGAAACAATTCGCCGTCACTGATTTTGTAGCACTCGCGGAAAAAGCTATTGCCGATATTCTTTCACGTGGAAAACTGCCGATTATTTGTGGAGGCACAGGACTCTACATTGATATGCTCATAAGCGGGGCAACACTCCCCGAAGTTCCCCCAGATCTAAGGCTTCGTGCACAACTCGAAAAAAAGTCAGTTCCACAACTTTTCGCAATACTTAAGAAACTTGACCTGGCTCGAGCAAAAACTATTGATGCAAAAAATCCTGTCCGCCTGATTCGCGCAATCGAAATAGCGAAAGCTATCGGCAAAGTGCCACAACTCAAGAATGTAAAATCAAAATACACTGTACTTAAAATCGGACTCGACATGCCGGACGAAAGTCTAAAATCACGTATCACGATTCGCCTCAAAGAGCGCCTTAAAAAAGGCATGCTTCGTGAAGCTGCTCATCTCCATGCAAAAGGTCTAACCTGGAAGCGCATGGAAGCCCTCGGGCTCGAATATCGTGAGATGGCAAAGCTACTTACAAAAAAAATAAACCGCGTTGAACTCGAAGCAAACTTACTTAATGACAGTTGGCACTACGTAAAACGCCAAAGAACCTGGTTTAAACGGGATGAAACAATTGTTTGGATCAATCCGCTGAAAAAAAGTGAAGTGTCAAAAGTGATTAAAGTGGTGAAGGAGTTTTTGAGATAATTAGATTGCACAAAGATTAACTATATTCTTTTCGTCAATCACTTTCCCTTCTTCGTCATACTCAATTGTGAAAAATACTGTTCCTGATTCTTTATTCAAAATGTGATGAATAATTGGTTTTACTGATGGAAATAAGTCCTGGTTTGGAATTTCTTCTTCAGTCAAAAATACAAATTCTCCTTCCTCAGTCGTAAGTAATTCTCCAGAGTCATAATCACCAGAAAAATGAAAAATAAGCCAGTTTTCATCTTCATTTTTAACTGGTTTGATTTCCATTATTACCGCCTCTAATCGCAAGTTTTTAACCTTAATACCCGCTTCCTCCAAAAGCTCGCGTTCCGCTCCAGTATACGGATTTTCATTTGGATCAACTTTTCCACCAATTGGGTGAATAAAATTAGGCGCGTATTTTTTCAATGACGAACGTTTAAGCAAAAGATACTTGCCATCTTTGCGCACAAAAATATTCGCGCAAATAACCAAGTTATGAATATATGGCGCAGTATTGATTGTCATAAATTTTGCGGGCGGTGGAAGAATCGAACTTCCGCCTGATCTTTTGGAGAGACCAGTTCTACCACTAAACTAACCGCCCGTGCGTCTATTTATACCTTTCCATAAAGGTTTTTGCAATGGCACTCAATTTTCTTGCCAAACTAGAATCATAATACCGAACCATAACACATCCTTGGTAACCTTCTTTTTTAAAAAAATGATTACTTTCTTTAATATAACTTCGATGGAATTGACTGGTTGGAACTGCCGTAATTTTAGACCAAAAAGACCTTTGTTTCTTTTCGTCATGATAATCATGTAACTGCATCAGTATCCTAATTTTTTCTTCTTTTACAGAGAAGGAACTTCTTAATAATTTTAGAAACAACGCTATTAGTTGTGGATCAGAATTAACAAAAGTAACATTATTCATTGATTTTGCTCCCTCACAAAAATATATCATTGAACAAATAATTGATTGGGTATTTCGGTCAATTTTATGTAAAGAAACAATATCCTCGGCATAATTATTTGCAAAAATATTTTTTTGCTTGGTTTTTTCTCTAATTGTCTCTTCTGCTTTTATCCGTGCCTTAGTAGACTTATCATTCAGTCTTTTTTGAGCCGACTGTGAAAGTGGAATGGCTTGTATCCATCTCGAAATAGTGCTCTTTGACACCCCAATCTCTTCGTGGAGTTCTTTTACTGAGTGGCCTAGTTTTCGAAGCTCTATAGTTTTAAGTTGTAAATCTTTTTTCATAAAAGAACCCTATTATAGGGTTACATAAACATTATACTAAAACTAATTCAAAACAAAAGCCCCTTTCGGGGCTTTTGTTTTTATTTTTTGACTTCTTTGTGTTTCTTCTGAACCTTACACCATTTACAGTATTTGTTGAGCTCGATCTTTCGGGTGACGAGTTTCTTATTCTTTCGGCTCCAGTAGTTGATGCGCTTACAGGTTCCGCAAGCGAGTTTGATCAATTTATCTTGTGACATAGTAGGCAGATAGTACTATATTTCCCCAAATAAATCAAGCTATACCACAACTCGGGGTAAAAGAGAGCTAATTCGAGTCGTAACCTCATAATTAATGGTCCCTGAAAGCTCTCCAAGCTCTTCTGCCATGATACGAGTCTTGCCTTGAGACCCGAGTAGAACAACTTCATCCCCTTCCTGAACTCTGCCGGCCTTTGAGACATCAACCACAAACATATTCATGGAAATACGGCCAATTATTGGACATTTTTTGCCACCAATAAGTACAAATCCTTTATTTGATAAAATTCGTGGATACCCATCAGCATACCCTTGAGGAATCAGTGCTGTGATTGTTTTCTTTCTAGTTGTAAACGTTAGACCATATCCTACTGTTCTGTTGCTTGGAAGTATTTTTACCTGAGCGACGTGCGTCTTCCAGGACAAGACTGGCAAAAGCTGTAGATTCTTCTTGTACGCATACTGGAGATGCTCGCTCGGCCATAGACCATATGCACCAATACCCGTACGAACAACCGCGTGTATACCACTTCCCTTTTCGTAGGCTAGAATTCCTGAAGTAGCAGAAATATGAGTCTGCATATTTATACATCCTGCCTTTTTTGCAACATCAAGCATTTCATTATAGGCAGCGATTTGACGTTCAGCATGAGTAAAATTATTTGTATCTTCAATGTTCGCAAAATGAGCGTATATGCCGGTAATTCGAACACTTTTTGATTTCACTGCCTCACAGAGAAAATATGAAAGCTCACTAGCCAAAAAACCTTCTCGTCCAAGAAGAGCATCCACTGCAACATGAACCTCCTGAACCTTTTTCATTTTTTTTGAGATTTTTTCTATTTGCGTAAACTGTTCTTTTGAAAACACACTGAGAATACAACCGAGTTTTATAGCATCAGCAATATATTCTTGCATTACATAGCCAAGTACAAATGTTGGTTTTTTTGATACAGCACGAAGCAAGCGTAATTCCTCAAAGGAATTTACGACGAAATAATCACAGAATCTTTCTGCGATTTTTGCTATTTCGTTCTGCCCATGACCATACGCGTTACCCTTAATGGCAAAGGCGAGCTTTGTACCAGCTTTTGTAATAGAACGAAGAGACTTCAAGTTGTGCTCAAGGTTTTTTCGGGAAAGTTCTACATAAGAGAGCGGGAGTTTCTTTG
>CAZPHJ010000032.1:5787-7036 GCA_964586755.1 uncultured Candidatus Saccharibacteria bacterium | reverse complement strand
GGCAAGATTACAAACACCGTCGCAAACAAGCATCTCATAAGAAATTCAAGCAACGGTGTGTCTGGAGTGTCTGGACCACCAGAAGTTAAAACGACAAGCATCCCTATAATTCCAAATACGACTGATGCACCAATAAATATCTTTGTGGCTATTTTTTGCATGTTTGCAGTATATCAAAGCAAAGACTCTGAACAAAACGTATGGCAAATCATTGACATATGTACATAAAATATGTATAATAGAGCAAAATTATACAAATGAAAAAAACACTTCTGTTTGCCTTACTGGCATTCGCAACCACACCTTCTATCGCTGTCTACGGACAGGAAAAAGAGGGTTGTCCAACTATTATCGTTGACGGACACCGGTATACCACCGATCCGTGCTCTATTGAACTTACCATGATACAGGGTAAGGAAGACAAGACATTCACATTCAGCATCGTGCCGGATGAGTTTGTTAGTTACAGTTTTTCTGTGTATGATTTTGGCTTCCCAGCTGGGGCAATATTGTCAAATGTATCAAGCAGTGGCGCTCGCGGTACTTATTTTATTACCGTAAAAGTTTCAAATGTAAAAATGCTTTTAGAGTACACTGGAAAAAGGAAGGTATATCGCGGACATTTACCCATCCACATTTACAAAGGTAGCGAAACAGGGACAGACACAAATTATTTAAAACTGCCTCTGACAATCACCTTTAAACCTGACGTAAAAGTGCCACCCAAAACGGGTAAAAAATAAGTGAAATAATTTTTCAAACAAAAAAGCCGCAATCGCGGCTTTTTTTATTACCTCGACTCACCTTCGAAATCTCTTGCAACTTCCCCGAGTTGCATAGTAACTGGATCAAGCTTAATCCAAATACTCTTGCCTAGTGAGGGCGAAGTAGTAAACGGTTCACCGGGCAAACGCGTAGCATAATTGACCACGATAACATTCTGTCTATCTGTCCCATTTGTTGTTTTACCTTCATCAATCTCTGTGGTTTGTGGAGCGATGCGATCACCCAAAAAGAGAGCGTGTGATCCAACATAGCCACCCTCCGTATTTAATGCAGCAACAACATAGAAAAACGTGCCACTACCGCCAGTTTCTTGAGTCAAAAGAAATACAACGTCTTCCCTGCCATCATCATTGAGATCGTGCTTCACTTCATTACCAAAATAGCGAGTGATGATTTTTGTCGCAGATCCGGGAGCCGCTTCCGTTTCAGACACTCCACCAACAAGAGTCACCGACTGTCCTTC
>CAZPHJ010000032.1:0-5687 GCA_964586755.1 uncultured Candidatus Saccharibacteria bacterium | reverse complement strand
GGCACAGTTCATAAACTACCAACTGATTTTAAAAAAGCGCTCGAAGGAAACCCTAAAGCGCTTGCAACATGGCAGGATACCACCCCACTCGCTCGCAACGAATGGATCTGTTGGATTACTTCCGGCAAAAAAGAAGAGACTCGCAACACTCGCATCAAAAAAGGAATTTCAAAACTCTCCGGCGGAATGCGAAGACCATGTTGTTGGGCCGGGTGTACGCATAGATAAACACCTCGTATCACACATGGTATTATAATTGAATGCTTCGCCCGCAATTATTCACTTTTGGCGCATACAAGATCAATAAAAAACGTTCAATCGTGACCTTCACCTACCAGGTGAAATTTCGTTTTGGGATAACAAAGACTTTTACTGACAAGCTCTACTTGAAAAACATACCAAAAGAGGCTTGGGAGAAAATTCCAGAGTCTGTACTTGAAGCAACACTACAAGCGCTTCTCATCATGCTCGGAATCAATTATTGGTGTGTCTTCCCTACCAAGAATATCCGTATCAAAAGTTTTACGCTCACAAAGAAACAAGCAGATTTTTGGAACTCGCTCTATCTCAATGGATTAGGAGAATTCTTCTACGACATGAAGATGGATTTCCGCGACCTTATAGCATTTCCATATAATGATTCCACTTTCGTACCTACAGCTTCCAGATTCGAACGACCGGAACGTGCGCTTCTTCTGAACGGTGCAGGCAAAGATTCCATCCTCTCGGCCGAACTATTGAAAGCATCAGGTACTCCTTTCGACTTTTTTGCCTTCGCACCAACACCTGCACACAAGCGTATTGGTGCGCTTGTGGGAGCAAAGACAATCACAGTCACTCGTCGTCGAGACAAGTGGATGAATGAGATCTCTGCGCTTATGGGAGTATCAAACGCATATCCATCGGTATCTACATTCACTTTTGTCGCCGTACTCCTTGCCGAACTGCTCGGGTATAATTCTATCGTTTTTTCCAACGAAAAGAGTGCTGATTTCGGCAACTTCAATTATTTGGGGCTCGAAGTAAATCATCAATGGTGCAAATCATCGGAAGCAGAAAAGATGATCAACGATTACATCCAGCGATACATCACACCGGATATTTCGACTACATCGCTTCTGCGAAAATACAGCGAGCTTGAGATCGTGAAGCAGTTTGTCCAATACCCACAGTATCTCCATGATGTGACAAGTTGTAACAATTATTTTTGGCTTCCGCGTTTCGTTCAATATCTGAAACCTTCAGGATATTGGTGCAAGAAATGCGCGAAGTGTGTATTCCTCTTTGCCTGCTTCGCGGCATTCTTGCCAAAAGAAAAAGTCGTCAGCATTTTTGAAGCTGATCTGTACGCCGACCCGAAACGTATTCGAATGATCAAACGCATACTTGGCCTTGAAGGATTCAAACCACTCGACTGCGTCGGCGAACCGGAAGAAATGATCCTCGCCATGCATCTTGCATCCAAAGGCAGTGAATACGCCGGCGAACCAGCCATGCAGATGTTTGAGAAACAGTTTCAGAAGGATTATGATTTTGAGGGAATTAAGAAAAGAGTTTTCACAGACAAATAAAAAGCCGGCTCATTTTCAAAGCCGGCTATCACCTTATTCATAAAACTCTTCTTCGTATAAATTTGCTTAAATAAATCCTAGAGCTCAAAACTTTTTACCCAATTCATATAAAATGTTCCGTGTTTCTTTTTTTCTATATCAACTTCCTTATTTGTTATGACCCAATCAAAACTTTTGCTGGAGTCATGATTAGATTGCGCTGCAACGTAATACTCTTCAACAATAAAATCCGTGATAGTGAAATCCATTGCCGAATTGTCTTTGTTTACTTGCCCAGCATAGCAAGTAATTGATTTGATCGTTTTTCCTGCTTTCATTGCCTCAAACAAGGGAGTTAGTTTTTGGTCAAAATTAAATGACTCGTTCGGTTTTTTAAAAATTTCCATAATATTAATTGATTGTTTGTTAAGAATTACTATGTCATCTCTACCCCTCTCTCAATAGAGACAGAAAAGACACAATAATTGACAATCAAAAATAATGTCAAAGAAGCTATTTTTATATAATATAATAAAGCATTTATGTTAAATTGTCAAGTGTTCCCCAGGTAGGGACATGAGTACATTTATCGCCCTCGACTAAAGACTCGTCGTCACTCGTCCTTGTCTGGGCACCGCCTCGCGGTTTCGTGTACTCACGAAACATCGCTGTGGCATTCGATCCCTATCGTAAGCAAAGAAGTTTTCTTACTCCCGGAGAGCTAAAAAATCAAAAGCCGCCTTGTAGGCGACTTAAGATTTTAATAGCTCCCCGGGTAGGGATCGAACCTACGACCTTAGAATTAACAGTTCTCTGCTCTGCCGCTGAGCTACCGGGGAATATAGAACACGTATAGGAACTCCAAAATACTAACAAAAATAGTGATAAAATGCAAAAAGTACAGGACTTACACACCAGCCTAAATATTGACAAAAAAACAATACTGTATACTGATTTTACAGGCCTTGCCTGTAAAAATTACTTAAAATAAATCAATCGCCTTGAAATTCCAAGTTCTAACAACAAAATTGTCGTCGTGAATTCGCGGGTTTTATTATTATACGATTCGACAATCGTATTTCATCTATACATACCAAGCGTATAATTAGATTCCCATTTGTGAATAATGCTCATGTTTTTAAAAAATAAAAAGGGTGTCACATCTTGCACTCTTCAAAAATGAGGATAGTATGTGGGTATGAAACGAAACGTTTTGTATGGAATATTCATCGCTAGCGCCATTATACTCATGGTTGTATTCTTGAGCTCACTTCGAAAATCATCGTCAGATACTATCTTTCCCGCCGCAGTCGAATCTATTCCAGCCGAGCCGACTCCCCCAGTTGTAGAAGTCCCAGAAGTTCCCCATTTTCATTATATCGAAATCATCAACGGGTGCGGGGTAGCATTCGACACAACACCATGTATCAATATGCGTTCCGGTCCGAGCGTGAGCGCAGAAAAAGTTGCCCGCCTCCGAACTGGCATCGTACTTAAAGTAGAAGACACCACAGTGCAAGGCGAGGAATATGAATGGTATAAAATAATTTTTGACGGTGAAATTCGCTACCCGGAGAGAGTAGAAGGCGATTGGTATGTAGCTGTCGATCCGACCTCGGTACGTAAAATTGAAAATATTGGAGATATTGATCTTACAAAAAATTCTCCAAAAACCAACAAACGTATCGTTGTTGATATTTCCACAGAGACACTCTATGCATACGATGGTGACGTACTTTTTATGAAAGAACTCATCTCAACAGGACTTGAGTTTACCCCTACACCAAGTGGTTCGTTTACAGTGTTTCGCAAGACTCCAAGCAGATACATGCAGGGACCAATAGAAGGGGTCAGTGATCAGTATTATGATTTACCAGGAGTCCCTTGGAATCTCTATTTTACTACGGGCGGTGCAGTCATTCACGGAGCCTATTGGCATAATCATTTCGGTAAACCATGGTCTCACGGATGTGTCAATCTCTCTCCTCAAAATGCACAAAAGCTCTATAACTGGGCAGATATTGGGACATCTGTACTTGTGAAATGGTAATCTAGACAAAATTTGTATATATTTCCTTGTGCAAATTCATGATGTATGTGACCATATATTTATGATTACTTCAGTACCTATTCCACCTACAATTCCAAACGTGCCTTTTTATTCACAACTTACAGACATTACATCACCTGCATGGAAAAAAGTGGGCTGTGGTATCACGAGCCTTGCCATGATTATCGACTATTACAAACCAAAAGTCTCCGTGAATACACTTCTCGGTCAAGGTATTGCTCTTGGTGCATACAAAAACAATGCCGGATGGACATATGCCGGACTTATTGCTGTCGCAAAAAAACACGGCTTTGAGGGCAAGACGTATGACTTGGGAAAATCCACAACAAAGGCCGCTTTCGCCGAAATTCAAGAACAGTTGAAGGATGGGCCTGTAATGGCATCAATTCACTACAAGTTTGAACCTACCAATCCAATCCCCCACTTGGTTGTAATCAATGGTATTAGCGACGGCATGGTGTACTACAACGACCCTGCGGCAAAGGAGGGCGAGAAGAAAATCTCGACTGCTGGATTCCTTGCGGCGTGGAAAAAACGCTTCATCGTCATTCGACCAACCTCTGAAAAGAAAGTTGTGGCCATTGTTCACACGAACAACCTCTAACAAGACTCGACCATTTGACTTGGTCATTGAATTATTATATTATGATAAAAATTTTTTATCATGGTAAAGACAGAAAAACCGTACTGGAAAGCTATCCGAAATGTGCTAGAACAGATGGTCCGTTTCAAAGACATCGTCTCGTGGAAAGAGAAATACTGGAGGGAAAATCATATGATTATGATAGACATCGAATTTGCTTGCAATGGAAGGAATATCCAATTTACCGCAGATATAGATACAACTCGGTACGGGAAAAAGACTGACTGGATGCAGGTGTTAATCGAATGCATCAATCAAAGAGAAAAAGGTGAACGAGCCGAATTGCGAATGTATGATCTCATGTGTCAGTGGCAAAAAGATGGTTTGTACGGAATACAAGAGGTTCATCGCGGCAGTGAATACGCCGACAAAAAACTCCAAGCAGATCTCGTCGCCGTCATACATCGCCAAATACCCGGCATGAGCAATCAATACGCCTTCCCCTTATTGCTCCAGATAAAATCATCCGAGTATCGGCAGAAGATCCATATGGAAAAACATCCTCATCGAGCCTCACTAGTGATACATGACGAATTGACGGACAAGGATATTGGTAATCGATTTTACAAGCTGATTCGTGCGGCGGCAATCGTCTCTCAGCTCGATTGGGTAATGAAATCAATTACCAAGACGGATAACGAACAGTATCAGGATGTACTCAAGATACTCGATTATTATGCCGGTAAGTCTCATCAATAGAATTTACACGTTGCCACCAGTAGCAATACTGAAAAAAGACAATGAACAAACATAAGAAAAGCCCCGAGAATACGGGGCTTTTTTATTTTACACAACACTATTATTTATTCATTTGGGATTGGATCCCCTACTACGTCACCGGTCTCAGTTTGAATAACGCGATAATTGGCCGATTGTTTTGTTTGGCGTCTTGATCTTTTTGCCAAATCCTCTTCGGCCTTCGCTTCAGCGATTGAGTCTTGCTCGGCAATGGAATCAGCGATAATCTTGCGCTCAACCATTGCACGGTCAAACCCGCTCGCCTCACCAAGGGTGAGACCACTGGCCTTACCTTCTTTGTAGCCAAATTCATAGGCTTCCTTTTGTATCTTCGCCGTGTATTTCGGCGATACAAACAAGAATAAAATTGTAATAACTGCAGCTCCAGACAGGAAATATATAATTCCTGGCAGTCTCCTCCTTGAGGGGCGTATTATCATTGTCTCTTCCATAAAATACGTTTTTGTTTGTAGTAAGACTACGCCGAAAGGAACACGCTGTCAACAGCCCAAAAAGGCTGTATAAAAGATGTTTTTTACAGAGCATGCTATACTAAACATATATTAGTAAATAACGAAGTAATCCATGGCAAAACGAAAAACCAGTGTGAGTCCAAAAAAAATGCCGAAGGGACCACACAAGACAGCAAAGCGCATCGCGGCAAAAAAAGTGATGCTTGCGGCAA
>CAZPHJ010000031.1:0-7693 GCA_964586755.1 uncultured Candidatus Saccharibacteria bacterium | reverse complement strand
TTGTATGTACCGTCTCCAAATATAACCTCTCCACCTTCTTTCTTGCCCAAGGCGTCCGCCTGAGGAATGTCAGGCTTGATTTAATCGAAGGATCGACAACAAAACAGTTGATTCGAATTCTCTCCCCTAATTCAGGAAATCCATATGTATCCACCAAAAACACTAGAATTGCTTCTAGTGTTTTTCCTTGCAACGGATTGTTTGATTTCTCTTCCATTATGATGGGCACCCCAAGAGCTTATTTGCTTTTGCACGAGTATACCCGTAGATAGTTCCTGTAGGATTTTTGAGACCACCAGGAGTAAGAATTTCTGCCATGTATTTCTTCTGAAAACTATTTACTGCTTTTTTGGTCATTGGACCATATATTCCAATCAGCGGGATTTTTGTTTTAAGTTCTTTATTCAAAAATGCCTGCCATAACGTTATTTCTAGTGAAGAGTTCAACTTTGCGTTGTTTGTGACATTTTTTGTAAATGCTGGACAATTCTGTATAGAATTATCAATTGGAGAAATATAAGTGGGCAGCACATTCTGTACTTTATTTCCTAAATACATCAAACCAACCGCACCAGCATTGCCACCACCGCCACCACTCACTGCAACAGCAGGTGTTGTCGAAGTCGTATCTGAGGGTGAACCCGTACCCGCAGCATTTGTAGCCGAAACTCTGAATGTGTAGGCTGTGCCGTTTGTAAGACCGGTGACAGTCGCAGAAGCAGTAGTGGACGTACCGTCTGCAAATGTAGACCAACCAGTACCATCGTTGTATTCAACGACATAGTCTGTCAAAGCAGATCCTCCAGTTGAAACAGGAGCAGTCCATGTGAGTGCGACCTGAGTATTACCTGCCGTACCAGAAAGTGATGTTGGTGCACCTGGAGTTGTAATCGGCGTTGCATTTGCTGTGCTCGAAGTACTTCCCGTACCCGCAGCATTTGTAGCCGAAACTCTGAATGTGTAGGCTGTGCCGTTTGTAAGTCCAGTTACGATTGCTGCAGTACTGTCTGATGTTCCATCTGCAAATGTAGACCATCCTCCACCATCATTATACTCAACGACATAATCAGTGATTGGATTTCCACCATCAGAAGGAGCAGTCCATGTGAGTGAGACCTGAGCATTACCGGCTGTTCCAGAAAGAGATGTAGGAGTACCCGGAGTACCAGAAGGAGTTCCAATCGTAATATTTGAAACTGAACCTCGTCCGATTGCATTTACTCCAGAGACACGAAACATATAGTTAGTACCGTTAGATAGACCAGTGACTGTTGCTGAGGCTGTCGTTGATGTGCCGTCAGCAAATGTTGACCAAGTACTAGAATCACGTGTTTTATATTCAACGATATAATCCGTAATTGCTGACCCACCATTGAGAGATGCGGCAGTCCAAGTGAGAGCAACTTGGGTACTTGAAGCTGTACCTGCAAGACTTGTTGGAACAGCTGGAACAGTTGCTGATTCAATTGCCTCATCAAAAGTTACACCCCAGTCGTACAGAGCCAGACCTGAACCGTTTGACGCAGGAGAAACACTCGTATCAGTATCACGAATATTTCCACCTTTCATACCGGAATCGGAAGGACCGCCACAAGTTAAGTAGGCAGAATCATCTGGGTGGTTTTCACAATTCCATGCATATCGAATACGAGGGTTCGTTCCATCCGGAGTACCCGAGAGAGTAATTTTAACTTGAGTATTTGAATTTATTAGCTCAACACTACTTATAGTTATTGCACTTCCCCCTGTTTGAACAAATTCAAAACCGTAATTAGTACGGGCGGCCATATTTGTTGTGTCGATTGCGAGAGTCCCGACCGGTATGTTGTAACTGATTGTAACGATATTTGATACATTTGTGACTTGTGTTGGCATAAGAGGATTCCAAGTTGCCCCATCAAGCAACACCTTTTTCATGACTTTCGCATAGAGTTCTCCAAGATATTTTGAACCAGTATTTGTAAGATGAAGATTATCTGCCCCGTATTCGAGCTGATATCTTGGACCAACAAGAATCACTTCCCCTGGATTATCACGATGAGCATCAAGTTGTCCAACAGAAATAGTTCCCACCGACGATTGTCCGACCTGACTGAGGAAGAGAGGAATTGTGTCTGATCTACCAGTGAGAGCGTTCCAATCGGACTGGTAATCTCCTTGCATCTCCGCCATATAACTTGCATATTCAGCACTCGTTCTTCCGTTTGAAGTATCGGTTTCTCCGTGGACAATAGTGGTAGCATACGGCAGATAGTAACCGCCAAGGCTTTCAGCTGCAGTTTTTGCGACCGAAGCTTGTGTTTGTCCAGTAGTATAATACCCACCCGAACCACCCTTTTTGATAGAAGAATAACTCTGACCTCCTCCTGAGTGAATTGAGGTTATGATTGGTCGCTGAAGAATTGAATCAGCAGCTCGAAGACTGTTTGCCATTCCTGATGCTGGAGATTCACGAGCAACTACTCCTTCTACAAGAGGAATAAGTGGAGCAGAAGTACCAGTAATCGGGTTCGTTGAGAGACTTTTGTTGTTGTATGGCTGAGTAGTAGTAAGTGCTGGGGTAGAATTCACACCTTCAGCGAGACTTTGTCCTGCACTCAAAATATGTAAATAGGTAGCGCTTCCAACACCAGCAGTTATAGAACTAGATGCGGTTCCAGTCCCGACAGAATTTATGGCAGAAACACGGAAATTATATGTTCCTCCATCAGTAAGACCAGTAACAGTCGCTGAAGTAGAAGTAGAAGTACCATCGGCAAACGTTAACCAAGTACCTGATGCGAGTGTTTTATATTCGACCAAATAATCAGTAATTGAGGCCCCTCCATTATTTACTGGAGCGGTCCAAGTAAGCGCCATCTGCCCACTACCTGCCGTTCCTGCAAGTGCCGTCGGTGCATTCGGCTCAGTTGATGTAGCTGATGGAGTTCTTGCAATTGTACTCGATACCGTACCTGGACCAGCGTAGTTCACAGCTGAGACTCTGAAGTCATAACTCACTCCATTTGTTAGACCTGTAACAATTGCTGATGTAGAGGTTGAAGCAGTATGACTAAACGGTGACCATATCGAACCAGCAGTTGTTTTGTATTCAATTAAATAGTCACTAATTGCATAATCACCAGCTGAAACAGGAGTATCCCATGATAACGAAACCTGTGTATATCCAGCAGTCCCTGTAAGACCGGTTGGCATACCTGGAGCAGCGAGCGTCGTAAATGTCTGATCAGCTCCGCACCCAGTACCGGCAGAGTTTGTAGCACATGCACGATAATGATATGTCGTACCTTGCGTAAGTCCAAAAATACGCTCATCAAATGTACCCGTCGAGAATGAACCTGTATCAGCTGCGCTCTGCGAACCATAACTTGCCGTAAGGCCATACTCAATATAGCGTGAGGTAGCATTCGCTCCACCGGTATCAGTAATATTTCCTTGAGGAATCGCCGTAGCAGAAGTAATACTCGCGGGAGGAGTATTTGTTACAACCGTCGGAGCAACAGGACATGCACTTGTAGTGAAAGTAGTATCCGAGCCCGTCCCTGTTCCTGCGGTATTTGTGGCAAAAGCGCGATAGTGATATTCAGTGTTACAAGTGAGACCTGTCGCGCTTCCCGTATATGCACCAGTACTAAAAGTACCACTCGCAGAAATTGTTAGGCCTGAATCATAAGTACTCCCGTTTGCGTTGTAATAAGTGGTTGTCGCAAGATGAAATCCGCGTGTTGTTGGGCTTGCATTACCAGTTGCAGTAATATTTCCATTCAATGTTGCTGTTGTAATTGTGATAGATGAAGCTGCTTGGGTTGTTACAGTAGGAGCAACAACAAGTGGATCACTGTATGTCCAAATATCAGAAACTCCTCCAACTGCTGAAAAACGACCATCAGAAGATATTGCTGACTCAAACCAACTTGTTGAGCCTGGGTCATTTTGGATTGTCCACGTTGCACCAGAGTCCGTAGATAGATGAACTTTTCCACCATTCACTGCAGCAATAAGTCGTGATCCATCACTTGAAGATGCAACTCCTGCCCAAGCTCCAGCAGGTGGCGATGCTCGTTCAGTCCAGGTTAGTCCACTATCAGTAGAAGTAAACATTGGGTCACCATACAGTCTACTTGCAACAAGCTTGGTGCCGTCCGAAGACATTGCGATCGAGGACCAAAATCCAGGATACGTTCCAGTTCCCAATCCAGTTGTTCTCTCCGTCCAGGTTGTTCCCGTATTTGAAGAAGTATAGATTCCGGAACCTCCGGAAAAAACAACAGCAGCCATCTTTGTACCATCAGATGAAATTGCAATATCAACCGGAGCGGCAGAATCAAGTCCGGTTGGATTGTTCCAAGTAGTTCCGGTATTTGTTGAAACCCAAAAGTCACTCGGGTTTGCAACAGCAGCCATGACTGAGCCATCAGAAGACAAAGCAACACCAGTCCATGTTGTACTACCAGCAGTTGTCACCTGCGTCCAGTTGGATCCGCTGTTGATTGAATACCACAAATAACCTGAGTGTTCACTTGCAAGAAGCACACTTCCATCACTTGAAGATGCAACTCTCTTCCAGCGTTTTAAAAACGCAGAGCCACCATTCGTCACAGCTGACCATGTCACACCGCTGTCTGTAGAACGATAGAGACTTGCAGAGGTATCAGTATTGTCAGCAGCAATAATTTTTGTTCCGTCCGAAGACATTGCAACACCCGTCCAAGAACGTGCACCTGACGCAGTTTGATCAGTCCACGTAGCAGCAAATACAGTAGTCGATATAAAAACGATTGCTAATAGTATGATGGGGAGCAAAAATGGCTGAGAATATTTTTTTATATTTGAAAGGCAATACTTTAACATAAACAATATTCTACCATTTTTTTTAAAAAAATGGTAGAAAACACAGCTTTACTGAAACTAAAGCTTTTCGTCAAAATCGTAATTTAAAATTCCAACAACTCTGGCTCTGTATCGAGCGTAATGCCAAACTTTTTCTCAACTTCTTCAATAATTATGGCGACAACTTTTTTAAGTTCTGCACGTGTCGCTTCTCCCTGGTTAACCAAAACAAGAGCATTACCTTTGTATATCGAAATATTTCCAAAACACTTGCCTTTAAGTCCAGCCGTGTCAATTAGCGAGCCCGCACCTACCTTGCTGATATTTTCATTTACTGGGAACACCGCTATCGTAGGATATTCGGCTTTTAATTTTTCAGCCTGATCCTTTGGCACGAATGGATTCTTGAAAAAACTCCCAACTGAAGCAATCTCTTTTGGATCTGGTAATTTTGTGCTTCGAATATACATAATGGCATCGCGTATTTCTTGAAGTGTCGCTCGAACAATTCCTTTAGAGGCAAAATATTCTGAGACACCCAAATATTGCGGGACATTCGGTTCATCAGTCGATAGAACGTAGGTCACTTCCGTAATTATGTATCGCCCCTTACCTGTATGTTTGAACATACTATCTCGATAGCCGAATTCACAATCAGCATTCGAAAGTGTTACAAATTTTTTTTCTTGTATATCAAATGCACGAACGCTATGAAGTATATCTTTGATTTCTGTTCCGTATGCACCCACATTCTGAATTGGGGTCGCACCCACACTTCCAGGAATAGCCGAAAGTGCCTCCATTCCGGATAAGCCTCGTGTCACAGCTTCTGCAACAACCGTGTCCCAATTTGCACCTGCTGGCGCAATAAGATGCACCGTATCATCATCTTTTTTTTCAAATCGAATATTCTGCGGTGCAAATTGTATAAGGAGAATATCGCTATCACCGTCAGGAAAAACCACGTTTGAACCACCACCAAGAATGAACCATTTTCGATCTGCCGACATTCCTTCAAAGAGATCCTGCAAATCCCGCTCGTTCTCCACGATTGCAAGCTCAGAAACAGTTCCACCCATTTGAAATGTAGAAATAGTTTTGAGCGGAACGTTGTATTTGCGTGTAATTGCCATAATTTGATTTTATATCATATATGAGATAATATCAAATGTAGCTATGGCAAAAAATACAACAAAAAAAGACCAAGAAAAGATTGGTGATTTTATCAAAAATCTTCGTGAGGAACGCGGACTTACTCAAGCAGAGTTCGCCGAAGCACTCGGATCAGCTCAAAGTGCGGTCGCTCGAATGGAGGCTGGTGATCAGAATCTTACTATTTCCCAACTCGCCAAAATAAGCGATATTCTCGGACATCAAATTCTATCTCTTTCAAAAACAATTGATTTCGAAATCACCGGAGGACGTCCTCTCTCCGGTTCGATTCGTACCAACTACTCAAAAAACGGTGCCGTCAACATGCTCTGCGCCTCACTCATAAACCGTGGCAAAACGATTCTTCATGGTATCCCCCACATTGAAGAAGTTTCTCGTTATATCGAAATTATGGAGAGTCTCGGTGTTTCTGTACGATGGCAAGACTTTGACACACTCGAAATTGTTCCGCCAAAAGCGCTCGATTTTGAAAAAATGAATCTTGAATCTGCTCGCAAGACTCGCTCGTTTACTTTTGTGGGTGCACTCGTTCATTGGTCAAAGAAATTTTCATTTCCTCATTCTGGTGGATGCAAAATGGGCGAACGTACAATCGCATCACACAAATACGGCCTACAAAAGCTCGGTGTCAAAATCAAAACTCTCGAGAATCATTACGAGATTGGAAGCACCAAACTCAAACCAGCAGAATTTGTATTATATGAATCAAGTGATACGGGTGCGATCTGTATGCTCATCGCCGCAGCAGGAATTCCCGGCACGAGTGTGATTCGTTTTGCACCACCAAACTACCAAGTACAAGACGTATGTTTTTTGCTTGAAAAGATGGGTGTACAAATCGATGGTATTGGTACCACCACACTTACTGTGCACGGTCGCGAGAATATCAACGAAACAGTCGAACACTACAATAGTGAAGATCCGATTGAATCAATGTTTTTCCTTACTGCTGGAATCGTAACAAAATCAAAACTCACCGTAACTCACTGTCCAATCGAATTCATCGAACTCGAAATCGAAAAATTGCGCACAATGGGCGTGACATTCAAAATGAGTAAATCGTATCGTTCGAATAATGGACGAACATTACTTCGTGACATAACCGTATTCCCTGCCACAAAACTCGTCGCTCCTCACGACAAACTCCACGCACAACCATTCCCAGGAATGCAAAACGACAACCTGCCATTCTTTGTTCCAATCGCCACTATGGCAAAAGGTACAACACTCATTCATGATTGGACTTGGGAAAATCGCGCGATTTATTTTACAGAGCTCAACAAACTCGGTGCCAATATTCGCCTTGTTGATCCACACCGTGCGTTCATTGATGGTCCGACCAAACTCAAAGGAGCTCAGATAGTCTGCCCACCAGCACTTCGCCCGAGTGCCGTCATTCTTATTGCCATGCTTGCAGCTGAAGGTACTTCAATGCTTCGCAATGTATATTCAATCACTCGCGGGTATGAGGAAATCGCCGAACGCTTGAATTCAATCGGAGCAAAGATTAAAGTGGTAAAAGGAATGTAATCTATATGCGAATCCTAGCCATCGAAACTTCCTGTGACGAGACCGCAATTGCAGTTCTCAAAGTCACCGGTAAAAAATTTACTACTGAAGCACATCAAGTGGCTTCGCAAATTGCCCTTCACCAACAATACGGTGGGGTTTTTCCTGCAATGGCCAAGCG
>CAZPHJ010000030.1:0-7908 GCA_964586755.1 uncultured Candidatus Saccharibacteria bacterium | reverse complement strand
CGATACTCCTGTTTTCAAGACAGGTGCACTAAACCACTATGCGACGCCTCCGTATTTATTCAGTTGTGCTTGCTTAGATTACCTTATTTCTCGAGATTTTTCAATCTTTTGTATTCCTGTATACTAAAACCATGAAATACATGGGAATTGACTATGGAACAAAAAGGGTAGGGATTGCACTCTCGGACGAGGGTGGAACGCTTGCTCGGCCGGTTGCTGTGCTTAAAAATACCAATGCATTACTCGACGAAGTACAAGAAATCATTACTCGAGAGAGTGTCGGGGGTATCGTCATTGGGAATTCAGACGGCAATAAAGTGCAGAATGATATCAATGAATTTATTGGACAACTTACACTTATAACGTTTCTTCCCGTCGAACAAATAAACGAAAGCTTTTCTTCTTTTGAAGCGCATGAAAAAAAAGGCAAAGAACAAACTTCTGCACGAATGACAAAAGCTCCAAGCAAGCCGGATAATCTTGACGCGCGAGCGGCTGCAGTGATTCTTCAGCGCTTCTTGGATAAAAATAGCAGAAATTAAAAATAATACTGTATACTCGAACCATGGACTACGTCTCATATGATGAATTCAAAAAAATGGACATGCGGATTGGCACGATTCGTGCGGTTGAACCCGTAGAAGGGACTGACAAGCTTTTGAAATGCCAGATTGATTTTGGTGAGACAGAAGAAGTTCAGCTCGAAGAGGGGGTAGACGAGATTGTTGCTAATCCTGTGCAAAAATCTGTACTTCGTCAGATCGTTTCTGGTATACGCGAATACTTTCCTGAATATGAAAAGCTCGTAGGAAAACAGGTGCTTTATATAGTAAATCTCGAACCGCGTACTATTCGTGGTATAGAATCACATGGAATGCTTATGGCGGTAGATGGAAAAGACGGCAAACCAGTATTTCTCACTTCTGAAGTCGAAGTTGCACCGGGTGCAAAAGTACGATAGTCGGACTGTCGTATTATTTTGTATTACTTTATGAACTTTAGAAACCTTTAACTTTAAAGCATATTTTTATGGACACGCTTCTCCCATTCATTCAAGCAGCAGGATATATTGGTGTCTTCGGTATAATTTTTGCAGAATCAGGGCTGCTCATAGGGGTTATTTTTCCTGGAGATACGCTTATTTTTGCCGCAGGACTTCTTGCTTCAAAAGGATTCTTCAATATAGAGCTTATTCTTGTGGTTATGTTTGCTGCAGCGGTCATCGGTGATTCTGTCGGATACTGGATTGGAAAAAAATTCGGACCTAAAATTTTTAATAAAGAAGAATCTTTTTTCTTTAAGAAAGAATATGTTGCGCGAGCCCAACACTTTTTTGATAACCATGGAAAGAAAACGATATTCCTGTCTCGGTATATACCGATCGTGCGAACATTCGTACCGATACTTGCTGGCGTTGGAGCAATGAATTATAAGACATTTCTCACATACAATATTTTTGGTGGGCTTGTTTGGGTGCTCTCTCTTGGTTTACTCGGATACTTTTTGGGAGAACAAGTAGAAAATATTGATGCATACATTTTGCCAATCGTAGCTGCGATTATAGTTCTCTCATTTTTTCCGGTCATTAAACACTATATTGAATATAGGATTCTCAAGAAAAAGAATAATTCACTCACTCCATTGCCGTAACGTGACCTAACGCTGTTTCAAAAAAGCACGTACGCGAGTATACTATATGTGTAATGATTGAAAAAAGATTTCATAATTTTCTTTTCTCTGCCCCGAAGTACATATTGTTGCCCGCTGTCGGTATAGATATTTCAGACCGCAACATAAAGTATGCTGAGCTTATTCCTGTTGGACAAGGGTATCGCTTAGGCAAGTACGGGATTGTACCAATACCACCTGGAACCGTTGAAAACGGAAAAATCATTAATGGGGCTAAGCTTCAAGAACTGTTGACCACACTAGCAAAAGAAAATAGTTTTTCGTTTGTACGAGCTGTCCTTCCCGAAGCTCAAACCTATTTTTTCCAAATCACTATTCCGGACGCTGGAAATGAAGAAGCTTTGCGAAATACGATAGAGATAACCCTTGATGAACACGCTCCGATTCCAGTGCTTGAGGCAGTTTTTGATTTCAAAATTGAAGAACGTACCGATACAGAAGTCACTGCTTCTGTTGTGGTGGCTCCACGCACTATTGTTGAGAGTTATACAGATATTTTTACCAATGCGGGGCTCACACTTCTTTCACTCGAACAAGAAGACCAAGCCCTTGCTCGATCGATAATCACAAACGGTGACGAGAAGACCGTTCTCGTGGTTGATTTTGGCGAAGTAAAAACCGGCATCGCTGTTATTCGGGGCAAGCGAGTATATTTTACAGCAACAGTGAATATGGGTGGTCAAATGCTCACAAAAACTCTTGTGAGTCATTTCAATATTTCAATTGAAGAGGCAGAAAAAATGAAACGTACGTACGGTCTTCGACGCAATTCTCCTGATCAGGATTTCTTTACACTACTCATCAACAATATCTCCGTACTTCGCGATGAAATAAACAAACATTTTATTTATTGGCACACCCACCCAGACGAAAAGGGGAATCCTCGTCCTCATATTGAAGAAATTATTTTGATCGGTGGAGATTCAAACCTTGTTGGGTTACCAGACTATCTCGAAGCGAGCTTGCATGTAAAGACGACAGTTGCGAATGTTTGGTCAAACATTCTTTTGCCAGAGCATGGTATTCCAGAAATTCCGCTTGGGGAATCACTGGCATATGCAACGGCGATTGGACTTTCGCTGAATGATTGGGATACATAATTATGAGTAATCTTTTACCACAAGAGTATAAAAAAAAGATTGTACGGTTGTACCGTAAGCGCTTTTTGAGCATTCTCTTTTTTACACTAGCCGTTTTCTTTTTTGTGGGTGTTGGATTGCTTATACCATCCCTGCTTCTTTCGACTGGAAATGAATCAACATTACAAAAGCAAAAAGAATTGTTGAGCCTGCGCGAAACGACAGCAATCGCTCGTTCCCATAGTGCTTCAATTTCAGCAATCAACCAAAAACTCAATGTGTTTTCTACAAAAGTTCCAGAATCTCCGATTATTCAAGGATTTATCAAACCGATTCTTTCGGTGAAGGGGGAACAAGTGCAAATTCAAAATTTCAATTTTGAATTGACTTCGAATTCAACAACCTCGGCTCGAATCACTGTTTCTGGTGTGGCGCAAAGTCGAGAAACACTTCTTGAATTTACTGACAGGATTAAGTTACTGAAAGGAATACATACTGTTGATTTGCCGATTATGAGTTTTATAAAAAATGCGAATGTTACATTTACTATTTCGGCAGGAGTAACACTAGAATAATGCTATGAACTTTTCTTCATCTAAACCATTCAAAAAAACAACGCGTGTATTGATTTTGTCTATTTCAGGCATGCTTATTGCTCTCGGTTGTTATCTCTGGTTTTTTTCTGCAGTAAAAAAATCTACCGAACATATGGCTCGTTTACAAGATGAAGTAAGTGCTTTGCAGACGCAAGAAGCAGAATCCGAAAAATTGAAACGTAATGTAGTCAATACGATAGAGCAACAAAAGGTGCTCATGTCGTACTTTATTGACATGAATGACCCAGTGTCCTTTTTTGATACGATTGAAGGATATGGAACAAGTGTTGGTGTAAAGACTGTTTTTACAAAAGTCGAGGTTAAGAAAGAAAAACTGCAACTAGCTGCGTCACTTACGGTGAAAGGCACTTTTTCAGGTATCTACAATTTTTTGCAATTACTCGAAACTGCCCCCTACGAATTTGTTGTTACCCGGGTAGATTTGCAGTCGGCTGTACCGATCGGTTTGGAGCCGGTAGGAAAAGGAAATCACACCTCTGGTTGGGAGGCTAATATAGATATATCGGTAATGAGTATTACGGGCGTTCAATAATAAATACGTATGAACACAAATCCTCAACAAAAATCAAAGTTTCAATCCGCATTCGGAACATTCTTTTCGTTTCCAGTCTTGCCGAGGAGACAGTTTCGTCGGTTGATGTTTTGTTTGTTTGGGCTGCTTATTTTGATTATTTTTGGGCATATGTATCTTTTTAATCGAGTTGCATCACGCAATATTTTTCAATCGACAGTAGTTTCTACCACAACTGCACCGGTCATCAACGAAAAAAAACTTAGCGACGTTCTCTCTCGCTATGAAGCAAAAAGTAAAAAGCGCATGGAATTCCAAATGAATCCGGCTGTGGTGAGTGATCCGAGTAGGTAAGGAGGGTGAGGGAGAATCTGTGGTTGCGAATATTTTATTTGTCATCATAAATGAAATTTCTCGACCCTGCCTCGTGGTTTTTTCTGCTAAAAAAACATCACTGTGGCTGACACCAGTGGTCATGAATAATCTTGCTTTCGTCAAAGCAAGATTTTCACGACACTGTCTCACGGTTTCGCGTGCTCGCGAAACATCGTTCCGACCGACACACGTATAGAAAAAGACTGAAGTAGTTCAGTCTTTTTCATCATGTGTCCCCGGTTGGAATCGAACCAACAATAGCGGCTTAGAAGTCCGCAGTTATATCCATTTAACTACAGGGACAAAGGATAACTCTGTTAGTCTACAAAAATAGCTGGCGAAATGCCAGCTATTTTTGTACTTGTGCGAGATAGAGGACTCGAACCTCTGACCTTCTTGGTGTAAACAAGTTGCTCTACCAACTGAGCTAATCTCGCATGTACACACTCTAGCAGAAATGGGAATAAATTTCAATATATATTTGAACCCTTGTTAGATGTAATATAAAAGATATACTCTACTTATGAAGATAATTGAAAAGAACAAGGCTGTCACGTTAAGACAAAAAGGATTCACTCTGAATGAAATTATTGAAAAAACAGGGTATTCCAAGGCAAGCGTTAGCTTGTGGGTTAAGGATGTTGTTTTAACAGAAAAGCAAAAGAATAGAATTTCAAAAAAAGGTCGAAGTTTGGAATCGATCGAACTTCGAAGACACTCACGGCTTAAAAATGAAAAAAGTAAAAAGGACGCTATTACTAACGAGGCAAAGAAGGTCATCTCCAGCATTTCTCAAAAAGATTTATTGTTAATTGGGGCGATGCTTTATTTGGGGGAGGGTGGTAAAAGTGGGAAGGGTAGGGCTACTATCGCAAATAGCGATCCTGATGTTATTTCAATAATGATGCGTTTTTTTAGAGAAATCTGCCAGGTTCCCGAAACAAAATTTCGTGGACTTATTCATATTCATTCACACTTACATGCTCAAAAAGCGAAAGTATATTGGTCTACAGTTTCAGGGATACCTCAGAATCAATTTTATAAGACATACTCTAAAAAAAGCATCGCAAGTCTAAATAAAAGAAATACACTCCCTTACGGGACATTGGATATTTATGTGTGTGATACAAAATTATTTCTTACAATTATGGGTTGGATAGAAAAGATCAAAGAATTGGTCTTGGAAAAAGAATAATTTGACTACTTTTTGGAAAGTAGTTTGAGTGTGTTAGGATATGGGCTATGGAAGAAATAAAGCCTTATAATATTGAGAAGGTCGCAAAAATTGTCGAATCAAAAGAGACAATGAGGCTTCTCAATTGTCTTCAGACTTTGGAATTACATGCAGTTTCTATTGGTGAGGGCGGTAACGCTGATGTACTTGTGGCTGAAGAAACCCCATTCAAAAAAGTGTGCCTCAAGAAGATAAAACAAAAACCTCAAATTTTATCGAACGATATCGACCAAGAACATAAATATCAGATTATGGCTCGAAAGGCTGGAGTTTCTACCCCGCTCCCGCTCATTTCCTTCGAGGCTGAAGGAAAGAAATACTTGATTATGGAACGTGTGGATGGTCATACAATACTCGAGGTTCTCGAAAAACCATCGCTTCTTCCAAAAAAGTTTGATTTTGTTGTTTTTTCAAAAGCTCTTGATGATTCAATTAAAAAAATGCACGACTCAGGATTATATCATCGTGATTTGCATTCAAAAAACGTGATGATTAATAAGGCGGGAATGCCGGTCATTATTGACTTTGGGACAGCAACAGTCGGCTCAGGGAGTGATTTCACTTATGAAGAAAGTGTCTCAATGTATAATCCGACTTCTGATCGGTATGAACAAAAAACAGGGTATTTCAAGGATGACTTAATGATGGTTCGAAATCTTAAAGCAAGTCTCTCAAAGGTAAGTGCATCTTGACTAAAAAGTTAATTATTGCTATAATAATAAAAATACATCATATGATCATAAGCCCGGAATTTGAAATAAAAGCAAAGAAAAAATACGAGGATATGAAATCTAAAGGCCAGAATGAAGCTCAGTTTGATGAATCCTTGGGTGACATCATGTTGTTTATTAATGAAGAACCTCTGTTTTGCTTGGCAACCTTTGAATTTGATCAAGATAAAATTTATATTGGTTCAAATGAATCCATAACTATGCCATAGGTTTTCCTGTGGCATTTTTTATACAAATCATGGAAATACCCACTCTCTACGAAGACACTGATTGTCTTTTTATAAACAAGCCGGCAGGTCTTTCGGTGCATGCCGACGGTAAGTCTACTGAATATACACTGGCCAATTGGATACTGGAAAAGTACCCGATGCTTATGACCGTGGGTGAGCCGCTCAAAATTCAAATCGGAGGTGAGGATATTCTTGTTCCGAAGCCGGGCATTGTGCATCGTCTCGACAAAGATACCTCCGGCGTAATGCTTATTGCAAAGAATCAGGAAACATACGAATTTTTTAAGAAACAATTTCAAGAACATAAGATCATAAAAACCTACCATTGTTTTGTCTATGGTTGGATTAAGGAGGATTCACAAATCATTTCTGATGCAATTGGTCGTGATAATGGCAACATCCGCCGATGGGTGACAGGGAAGATGGCACGTGGGACCATGAGAGACGCTGTTACTGAAATAACTGTCTTAAAACGTTTTGCTGAAAACGGGCATCAAACAACAAAGCGTGTTGCCTCATCTGATTCGCCGGTTGGGGGAAGTACAGAAAAAGGAACGTACTCTTTTGTAGAAGCAAAACCAAAAACCGGCCGGACACATCAGATACGTGTACATTTACGTTCTATTAATCATCCAATAGTTTCTGATTCCCTCTATGCTCAAAAGAGGGAAAAGGCTCTAGGGTTTGAAAGACAAGCACTGCACGCCCGAGAGCTTACCTTGACCCTTCCGGAAGGCAAAATGAAGACTATAATCGCCCCGTACCCTTCGGATTTTGATGTGGCGTTGAAATCTTGCGGTTTTTAGTTCTTTGTGTTAATGTATCTCGGTATTTACGAATTAAAAGCTACAAGCTAAAAGCTGACAGCTATCACCTAATCCCATGGCTCTAAAACTCACCCCAGTTAATACAGACGACCGCAAGGCACTTGATTTCGCATCAGGCGATACAGTTCGCGTGTGGGTCAAAATTCCAGAAAAAGGCAAATTCCGTTTGCAGGCTTTCGAAGGACTTGTCCTTGCTCGAAAACACGGGGCAGAAATCGGCGGAACTTTCACAGTTCGTAAAATTGCATCAGGTGTAGGAGTTGAACGTATTTTTCCACTCTACTCGCCGATGATCGATTCTATTGAAATCATCAAGCGTTCAGGTGCTCGCCGTTCAAAACTCTACTACGTTCGAACAAAAGCAGTTCGTGATGTTCGCAAGAAAATGAAATCAGTTCGCGTTGTGGCAGATGCTACACCGGACGAAGTAGAAGAGGCTCCTGCAGAAGAAAAAGTAGAAGCATAAAAGACTAAAAAAAGACAAACCCGAGGGTTTGTCTTTTTTTAGTTTGCCCAACCAGTAAACTAGAGGATTTTTTGTTTGGTCCGAAAAATGACTGGTAAAAAAGTAAAAAATGTATTATACTCGCCGAGTCACTATGGCACCTGCACGGG
>CAZPHJ010000029.1:0-7923 GCA_964586755.1 uncultured Candidatus Saccharibacteria bacterium | reverse complement strand
CTCCTCGTGAGCCATGCCAAGACATACTAGCAAAAACGCGGAGAATGTCAAATCCTTATATTTCAACGGTGTCACCCCAGTCTCCAATCCGAGATCCACGTCCCATATTTGACACAAACCGATATCAATAGTAACGTAAATTCAAATTAGTTTACTATGGTTGACTTAAAAATTAATAAGGGTAAAGGTACTCGTTGGTATATTAACGGCGAACAAGTATTTGGTGAAGCAACACCGGTATATGTAAATTACTGTGAACGTTGTACTGGAATGATAATTGTATTGGAACGAAAACCCGAAGTAACTGCGTTGACGGCAAAGTATCTAATATTTGCGTTACACGCCCTGCCAGGACCACGAAAATTCTTGAGGCGTATATGGAAACTCATCCAAAAAGAATTCCATTTAATGCAAATAAATTATGAAGCAGCATCCATACATGTATGCGGTGGGCGGGTAGATACCCCGCAAAGTGCATATTTATATGAGTTGTCTTCCCGATTCTTCGTTAATCAAACAAAACGAGCATTCCCAGAAGCTCGATTCTTTCAAACATGCCCCACTCCTGAAACTCAATACTCCACTTTGTATATCAATGAAGATTTTGTTGTAATACATGAACAATACTAAAAACACGTGCAATGAAAAAGAATCCAATTTTTTCCCGTGAGAGCTTCCTCTCAAAAATCTTTTACTCAATCATTCTTCCAATTGCCTGCTTGATAGCTCTTGGATACCTCATCAACTATATTAAGTATAGTTCAAAAAGCCGGACGGTTTCGTCTGGCTTTTTATATGCACGCTAGGATTTTTGGAACAAAGATCATTCCGCAAATTATAAGTGTGAGAAAAACCGCAATAAGGACTGCTCCTGCAGCGATATCCTTAGTATCCTTGGCATACGGATGAAAATCTGGGCTCGTGAGATTGATATCTACCTCAATCGCCGTATTGAACGCTTCCGCCATTAGCAAAATTCCAATTGTGATTACAAGTACAAACCATTCCGTCTGCGAGATTGAAAAATAAAATCCGAGATACACCACGACTGCCGAAAAGAATAATTCTACCCAAGCATTGTGCGTCGAACTGACAAAAACTCCTATCCCCCGAAACGCATGTTTAAAACTCCCCACCCGAGCAATCAAACTAAATCCTTTTTTCTCTTTAGCATCCATATACATAGATTGTAACATACAAAAAAGCACCCTGACGGGTGCTTTTTTGTATGTTACTTTTATGTTCTTGTGTTCCTTGTTCTCGTGACTATTTTCTCTTCTTTCCAACTTTTAATATGTTCCGCCTGGAAGTACCGCTCGCATATTTTGTTTAATTTCTGATTGAGTCAATATACGATTATAAATACTTACATCACTGATGATTCCATTAAATCCATAGCCTGAATGAGAATCTTTTAATGAACCTATCCAAAGTGGAGCGTTTATTGATTTCGGCGAAGGGTTGCCGGAATTATTAAATCTCCAGCTTCCCGGAATAAGATTGCCATTTACATACAACTTTATACTATCCCCTTTTCCAAACGTATACGTTGCAGCAACATTAGTCCAAGAGTCTTCAGTGAATACGTCGTTTTCTGAAACGTACTCTTCCCAAACACCATTATCGCGAGAATAATAAAATTCCAGCCGTCTTTCCATCCCCGGACCAGCACCAGCACGTAAGGCATAATTGGCAACCAATTCTCCAGTTGTGCGATCTTTGACTATGATTTCATTGTAAGGATTGAGAGAATGAGGACGCACCCAAGCACCGAGCGTAATATTCGATCCATTTTTAAAAGACAATTTTGATGAAGATGGAATTTCAACACGACTGTCCCACCCATTAAAATTGAGAAAACCGTTTGGCTGCAACACACCATTCGAATCCTTCACTTCTGAAAAGTGAGCATTTACAATCACCGATCCATCTTTACGATCAGATTCATTGACCAAAGACCAATATCCAACAAGTCCTTCAGATACACGGCCATCGATTGAAAAAGCATATTTACCTGGTAATGGTTTAAATTTGGCTGTTTCGTCAAGATTGCTTTGATACTCACTCGGACTAAATGATAGTTCAGTATAATTTGTACGTTGTGCTGATGTAAAATATCGCGACATTTGAGAGAAAAATGAATTCCCAAAAGCCGAACCTATAACAAAAATAAACAATATGGTTCCGATAATTTCGATAAAAAGCAGAATACTGCAGATTTTATATAATCCGGGAGTTTTCGAAAAAATGACACCAAGCGACGGAAGTGAAAAAAGTAAGACGGAAATAATAGAAAGAAGGCCAAAACCATAGGAGAACCATGACGTACCCAAACCAACAAGGGAAAGGACTCTTGTGAGAAGGAACACATACGCAAAGATCAGGATTATTGTGGACTTTTTAAATGTTTTGGGTGGAACAGTAGTAGAAGATGGTGGAATTGGAGGCGTAGGCAATCCAGCCATATTCGGTTTTGGCACAGGAGGGAGTGATGTGTGTGATTCTAGTTTCATAAGGCTACTTTTCTGTTACAACACGGTGTTTCTGAACAATATACATTCCCCATGTTGCAACAGCACAAATTGCGATCATGACTACGTAAAATTCTGTATTCGTGTGATTATGGTAAAAATATACTGACACCTGAAGACATAGCTGAATGGCAAGAATAATACTAACTACATAATATGGAATAAGTGCAACCGCGTATTTTTGCTTGTGTTCACCAAGTGAAAGATTGGCAATGAGAGCAACCACCAAAAAAAACAAGATAATAACTGAATGTATCGCTATTACATTGAAATTTTGAAAATAATCTATCGGTGCCGGAGCAAAAAATCGACCGGCATCATACAGCACGCGCTCAAACAATGAAAGAATTGCGAGACCAAGCACAACAACCAAAAACCACCCACCTGAAGATAATTTTGTATTAAAAACACTTTCGTTTTGGTTTTTTGTTTGCATGAGATTATTGACTAATGTAATTACGCACAAAAATAATAATCGCGGTCAAAACCAAAATGATAAGGGCTAGAACAATATAGATACCATACGTAACATTTGCATTCAGAACATAACGACTTGTATCCCACAAAAGCCGAACGAGCAGATAACCACTTGCAATAAAATAAGGCTTCGACAAAATCAAAAACTGCTTTTGACCCTTACTAAAAACAGTATGGAGTAAAATTGCTATGAGTAATGAGGGTAAAATAATAAGTGCGTCGAGAATCAAGACTTCATTTATATTGCGATTACCTGAAATCATATCGACAATGAATTTGTTCGATAGAATAAACAACCCGACACAAACAACAGCCGCAAGTCCAATACTATAAGGAGAATTATATTCTGGTTTAGCCTTGGTGTGCATTACAGTCGCCTGATCCGTTTGTCTCGAAACGACGGGTGTATTTACAACCCCTGCAATCGTATCAAAAGCCAAATCAATATCCCCTATTTGCCAACCGTTTTTAATAAGAACATCACGTATTGAATCCTGAGTAAAACCTTGAGCTTGCGCTGCTTTGATGTATTGAAGTAGTGAATCATTTGCCATATATACTATTAGTGTAACACTGTTAGGTTTTTGTACAAGCTGTCTTTAATACAAAAAGCACCCGTCAGGGTGCTTTTTGTTGTTTCTTTGTATAAAGACTACTTGCGCTTTTTTCCAACTGGTCGGCGAGAAATGATAAGGTGGTTCGAGTATTTCTTCGGTCCGCGTGTTTTGCGTCCTCCGGTAACTTTACCCCACAATGTCTTTGGTCGCTTTGTTCCACGTCCCTGACGGCCTTCTCCACCTCCGTATGGGTGGTCTACGGCGTTCATAGCAGTACCACGAACTGTTGGACGAATACCCTTGTGGCGAGAACGTCCCGCCTTTCCGATATTTACAAGGTGATGTTCATCATTTGAAACTTCACCGAGCGTTGCCCAGCACTTTTCAGAAACCTTGCGAACTTCACCTGATGGAAGCTTCACGAGTGTGTATCCTCCGTCATTCGCCACAACCTGTGCGAAGTTACCCGCTGAGCGGACAAGCTTTGCACCTCCTTCAGGCTTGAGTTCCACGTTGTACACGAATGTACCAACAGGGATCTTTGTAAGAGGGAGACGGTTTGGAGTCACGAGGTCTGCAGTTTCAGATACGACGAATGTCGCACCTGGACGAACAGATTTTGGTGTAAGCATGTAACGCTTCTCACCATCCTTGTAAACCACAAGAGAGATGAATGATGTTCGGTTTGGATCATATTCCACAGAAACAACTTTCGCTGGAATATTTTTCTTGTCGAACTTGAAGTCTACGTCACGATACAATTTCTTGTTTCCTGCGCCTTTGTGGCGGACAGTGACACGACCCAAGTTGTTGCGTCCTACATCACGCTTACGGCCTGCCGTAAGAGCTTTGTGAGGTTCAGTGTGTGTAATCACGCCACGATATGTGACCGTAGTCATATTTCGTCGTGATGGTGTTGTTGGTGCGTATTTTTTCATATCATTAAAGATTTTGTAATAAGTTCATCAAGTTCGTAAAGTTCTTAAAGTTTGTAAAGCAAACGCATTTCGCATCGACTTTATAAACTTGATAGACTTTATAAACTTTCGACTTACTAGAGGACTTCGATCTTATCGCCCTTTTTCAAATAAACGTAAGCCTTCTTTCCAGCGCTTGTTGCGCCTGGCTTCCCGCGACGACCGCGAGGAGATTTTGGAGCTGATGGAACTTTGAGTGTTCGGACATTAACCGGAGTCACTTTATACAAAGTCTTCACTGCTTTGATAATCTCACTTTTTGTCGCATCAAGTGCAACATCGAATGTGTATGCATTCACTCCTGAGAGGACTGCTGCCTTTTCAGTAATGCGTGGATTCTTAAGGATTGATCCTGAATGTTTCATATTAGTAGTTTGTAAAGTTTGTAAAGTTGAAAGTTTATAAAGCTAATCCGGAATACGTATTGTATTTGAGTTTACTTTATGAACTTTACGAACTTTATGAACTTTTTACTTTTGTAAAAGCGCAGCGCTTTACAAGGTTGGTAATACTCATTTCTGGATCGACCACAATAAGATACTGATGATTGAGCAGGTCGAATGTGTTCACATCTTTTACAAGTCCCATAGTAATCTGTGGAATATTGCGGAATGATTGTGAAGCAACCTTGTCGACTGCTGGAATGATCATCATAGCTTTTGGCTTGCGTGCTTTTGCGAGCTTTTCAAATCCTTTGATTGTCGCAAATGCCTGCACCATTTCTGCTGCAGCTGAAGTCTTTGGAGTCTTGTCGAAGCCGAGAGAATCAACAAAGAGAATTTCTCCATCTTTGAGTTTCGCAGAGAGTACAGTCGCGAGAGCTTTCGCACTCATCTTCTTGTTGATCTTCTGCTTGTAATTCTTTTCAGCAAGAGGTCCATGAGTAACTCCTCCACCTTTCCAGATTGGAGAACGAGATGATCCGTGACGAGCACGACCTGTTCCCTTTTGTTTCCATGGCTTCTTACCTCCTCCGCTTACTTCTGCACGTCCTTTTGTGTCAGCAGTACCTGCTCGAGTGTTTGCAGTGATTGCATGTACTACTTGGTGCACAAGGTCACCATTCCAACTCTGTGCGAACACAGCTTCTGGAAGTGTAACTTCTCCTGCACTCTTTCCCTTATTGTTATAAGTTGTTGTTTTCATACAATTACTTTGTAGTTATTTCGAGCATAGTACCGCGTCGACCTGGAACCGCGCCACTAATAAGAAGAGTGTTTGTTGACGGATCTACTGCAAGGATCTTGAGATTGCGAACAGTAATACGATCAGAACCCATTCGGCCTCCCATGCGCATTCCTTTTGCAACCTTACCTCCAGCACGTCCTGGACCTCCTCCGATTGATCCCGGTGCACGTTCAGAGTGTTTCTGGCCGTGTGAACGAGGACCACCTTTGAAGTTGTGACGCTTGATAACACCCTGGAATCCTTTTCCTTTTGATGTTCCTGAAACTTCTACAACATCTCCAACAGCAAATGCTTCAGAGGTGATTGTATCGCCGCTGTTTACTGCTGCCATTTCGGCATCAGTCATGCGGAATTCACGAACTTCAGAAAAGAGCCCTTTGTCACCGAAGTGACCTTTCAGTGCTTGTGAGACACGGCTCGCCTTGCGTGTACCGTATCCAACCTGCACTGCAGTGTACCCATCTTTTTCTTTTGTTTTAAGCTGTGTGACCACGATTGGTCCTGCAGTAACGATCGTTGCTGGAAATACTTTGCCATCTTCGGCAAAGAATTCAGTCATTTCTACTTTAGTTCCGAGTATAAATTTCATAAGTTTCAGCGGACCAGAGAGCGGACTAAATCATTTCGTCTCTGTTCTTGAATTAATAAATTAGGGTCTAGATAATTAGGCTCTAGACTTTAGGTAATACAAATTCATTGCATTTTCCTAGAGCCTAATGCCTAAGACCTAGCGCCTGAGCTCCCTACATCATCTTCACATCAATTTCCACACCAGATGGGAGTGAAAGATTGGTGAGAGCTTCGATTGTTTTTGCACCTGGATTCAAGATATCGATCACGCGCTTGTGCACGCGAATTTCAAACTGCTCACGAGTATTTTTGTAAATAAACGGTGAACGGTTGACCGTATACTTCTTGATTTCAGTTGGCAAAGGAGTTGGTCCTGAGATGATTGCATCATGACGAAGTGCAGTATCCATGATCTGCTTTACCGAGTTGTCGAGAATTTTGTTCTCGTACGCTCGTACGCGGATACGGAGACGAACTTCACCAGACTTTTCAGCTCCTGCTGCCTTAGCCTTTGTTGCTCGTGGCTTTTTAGTTGTTGTATTTGTATCTGCCATATAAGTAAGTTTGTAAAGTTATAAAGTCACAAGTTTATAAAGTCAGTTCAACACGTTTCCCGCATTTTGTATTTGGGCGACTTTATAAACTTGATGAACTTTATGAACTTTTTACTAGTAACTAAGATTATTGCTTAAGCAATAATCTTAGTTACGACTCCTGCGCCGACAGTCTTTCCACCTTCACGGATAGCGAAACGTGTCTGGTCTTCGAGAGCAACTGGAGTAACGAGCTTAACAACGAGTTTAACAGTGTCTCCTGGCATAACCATTTCCTTTCCTTCTGGAAGAGTTACATCACCAGTAACGTCTGTTGTACGAACGTAGAATTGAGGCTTGTACCCAGCGAAGAATGGAGTGTGACGACCACCTTCTTCCTTCTTCAAGATATATACTTCACATTCGAATTCTGCGTGAGGCTTCACAGCTCCAACCTTTGAAAGAACCTGTCCGCGAGTAATGTCTTCTTTCTTAAGTCCGCGAACAAGAATTCCTGCGTTGTCTCCAGCCATACCTTCCTTGAGGTTCTTGTTGAACATTTCAATACCAGTAACAGTAGTCTTCTGTGTATCCTTGATACCGACGATTCCAACTTCCTCACCAACCTGTACACCCCCACGCCCGATACCGCCTGTAACCACAGTTCCGCGTCCTTCGATAGAGAAGATGTCTTCTACTGGCATAAGGAATGGTTTTGCAAGATCACGTTCAGGAAGTGGGATGTATGTGTCGAGAGCGTTTGCAAGCTCCATAACTTTCTGTGCCCACTCGTCATTGTTGTCTGTAGATTCAAGAGCTTTAAGTCCTGAACCGCGGATGAATGGAGCGTTTGCACCATCAAATCCTTGCTTTGTAAGGAGTTCACGGATTTCTTCTTCAACGAGGTCGATCATGTCTTTGTCGTCAACCATGTCACACTTGTTGAGGAACACGATAAGGTGTTTAACACCGACCTGAGAAGCAAGGAGTACGTGCTCACGAGTCTGTGGCATTGCACCGTCAGTAGCAGCAACCACGAGGATTGCTCCGTCCATCTGTGCAGCACCAGTGATCATGTTCTTGATGTAGT
>CAZPHJ010000028.1:0-7965 GCA_964586755.1 uncultured Candidatus Saccharibacteria bacterium | reverse complement strand
TTCACGCCGCAATCATGGGCTCGCTTGAGCGCTTCATGTCTATCATGATCGAACACCTCTCTGGCAACTTCCCTGTCTGGCTTGCACCACAACAAATCACCATCGTTCCAGTTTTGGAAAGTCACAATGACTATGCTTTTGAAATTTTGAATGTTCTCAAAGATCACGGCATCCGCGCAAAAGTGGATGCAACAAATGATTCACTCGGCAAACGCATTCGCGGAGCGAAGACAATGAAAATACCATATGCCATCGTCGTCGGTGACAAAGAAAAAGATTCAGGAACTCTCACCGTCGAAACCCGCAGTGACAAGCTCGAAGGAATCACCCTCGAAGACTTTACAAAACGTCTCCAAAATGAAATAGTGAATCGAACATTAAATTAGTTACTTATGAAAGTTGTTATCGCTTCACAAAGTCCAGTCAAAAAAGCAGCGGTCGAAAAGGCTTTCGATCTACTGTATCCAAATACTCAAATTGAATTCATTTGTATCAAAGCCGATTCGGGCGTAAGTAACCAACCCAACTCTGACAGCGAAACACGCGAGGGAGCACTTGGTCGAATCAAACATGCGAAAGAAATCCAACCTGGCGCAGAGATATATCTTGCGCTTGAAGGAGGAATATGTGAAATGTATGGTGATATACACTGTTTCGGTTGGGTTGTTGCAGAATCAAATGAAAAACAAGGCTTCGGAAGAACTTTTTCGTTTGTCATTCCACCAGGTCTTCATAAACTCATGGTCGAGAAAGGCCTCGAACAAAGCCATGCCCCTGATGAATTCTTTGCGACAACAGGAACCAAGACCGGTAATGGACTGATCGGTCCTCTCACAAACAATGCCGTAACATATACCGATTGGTATATCCATGCCGTCGTATCCGCCCTAGTGCCGATTCTAAATTCAAGACTGTATTAAAAGCCCGCTCGGAAGAGCGGTTTTTTGTTTTGCTTTTTAACGTATTTTATTTCAGATATACAATTTCAATTCCTAACTTTAGAGCTTGATCATGTTCCCAACGAGCACCTACTGAGGACTGCCAATCAGGTAAGAAATATAATATCTTAATCAAACCAGTTTCAAATAATGGTTGATAAAAATCAGTAAGAAGCATTGTTGCATATTCGCCTGTTGGAACTTTGTCTTTTACTCGCGCCATTGGTTACTCAAACGGCATTTGATCAAAAATATGTTTGCCTTCCGCCTGAAGGAAAACGATTGCCTCATTAAACGCGATAAGGTTCGCAAGTATTGATCCTCGTCCTCCCGTACTAATCGGTCCACATACTTGTCCCACCGGCTGGGGTATGCGCTTCAATACACGAAGACCGATCTCTAGCATTTGGGGCATATCCTCGGTCTGTTCGAGCTCTATCAGATCTTTCTCTGTCCAATATTGTCTTGTGTGATTATTTAATTCCATATGCATGCTGTATTGTAAAATCTTCGTCCATGATAAGAGGCATTCGTAGCGCCTCATCTGGTGTCACCCAAACAAAATCCTTATGTTCATTTTCGCTCAAAACAACGATCGGCTCTTCGTCAAGAACACAGCGAAATTTCGTGTACGTAAATTTTTTATTGCCCGGATGAATAACATAAAAAATCCCGACCTCTTCGAGGTTTTTTATCGACAATACTATCCCTGTCTCTTCAAAGACTTCTCGAGCAACTGCTTGCTCTCGACTTTCTTCTGCGTCCACTTTTCCTCCCGGAGCACCCCATGTATTCCCTTCAGGCTTAGTGCTGTTGCGATGAAGAAGCAATATCTTTCCTTTGCACTCAACCAAACAACCGACTACATGAGGCGCATTTTCGAATTCGTCAGTTTTCTCGAGCGTAATCATTTTTACAAAAATCTAAATTATGTTTTAAAACTTTCAAAGATGGATGCAATTCAAGGCGTAAACGAAGTTCGTGACCAAAATGTACTGAGACGTACATTGCGAGAACGAACTGAGTGCAATAACACTGAAGTGCGCCATCTATGAAGTTTTAAATGTCGATATCGGCAGTTTTAGCGTAAGTCTGTATAAAGCTCTTTCGCGGCGCAACTTCAGATCCCATCAACATATCGAACACTCGGTCTGCCTCCGCTGCATCTTCGATCATTACTTGTTTCAAGATACGACGAGCTGGATCCATGGTGGTTTCCCAAAGTTCTTCTGAGTTCATTTCTCCAAGACCTTTGTAACGCTGGATGTGAATTTTTGGAGTCTTTTTCGTAGCACCCTTTTCTTCGACTTCTTCAACATCACCTTCTTGTTCTCCTGCTCCGTCTGCTTCAGCACGAGCAATCATTTCATCAAGACTCTCGTCTGTGTCGCCGACAATCTTGAGCTTTTCTTCATCAGTGTAACAATAATGAATTTCTTTGCCCTTCTTGATTTTATAAAGTGGTGGTTGAGCGATATAGATAAATCCTCCATCAATAAGTGGTCGGAAGTAGCGATAGAAGAGAGTAAGGATGAGCGTACTAATGTGCGCGCCGTCCACGTCCGCATCTGTTGCAATAATCACTTTGTGATAACGAAGTTTTGAAATATCAAATGTGTCTCCAATCGCAGTACCGAGTGCTACCACAAGATTGCGAATCTGTTCTGATGCGAGCATTTTATCAAGACGTGCACGCTCAATGTTGAGGATCTTTCCACGAAGTGGAAGAATCGCCTGGGTGCGTCGATCGCGTCCAGTCTTGGCCGTACCTCCCGCGGAATCTCCCTCCACAATGAAGATCTCAGATTCTTCCGCACTCTTGGTTTGACAGTCGGCAAGCTTTCCAGGAAGCGTCATACCTTCCATCGCGCCTTTACGAAGGACTGAATCCTTTGCAGCTTTTGCAGCTTTACGAGCGCGAACCGCAAGAATTACTTTGTTGATGATTGCTTTCGCTTCGTCTGGATGCTCCTCGAGGAATGCTCCAAATGATTCACCAAATACGGTTGCCACAGCTCCCTGAGCTTCTGGTGAACCAAGTTTTCCTTTGGTCTGACCTTCGAATTGAATTTCGCGAAGTTTTACGGATACGACAACAGTGAGTCCTTCGAGTACGTCGTCTCCGGTAAATGCACCGTCAGCCTCTTTTACAAAGCCTTCTTTCTTCGCGTAGTTGTTGAGCGTTCGAGTAAGCGCCATCTTAAATCCCGTGATGTGCGTTCCACCCTCTGGGTTGTAGATATTGTTCGCATACGCCACGATCTTGGCCGACATATCGTCGGTGTATTGCAATGCAAGCTCCACAAACACGCCATCTTGTTCCTTTTCGATATAGTAGATACTGTCGTGGATCGGCTTTTGGGAAAGGTTGTAATATTTTACGAGAGACACAAGTCCTCCTTCGAAATAGAATGAATAGTTTGGAAAATCGAGTCCAAGCTCGCTGAACCAATACACATCTTCGAGTTTTACTTTACCTTCAAGACCTCGCGCATCGATACAGCGAATACGTAGTCCTTTTACAAGATATGCCTGTCCACGGAAGTGATTGACGATTGTTTCCCATACAAATTGCAAATCTTTAAAAATTTCTACATCAGGCTCAAAAGTGACAATCGTTCCATGCAATTTTGAACTGCCAATTTTTTTGACCGCCGCTTTTTTCTTTCCTTGTGAGTATTCCTGCATGTGAATACCACCATCGCGATGTACCACAACTTGCGTATAGATTGAGAGCGCGTTCACCACTGATGCTCCCACACCGTGCAAACCTCCAGAAACTTTATATCCTTCTCCGCCAAATTTTCCTCCGGCGTGAAGCGTCGTCATAACTGTTTCGAGCGCAGATACTTTTGTCTTTGAGTGCACGTCTACCGGAATTCCGCGACCGTTGTCGGCGATGCGAATACGATTGCCAGGAAGAAGCACGGCCTCAATTTCGTTGGCATATCCACCCATGGCTTCGTCACGAGAGTTGTCAAAGATTTCCCACACCAAGTGGTGCAAGCCTTCGATACCTGTTCCTCCGATATACATTCCGGGACGCTTTCGCACCGGTTCGAGCCCTTCGAGAACTGAAATATCTTCAGCGCTATATGCTCCCTCTGCTCGTTTTTTTGTATCAGCCATGGATTTGAGTAAAAATTAAAATGCCCTTGTAATGTAAGGATAAAACACCTATTTCGTATAGGTGAAGTATATCATATATTGGTATTAAAAACGAGGGAAAAACTTGTAGGATTTAGGCAAATGGATGCAGTTCAAGGAACAAGCAAGGCTTCCAACTAAAATGTACTTTGACGTACATTACAGGAGGAAACGAGCGAGCAACGAAGAAATGCGCCATTCGCATAATCCTAGTGTGATTTAACGTACTTCCCAGGCCTTATTTTCCAAAGCTTTTGTGATGTTTTCCATTATCCCCGTCACGTCTGCATCTGTGAGTGTTCGTTCGTGAGATTGGAAAACAAGACGCACTGCAAGCGAGGTCTTATCATCTTTTGTAAATTGATCAAAAAGCTGAGGTTCTCGAACAAGAAGTTCTGTGCCGTCATTTCTACAGAGACCGATAAGTTCATCTGGATTTGTTCCAACTGGAACCCAAACAGCAACGTCGCGAGTGATAAATGGATATTGAGACCATGCGACAAATTTTTTGTCGCTCGTTGAAGGTTGAAAGTTAAAAGTTGAAAGTAAATTCAATTCGCGAGAGAATTCTTCAAGAGTTGATTCAACAATTCCTTTTTTGTTTGCATAGGCAACATGAATTTCTTCACGATCTTTTTCAGGAAAGACTGTTCCGATTTCAAAAATGTTTGTTTCGGTATTACCAAGTAATGGTGCATTCAAACGATTGAGTTCATACGATTCCTTGAGTCCATCAGCAAGATTGGTACGGAGGAATTCTTTGCCTTTCGCCCCACGAGCGACTTCCACCTTCCCTTTCTTGGTAAATGTGTAGCTCATCACTTCGCTATATCCATCGGCAAGCAACTTCTCACGCGCAACGCTCATACGCGCCTGTGTGTCATTTATTGTCGGCTCAAACGCAATTTTCGGAATCATTGGGACCACCTTATCGTAGCCAACAATGCGTCCGATTTCTTCAGCCATATCATGTGCACCAATGAGATCAAGACGAAGTGCCGGTATCACAATTGTGAACGTGTCACCGTCCATCTTATATTCAAATGTGTATCGCTTCAAAATATCTTCTACTTCGGAAACTGAAATTTCTGCACCAATTTTCTTAGTGATTTCAGCTACAGTAAAAGTAAGTTCGCGTTTTGATTGTGGTGATGGATATACGTCAACAACATCTTCGAATGTCGCTTCCGGACACATTTCGCTAATGAGGCCAGTAAGTTCGCGCATTCCGAAATCACATAATTCTGGAGAAAGGTCGTTTTCAAATCGTTTTGCGGAATCAGTAAGAATTCCAAGTCGTCGTGCAGTCTTACGCACAGTCGCCGGATCAAAATTGGCCACTTCCAAAATAATGTCGGTTGTATTCGCATCCACTTCTGCTTTCGTTCCGCCTTTCACGCCAGCAAGTGCAAGTCCATCCTCGCTATCTGCGATCACAAGGTCAGTTTCTTTTAATTCCTTTTCTTCCCCACCAAGCAACTGTATTTTTTCTCCATTATTCGCATTTCGTATTTGTATGACTTTCGACTTTCCACTTTCAACTTTCAGCTTGTGCATATCGAAGATATGCATGGGTTGTCCGCAGTCATACATACACAAGTTTGTCGCATCAACAATATTATTGATACTTCGCTGTCCGATTGATTCCAAGTGCTTCACTACCCATTCTGGTGATGGACCAATTTTGACGCCACGAACAATGCGTCCCATATATCGACGACAGAGTGGGGTTTGAATATCAATTTTCAAATCTGTAGATTTTGATTCTGGGATTTTATACATTCCACTCGGATTTTTGAATTCAATTCCAAGCTGGCCAGCAAGTTCTCGGGCAATACCATGGTGTGAAAGTAGGTCATGCGCACGATTCGGCAAAATATTTATATCAAAGAGGAAATCTCCATCAGGTAATTTTTCTAAAGACTCCACCTCTGCAAGATGGTAGGTGAAAACATCGGCAAGCTTCTCCGCTTCCGGAATTTCAGGAACATACCATTTGAGCCAGTTATACGAAATTTTCATAAATTAAAATTGATTGAGACGCAAATCACCTTGATAGAAGAGTCGTACATCTGGAATATTCCATTTGATCATTGCAATACGATCCAGTCCTCCTCCGAATGCAAATCCTTGTACTTTCTCAGGATCAAACCCGGCATTTTTCAAAACTTGTGGATGGAGCATTCCCCCTCCCATCATTTCAAGCCATTTACCTTTGAACTTTGCATGAACCTCCACAGAAGGTTCGGTAAACGGAAAGAAACTTGGTCGAAATTCTATCTCTGAATCTTCGCCAAGCAATGTTTTGTAGAGCTGTGTGAGTACGCCTTTCATGTGAGCGAGTGTAATATTTTCTCCGATCATAAATCCGTCAATTTGAAAAAATTGCATCTCGTGAGTGATATCTGTCGCCTCATTACGAAATACTTTTCCGATGGAGACATATGCTGATGGGACGCGATTGGTTTTTGCAGACTGCTCGAGCATACGAGCAGTCACGCTTGTTGCGTGAGTACGGAGTACTTGACCTTCGGCGCCCTTGATCCAAAAAGTGTCCTGCATATCACGGGCTGGGTGATCTTTGGCCACATTCAAAGCATCAAAATTGTACCATTCAGTCTCAAGTTCGGGGCCAGTCGCAATCTCAAAACCAAGGTCGGTAAAGACCTTGTATGCCTCATTTTGGAGCTGTGAGAGCGGGTGTTCCGTGCCTCGTGTGACTTGCTTATCCATGGTTCCATACTACAATAGAGGGCATGAAAAAGCTACGGATAATAACCTTTGTTTTGTTCGTTCTAACCCTTGCCATAGCCTTCTATTTAGGCTGGTCAGAGAATGGTCCAAGTCTGGGCTTTTGGACATTTTTGAAATAAAAAAACAGCTACCATGTGGCAACTGTTTTAATTCTCAGATTTGAACTAGTCAAATCATATAATCAATACTGCTTGATGGAATGACCCCAAGCATTTGCAATATCATGATTGGAATGATTGAAAGTATAAGTGGTATTCCTATTCCATACATTAGGCAAGCCCCCAGAGGCTCAAACACAAAATACCGAAAAACGTTCAGTGCATAACTCACAGGAATTAACTGGCGACGTTCCGCGCGCGAGAGCTTAGTCGGCTCCACAAAAGAAGGTTTCCAATCCCATTCAGCTATGGTTGCTTTTTTCCCTTCGTCAAAAGCGATGCAGGAAATATGACAGTCAAAATCAAGACGATTTTTTATTGGCCGCATATTACTGATTGTATACTCGTAATAATAGGAAGCATTCAGTCGAAGCGGTTTATAATACTTGATTTCCTTAAATCCAGCAGCAATAATTTCGGCTGGATTTTCAAATACCATCATTTTTACAAACATTCCCTCAGCGCGAGATATGATACCAATTCCATGAGACACAATCCCTTTAAATAAAGATTTATCTGCATAGCCTTCTACAATGTGAGCCGGGTTAAAATCACGGCCAGCAAGTGCATGAAGTAAAATATCAGTTCTCGTCAGCCTCCTTATCTTGGAAGTAAATGTGAATGTAGTATGCTCAGCGAGCCATAGATTCAATCCTGAAGCGGAAGTAAACATGTATTTTTTCATATGGGGTGAATTTGTGAATACAGAAGACGCAAACCTACTGTATTCACAAATTCACTATTTCAAGGTTCGATTCTAATTAAATAATACAATTATTATTTAATTAAGTCAACCTAGAGATAAAGCTGTTTTGCCTTTACACAATATTCACACTCCTGATTTTTGCCATAGAGTTTTGCTTCGCATGGGCGTTTAGTCCAATCACCACTTCGAATAAATTCGTCGTAGTCAGCGATGTCTTTTTTGAGGAGCTCGATTTGCTCACCATTGATTGAAGTTTGATAGA
>CAZPHJ010000027.1:5710-8040 GCA_964586755.1 uncultured Candidatus Saccharibacteria bacterium | reverse complement strand
CTCCTTTCAAAAAACTGCTCCTGCGGGTATAATGCCCAAGCATTCATCTTATTTGAGTGCCTTATATTTATGTCAAAACAAACTCAACCACAACCGCAAAAAAACGAGAAACCACAAGGCAAAATGCCAGAGGCTCCGAAGTTTTCCAAAAATATTGCCATGGCGATATTGGTCTTCATGCTCATAACGGCCGCATATATTTTTATTTCCGGGAAGACTGTCGATAAGAAAACCGTTTCTCTCTCTGAGCTCGCAAAGGATGTGAGTGCTGGAACAGTGGTCAAGATTTCTGTTGATGGTGACTCGCTTACAGCAACACGTAAAGACGAGAGTGTTATCACTGCAAAGAAAGAAGTGGAAGCATCACTTTCTGAAACTCTTAAGAACTATGGTGTTACACCAGAGCAACTTTCGGCCGTTGATATCACTGTTATTTCTGAAAGTGGATTTGCATACTGGTTCTTCAATATCATTCCTATTCTTCTTCCTGTAATTGTAATCATTTTCTTTTTCTGGTTTCTTACACGACAAGCGAAGGGAAGCGGAATGCAAGCATTCACGTTTGGGCAATCAAAGGCTCGCATGACCGATCCAGACGACGCGAATAATCGTGTGACATTCAAGGATATTGCCGGTGCAAAAGAAGCCAAAGAAGAACTTAAAGAAATTGTGGACTTTCTTCGTAATCCAAAGAAATTTCTCGATATTGGTGCGCGTATTCCAAAAGGTGTGCTTCTTACTGGTGCGCCGGGAACAGGAAAGACATTGCTTGCTCGTGCTGTAGCAGGTGAAGCCAACGTACCGTTCTTTCATCTCTCTGGTTCTGAATTCGTAGAAATGTTTGTCGGTGTCGGTGCATCACGTGTGCGTGATCTCTTTGCCAAGGCAAAGAAGATGTCACCATCTATTATCTTCATCGATGAAATCGATGCTGTTGGACGTGTCCGTGGAACAGGTGTGGGTGGTGGAAATGATGAACGTGAACAAACACTCAATCAAATTCTTGTAGAGATGGATGGCTTCGAGCCGAATGACAAAGTGATCGTGATGGCTGCAACAAACCGCAATGATGTGCTCGACCCAGCTTTACTTCGACCGGGACGTTTTGATCGACGTGTAATGCTTGATCTTCCAGATCGTCGTGATCGCGAAGAAATACTTTCGATTCATGCCAAAAAGAAGCCACTTGCCGAAGATGTGAACCTTACAATCATTGCAGAACGCACATCAGGATTTTCTGGTGCAGACCTCTTCTCTCTTATGAATGAAGGTGCCATTCTTGCGGCTCGTGAGAATCGCAAAAAAGTTTCTCAATTCGACCTTGTACGCTCGATCGAAAAAGTCATGATGGGGCCAGAACGTAAAAGTCATCTTCTTACTGCAATCGAAAAGAAAATCACTGCATACCACGAAGGGGGACACGCACTTATTGCATCAGTCTTGCCTCATGCTGACCCGGTACACAAGATCTCGATTGTATCTCGCGGACGCACCGGAGGGTACACAATGAAGATTCCAATCGAAGAACGTAAACTACAAAGCAAGGCAGAGTTTCTCGATGATATTGCAATGTCGCTCGGAGGATTTGCAGCTGAACGTATGATCTTCGGGGATATCACGACTGGTCCATCAAACGATTTGCAAGTGGCCACTGGGCTCGCGCGTGCAATGGTGACAAGATGGGGTATGAGTGATGTAATCGGACCAGTTGCTCTTGAGAGTGACGGAGGACGAACTCTCTTTGGTGGCGCGTCGGCTGATGGTGATATGTCGGAGGCGACTCATGCAATGGTCAACGCTGAGGTTAAAAAAATTATGGAAGACGGATTGAAACGAGCAGAACAAGTACTTACTGATCATCGAAAAGCACTTGATGCTATCGCTGACAAGCTCGTTGAAGTGGAAGAACTCGAACAACCGGAATATGAAGAAATCATTAAAGCGCACGGAATCAAGCTTAAGAAAAAAGGTGATGTGATTGCAGATATTGCGAAAGCGTAATACAAAAAAGTTCCCTAAAGGGAACTTTTTTGTTAGTATACCAGGGTGGTAATTTTCCACCCTTAGCTCAGTTGATTAGAGCATCGAGCTTATAAAAACGAGAGAGGAGGTATGTCTGAGTGTGAGAATAACTACATTGAAAATTCCTAAGTCCACCCTTAGCTCAGTTGGTTAGAGCATCGAGCTTATACCTCGAGGGTCCTTGGTTCGAATCCAAGAGGGTGGACTTAGGAATAGATCGTTATTCTCACACTCAAGCATAATCTCCGAGCGACGTTTTTATAAAGTATCCTTTATACCTCGAGGGTCCTTGGTTCGAATCCAAGAGG
>CAZPHJ010000027.1:3477-5610 GCA_964586755.1 uncultured Candidatus Saccharibacteria bacterium | reverse complement strand
TTTTTTCGCTTCAACCAATTCTTTCATGAGGGGATAGGCGGTGAGGTTGGGGTCCTTTGCCACAATCGCTGTTGCTTCGGCACGGGCGGCTTCTACCATTTTGATATTCTTGATGGCCTCCATGCCAAGGTCGGTGATGCCCCATTGTTTTGTGCCGCCGAGCTCACCGGCACCGCGGAGAGCGAGGTCGAGTTCGGAAAGTTCGAAACCATTCTTGGCGGTTTTGATAGCTTTCAATCGCTCTGTTGTTTTGGCGGATTTACTTTCGGCAAAAAGATAACAATAGGCTTGATGATTTGAGCGGATGACACGCCCGCGAAGTTGATGGAGTTGGGCAAGACCGAATCGTTCGGCTCCTTCGATGATGATCAGCGTTGCGTTTGGTACATTCACTCCAACTTCCACAACGGAAGTTGCGCAGAGGATGTCAATTTTGTGTGAAGAAAAATCTTCCATCACTTCATCTTTTTTTGCCGGAGTCATTTTTGAATGGAGAATACCGACCGAATATCCGGGAAATACTTTGCGCAGATGCTCGGCTTCTGCCGTGACTGAACGAGCTTGCACGGCACCTTCTTTTTCGGGGTCTGGTTCGTCGATGCGCGGACAGATTACGTAGAGCTGTCGACCATTTTTCATTTCTGTTTTGACGAAGTCGTACACCTCATCACGTTTTGCTGGAAGAATAATTTCCGTGATGATGGGCTTTCGTCCCGCAGGCATCTGGTCGAGAATGGAAAGGTCGAGGTCACCGTAAATCGTGAGCGCGAGGGTTCGGGGGATGGGAGTTGCTGTCATTGAGAGGAGGTGTGGGGCAAAGCCTTCTTTGCTCACGAGCTTTTTGCGTTGCATGGTGCCAAAGCGATGCTGTTCGTCGATGATGGCGAGAGCGAGATGTTTGAATACGACGGATTTTTGAATGAGGGCATGAGTGCCGATGAGGATTGGGATTTCGCCATTTGCGACCCATTTGAGTAATTGCGTGCGAGAAATATTGGTCCAAGGAACTTGAGCGCTTGCGACTTTGGTTGGGAATTTGCGACAACCAGATCCGGTGATGAGTCCCACAGAAATTCCTGTGTGCTTGAAGTATTGAATGAAGTTTTCGAAATGCTGGGTGGCGAGAATTTCGGTGGGAGCCATATAAGCTACTTGTAAGTTGCCGTAATTTTTTCCATTTGGTCTTGTTTTAATCGCTCCGTATGCGAGTGTCGCAGCGACCGCAGTCTTTCCGGAACCCACATCACCTTCGAGAAGGCGAGCCATTGGGTGAGGCTTGCTCATGTCTTCGAGCATGGTGCGGATTGCTTTTTCCTGCCCCTCTGTCTGCTTGAATGGAAATCGTCCAACAAAATCCTCGATATCTTTTGGGTCGTCAACGACAGGGAATGATTTGTTTTGCAGATAATTTTCGCGCTCGATTTTGCGCGCGAGCTGAATAAAGAATACTTCTTCAAACGAAAAACGTTTGCGTGCCGAACTCGCGTTGTCTTCGGTCATAGGTGAATGCATCCAGACGAGTGCAGTTCCGAGTGTTGGCAGATTATATTTTTTGAGAATGTCCGCCGGAATGTATTCGGGAATTGTTTTGACCAGACCTTCTTTGATGATTTTTTGTACGGTGTGATAAATAAAGCGCGACGTGATACCGCGCGTTTCGCGATAGATAGGGAAGCCGAAGACTTCGCCCGAATCTTTTCCAAAGAGCGAGCCATGTGTGTCGATCGGTAGGCTATTTTTTTCTTTGAGTTCGGGATTGGACAAGAATAATCCGTGCTTGCCTTCGGCAACTTTTCCCGAGAGTTCGACATTGTCGCCTTCATGCACCATTTTGGCCATGTAGGCTTGGTTGAACCAAATCACAGAGATTGTACCCGAGCTATCTTCCACTGTCGCTTCGCCCATTGGCATTTTGCTCTTGAATGCCTTGCGAGTCTTGAGTTTGCTAATCTTTCCGTAGACGGTCGCCGTGTCGCCGACGACAAGATCACGGATGAGTTTGATTTCAGAAACGTTTGTATAACGGACAGGAAAGTAGTAGAGGATATCACGGATGGTTTTGAGACCAAGGCGGAGAAGCGCTTTTTTTTGATCTTCCTGAAGTCGGAAGTGTGAGGTGAGCGGATCGGTGAG
>CAZPHJ010000027.1:0-3377 GCA_964586755.1 uncultured Candidatus Saccharibacteria bacterium | reverse complement strand
TAAACAATGTTAGAGACAAGAAATTTGAAGAAAAAGTAAAGACAATACAGAAAATTCGCGAAGAGAATTTTTCATCACATCATATAGATTCAGGTGGACAATAGCTTATCCGATTTTTGCATTATACCCCGATAGTTCGGGGTATTTTTATATCTATATGGTAACCGCGAGCATCATGTTGGTGCTACCAGGTTGGCCGAAGGGAACGCCAGCAGAGAGAATGATGTGATCGCCCTTTTTTACGAGCTTACGTTTTTGCAATTCTTTTTGAATACCAGTAGTTGCACTTGTGACACCAGCGAAGATGCCAGTGAGAATTGGAGTGACTCCGTATGAAAGCATGACTTGTCGAGCAGCATGTGTGTGGGGAGTGAACGCATAAATCGGCTGGGCTGGACGATGACGCGAAATCATACGTGCTGTGCCTCCAGATTCCGTGAGTACTGCAATAAGTTTCGCGTTGATATCTTCGGCTACGTGCACGACTGATGAAGAGACACTGTCGACGAGATTGTCTTCTGCGACGGTGATACGACGATGGGTGAGTATTGTGCTCTCGGCTTTGAGAGCGGTTCGTGCCATAATCTCTACGGTTTCGACAGGGAATTCTCCGACAGCTGTTTCTTCCGAAAGCATGACGGCGTCGGTTCCATCAAGGATTGCATTGGCAACATCTGAGACTTCAGCACGAGTGGGTACTTGATTGCGCACCATACTCTCGAGCATTTGAGTCGCGGTGATGACAGGCTTGCCGGCATTGTTACATTTTTGAATAATCTGTTTTTGGATATAGGGGACATTTTCTGGACCGACTTCGATCGCAAGGTCGCCACGTGCGACCATGATTGCATCCGTTGTGGCGATAATTTCGTCGATATTGCTGACAGCTTCAGGAGTTTCAATCTTGGCGATGATTTTTGCGTTCGATTTGTATTTGGCGAGAAGTCTTCGGAGTTCGGTGACGTCCTTGGCGTTTCGAACGAAAGAAATGGCAAAGTATGCGAAATCTTGCTTCACGCCCCATTCGATATCCTTCTTGTCTTTCGGTGTAAGTGCTGCGATGGAAAGATTTGCATTCGGGATGTTGACACCTCGACGAGATTTTGTGAGACCACCGTAGATTACTTTTGTTTCGATGTCCGTTTCATTCAGTTTTTTTGTAACCAAGAGATTTTTCTTACCATCTTCGAGAAGAATGGTGTCACCCGGCTTCAAATCTTTTGTGAGGGCAGGGTAATTGATGTATACCGTTGTTTCATCCCCAAGAATTTTGCGCGTAGTGAGGATAAACGTTTTACCTTTTGTAAGTGTAATTTCTCCTTGTGCAAAGTCCCCGATGCGAATCTTCGGACCACAGAGGTCGCAGATAAGACCGATGAATGTTTTCTGCTTGTTCTCGACTGCTCTTGCAAGATCGACTGTTTTTTGGTGGGTGGTGTGGTCGCCGTGACTCATGTTGAGTCGGAAAAAACTAGCCCCGTTCTTATGAAGAGCTGTCATTATTTTTTCTGACTGGGTGGCAGGGCCAATGGTAGCTACGATTTTTGTCTTTTGCATATATGGGGAACGATACACTATACCTTTTTTAAATTCAATGCCCCGCTTTCCGAAGGAAAGCGGGGCATTGGTGTATTACGAAAGTGTAGAGCCTAATTGTCTATTTCAATATTTCTTTAATCTTGTCTGAAAGTTCATCAAGAGTGAAGTTGGATTTGACCATGTAGTCGGTCGCGCCGAGGTCTTTTGCTTGTTTGATATCTTTGTCTTCAGAGAGGTTTGAAAATACAATTACTGGCGTCTTGCTTGTCGCTGCATTTTCACGCAAGCTCTTAAGTACAGTAAATCCATCTGCTCCAGGAAGCACAAGGTCGAGCAAAATAAAATCAGGTGTATTTGAGGCGAGAAGCTTTATTGCCTCGTCTCCACTTGAGGCTGCCATTACGCTAAATCCTTCTTTTTCGAGCTTGGTTGAAGCCAAACCCTGAAGGAATGAATCATCTTCTACAATTAATATCTTTTTACTCATGTCATGATTGTACTATGAAAAAAAGCAAGGGGCAATAGATAAAAATTAAGCAGTTTTTGGAAGCTCGACAAAAAAAGTTGTACCCTCGCCAAACGAGCTTTCAAACCAGATTTTGCCATGATGCTTTTCGACGATATTTTTGATTGTATAGAGACCAAGTCCCGATCCAACAATATCTTGTTTTTTCGCGCTGTCAGTTCGGTAGAATTTGCCAAAAATTTTGTCTTTGTTTTCGTCTTCGATTCCAATACCAGTATCGCGTACAGAGATTTGGATTGATTGTTCCTTGTCGGTGATATTCACAAAAACGCGACCACCCTTGTTCGAATATTTGATGGCATTTTCGATCAGATTCTGGATTACGACGCGAATTTTTTCTGGGTCGAGTACGATGTTTTTGAGTGGGGAAGCGGGTTTGAGAAAAATGAGCTCGATACCCTTTTTGAATGATTCGCCAGTGAAGTCAAAAAACACTTCGTCGATGAGCTTTACGATATCGGTCGGTTCTGGATTCATTGATTGAATTGAATCCTCTGAATGGTTAACTGAGAGCATTTCATTGACGAGTCGAATCATGCGCTCGTCAGATTCATATGCTTTGGTTATAAAACTAATTTGCTCGCCAGTGAGCGTACCAAAATCTCCGTCGAGGAACATTTTGAGAATCCACTTCATTGCTGAGAGGCTTGTTCGGAGCTGGTGGGCTGATATGGAAATAAGGTCACTTTTGACTGCGTTTTGAGCGCGCAAATCCTCGTTTTCTTTTATGAGTTCATTGATATCGGGCATGGGAATAGTATAAAGCTTAAAGCTGAAAGCTCAAAATCTATTTCGATTGAATATTTTTTATATATTCAACCACACTTTGTGGGGCTATTTTTTCCCAACCTTCTAATTGTTTGCGAATTATACTACTGCTCTCACGATTGGTATCATCTGGTAATGAAAGAATAGTTTCAACTTTGTAATCTTTGTTTCGAAGGTGGTCGATTTTTTTCTGATCGTGTTCGCTTGTGACGCTCATAAAGAACACTGTGTCTTTTGAGACGATGGAATCAATATTTTGATAATCACTCGGAAAGGGGATGAATGAGTAGTGATTTTTGGGAACACCAATCTCGGCGAGGGCGAGTGTGATCATATCGATACGTTCGTTGTGAGAGAAGGGATTCATGTGCGGAGCGCACGGGTACCCCGTGAGCTCCGCTTCCTCTTCCGTACAAATTGTTGGCGTACAAATTCCAATAATTACGTGGTCGGCACGATTGAGTGCTTCTTGTATAAAACGAACATGCCCATTGTGTGGGGGTTGAAACCGGCCGTGAACAATACCAAGAGGTATTTTTTGCAT
>CAZPHJ010000026.1:0-8065 GCA_964586755.1 uncultured Candidatus Saccharibacteria bacterium | reverse complement strand
CATATCTATTGACATTTATTTTTATAAATGCTATAATGTTTACAGTTAGATTCATTGAAAAAGGTTGATATTTAGGTGATTTTTTTGTGGTCAGAGCGGCCTTATAGCCTCCCCGACCACAAAAAAAACCATGCCGAAAGCATGGAATTTACTCACCAAACAATCAATTTAAAGAACATGAAAAAAACACTGTTTGCAGTATTGACCACAGCTATGATCGCTGTAAGTTCGTTATTTCTTTTCTCATGCGGTAGTTCAAGCCAAGCAGAAGAGAATGTAGTCAAAGATCAACCAAGAATAGTAGAAGCACCTGCTGAACCGCCAGCCGCAGAGCCGACAAAGCCCCGAGAGATTGATTCATTTTATACAATTGACGGGACGGCAGGATACGCTGTGAGCGAAATAGTAACCGACCACCCAGGACATGAAGGCGGAGAGGACAAAGAGCTCACTAAAATGAGCTATGTTGTTGCAGTAATAGACAACGGCGACACAATTGAACAAACTATTTCAGCAAACGACTGGTTTATTGATAAAGAAAAAGGTGCAAAGAAAAAGATTGACCTCTTTGACAGAGAAAAATTCAAAAAGGTTCACACCATGATTACCTCTACTGATCAAGCAAAAATTGTTTTTTCTATTAATTACAAGTCAAAAGACGGGAGAACAGAAAAAACAATCACAGACATCAGCATTAAGGGCCGGTCAAGGGAGTGGAAAAACAAAAAATTTATTCCGGCAACCCCGAATGAACCCTTATGGAATACATATGATAGTTTCAGAAAAGAAGATTACTATGGGGGCTAGATTATATACCCAAAACACAAAAGTCTCGGACATAAATCCGAGACTTTTTTTATTTGTAATCACTTTATAACTTTACAAACTTTATGAACTTTCAACTCGCAAAATAATTTTGTAACCAAAATTATTTTGCAATCTGTACCGCTTCGTCGAATTTGATCGAGAGAAGTTTTGATGCCCCTTCAAGCCCCATAGTGACTCCGTAGAGCACTTGTGCTCGCGACATGGTCTCGCGATTGTGAGTCACGACGATGAGTTTTGAATGTTTTGAAAGATGCGTGAGCATATCACCGTACTTGCGAGAATTCGCTTCGTCGAGTGCCGCGTCCGTCTCATCAAGCACGAGGAATGGTGGCGGATTGACCTGACTCATCGCGAATAGGAGTGCAATAGAGATAAGTGAACGTTCCCCACCCGAGAGCATTTGAAGATCGCGGACTTTTTTGTGTGGCAAGCTCACATTAATTTCAATACCATGTTCGAACGGAAGAGTATCTTCATCTTCTAAATCTGATACGGTATCTTCTTCGTCCAATTCCTTAGGCTTTCTATGTTCCACGATGATCGAAAGGAATGCATTCCCCCCACCAAACATAAGTTTAAAAAAGTCAGAAAACTGCACATTAATCTTCTCGATTCCCTCTTTGAACGTGCGCTCGATTGTATCGCGAAGTTCATGAATGAGCTCGCGGAGCGACGCCATCGATTCATCAATATCGATGATTTCTTTTGCCAAGAATTCATCGCGAGCTTTTGTGTCTTCGTATTCTTTAATTGTCTCCGAACCCGAAGCCGCACCTGCATCTTCAAGTTTGATTTTTATGCGTTCTACCTTTCGATACAAAGCTTCGCGTTCCGCCGTTTTTTCTGGAGTGTCTGCATCAGTGCTTTCTGTATGAGAAATAATGATCGTACCAAAAAGCGCCTGAGCTTCACGTAGCGCCTCATTGAACGTTGCACCTCGTCGTGCGAGATTTTCTTGACGAAGCGCAAGCTCGCGAAGCGATCCCTCGAGAGTCGCTCGTCGTGTTGCTCCAGCATACGCACTGCGCTCTTCTTCACGAAGGTTACGTTCAATCACAGCGAGCTTTTCGCGCACAGCAGAAACCGCATTACGCGCCTGCACAATTGCAGTGTCGATTTGTGCAAGCCTCCCTTCGAGCGCAGACCTCTCACTTTCAATACGAGCCCGAACTTCAGACTGGTCAACAAATTCTTCTTTTTGTCCGTCGAGCGATTGCACAAATTCAGAAATCTTGTATTTCATCGAAGAAAGCGTCGTGCGGATTTCTGAAAGAGACTCTTCAGCACCAACGCTTTCAATTGTAGAAATGATTTCTTCACAGATAGTCTGTACTTGCTCGCGCGGAACGCTTGTCACTCTGTGTGTCTCATGGACAACAGAAAGAGCATCGAGTTTTCCTTCAATGCGTCCGATTGCACGCGAAAGATCCTCACGCTCGTGCGAGAGTTTTGATTGAGCTTCTTCAGCAGATCGAAGTTCAGCAAATGCTTGATTGCGAGACTGGTCATGCTTACTATCCCCTGGAGTGACAGAAATTTCAGGAATACTCGCGAGTTCATTTCGAATCGCAACTTCTTCGGAATGCAATTCTTTTTCTTTATACGCGATAGCACTTGATTCAAGCGTGGCATATTCTTGAAAAAGCGCTCCGAATTCATTACGCATTTCTTCCGTCTTTTGGATTTTTTCTACCTGCTTACTAAGATATGACAGATGCGGTGCAAGCTCACGTCGAAGTGCCTGGACCTCTTTTAGATTTGCCGCTGTTTTTTCGAGTTTACGTTCACTGTCGCGAATACGGATTTGATACACTTTAAGACCGAGTGCATCTTCCACCATCCCGCGACGGTCTTTAGCAGATGCAGTAAGCAGTCGGTCAGCCTCACCTTGAGAGATGATGTGATGTCCAGATGCTCCGATATTGACCGAACCAAGTAGCTCATTGATATCCTTGAGTCGCACGTTTGTTCCATTGATGAAGTAGTTTGATCCGCTTGCGGTAACTTCGCGTGCAAGTGTGATCTCATCAAAGCCGAGTTCGGCAGCCGCACCTGAAGCAGAAGAAAATGCAAATTTACGGTCAGCATTGTCGAACGTAATCGCCACACGAGCCTTGGATCCTGCTGGAAGGAGCTTTGAGCCTTTCCAGATCAAGTCACTTCCGCCTTTTCCGCGGAGTGATTTCATTGATTGTTCACCAAGTACGTAGCGAATAGATTCCACCACATTCGATTTTCCCGAACCATTCGGTCCAACGATTGCAGTAATGGGCGTATCAAAAGACAGCGTTGTCTTTTTCGCAAAAGATTTAAACCCAGAAATTTCGATTTGTTTGAGCATATAAATAAGTCAAAAGTCTTAAAGTCGAAAGTTATACGTACACGGTTACAGTGTCTTAATAAACCCCGAAAGAAGTCTAGAAATTTCTAGTGTTCTTTTACTAAGGTCATTATAGGCGTCATTAGAAATATACCCTAAATCAAGTGCGAGTGAAAGCATTGAACGAACCTCCCCTGAAGACCCCTTCGCTATAAATAAAAATTGTTTGAATTCCTTATCCGTCTGTCTCTCAAAACCCTCAGCGATATTATTCATTATTAAAACCGAAGCTCGTTCAATTTGATTTTTAAACGAGAAATCTTTAGTTAGACTAAAAATCTTATAAATATCCAAAGTTAATGTCTTTGATTTCTGCCAAGCAATTACTTCTTCAAAATTTTGTATGGTCGGCATGGACTTTTTAACTTTACGACTTTCGACTTTTAGACTAGCTTTAGAAAATAAACATTGGTTAATCTAACCAATGTTTATTTTCTAAAGCATTTCGTGCCGCATCTTGTTCGGCTTCCTGTTTTGAGTGTCCTTTGCCTTCAGCGATTTTCTCCGCGCCAAAAAAGATTCCAATAGTGAAATTCTTATCGTGATCTGGGCCGGTTTCGCGAATTACTTTATAGCTTGGGGTGACACCAACGTGTTCCTGGCATTTTTCTTGCACAAGACTCTTTGAATCGCGCCACAATTTTTTCTTCACAATCTCAGCCGCACGCTTATGGAGAAATCGATCGATGAATTTTTCCGTTACAGCAAATCCTTGATCAAGATACATTGCTCCAATGAGCGCTTCAATCGCATTCGCCAGAATGTAGAGGCGTGCCTTGCCGGTATCTTTAGCTTCACCACGCGAAAGGAACAAATATTCATTCATATTTATTTCATTTGCGAATTCGGCCATCGTATTAGCATTCACAAGAGCTGCACGGTATGCAGTAAGTTCTCCTTCAGGAGATTCAGGATATGTCTTGTAGAGAAAGTCAGTTACTGCAAGTTCAAGCACTGCATCACCGAGGAATTCGAGACGCTCGTTATGTTCAAGCCCTTTGCTCGGATTCTCATTGAGATACGAACGGTGAATAAACGCTTGCGCAAGCAAGTCTCGATTTTTAAAAGTTACGCCGATAGATTCTTCAAATCCACTCCAATCTCTAGTTATTTTTTCGGTCATAAGGAGAAAAATAAGTTAAAAGTTTATAAAGTCCATAAAGTTTTTAAAGTGAAATTCAAGGATTCGTATCTGGGTAGACTTTATGAACTTTCAACTTTATAAACTTGATGAACTTGAATGCGATTAGCCAGTGAGTTTGCTAATCGCATTCGCCATGTATCCAGTCACATCATCATACATTTTGAGTCCTGCTACTTCTGCAATAGTAAACCAGCGTACATCATCGAGCCCCCCAGAATTATTTTCAAGCGTCACGGGAACATATGCTGATTCTCCAAGGAAAAAAGTAACCTTTTTTCGAATCTTGCCTTTCTCTGGATGAGATGCAATATACTCACTTTCGCCGACAGTACCCACAATCGTTATATCGAGGTTTGTCTCCTCTTTTATTTCACGAATAGCGGCTTGTTCTGCAGACTCTCCTTCTTCCACTCCCCCTTTTGAAAGAGTCCAGTATCCGAAGACATCATGCACCATGGCAAAGTAGAGTTCATCGCCGCTTCGCGCATAAATAAGTGCTCCAGCTTTCTGCTCGACAGGAAGCGTAGTGATATCTACTTCCTCATTTTTCTTTTGACGTTTTGATTTCTGATCCTTGCCTGGCTCACCGATTTCCTTATAGACCGCACCGAGCACTCCGTTGATAAATCGTGAAGAACTGTCACCTCCGAATGTCTTTGCAAGTTCGATTGCTTCGTTGATTGCAACCTTTGGTGGAACTTCATTATGATCGCCAAAAAGGAGTTCGCCGAGGCCCATACGCAAGATATTACGGTCTACGGCGTTAATCTTTTCCACTGGCCATTCTGGTGCAGCTTTGGCAATGATCTGATCGATGATTTCTCGTTTATCAATGACAAAACCGAGGATCTTTTTCATAAAGATCAAGTCTTCATTTCCAGGCGCAAATTCACCCTCATTTCGGGTGAGCATATCAACAATCCCCTCTGTTGGATATTGTTTAAAATCCCATTCAAAGAGTGTTTGGAGAACTATTGATCTAGAAAGATGACGATTTGCCATAAAAGAACATGGAGTAACTCGAAATTCTAAGTTCTAAACTCTAATAAAAGTTACAATTGAGAACTCAGCTTGCATCCAACGAACCCACAAGATTATTTTGCAGATTTCTTCGATGCTTTCTTTGTAGCACTCTTCACGATATCAAGCACTTTTCGGCCACGGTAGTGACCACATGCTGTACAAACAGTGTGTGGCGGACGAAGCGTACCGCAGTGTGAACACTTAGAAAACGCCGCGCCTTTGAGGGCGTGATGACTTCGGCGATTTGCCGTATGAGCACGTGTGTGACGCATTCGAACTACCATGCCGTGTATACTAGCAAAAATCTCAAAAAATGCAATAGCTTATTCATTTTATAGTTTTTGTCTCATGGAATAACAATTCGCATGAGACAAAATGCCTAAATATGATATCTTTTGCTGTTGATTCAATTGTCCTGCTTTAAACTTTTTTTTAATTCTTTTCTTCGTGCTTTTTCGTAAAACTCGATAGTAAGGCAACAAAATATAACCCAAAAAATCGACTCCTTGTCTATATTTTCGAACATGGATTTTATTTGGATGAAGCACCACTTTTAATTCAGTAAGGAGAAAATCCGCAATATGCGAAACGAGTGATTCAAGAAATGATTTGTTTTGAGACACCACCACAAAATCGTCGCAATATCGGATATAACGTTTGCATTTCAACGTATGCTTCATATATCTATCGAGTTCGTGTAGATAGATATTTCCAAAAAGCTGGCTAGTAACATTACCGAGCGGTAATCCTTTTTTTCCCTCCTGTACATTACTCCAAGATTCATTCTGCTGAATGAGAAGTGGTGGGTAGCTCCCTTTTTCAAAACTTCCAAGTATCACATCAATCAATGCTAGTGTTTTCTCATCAGAAATCCTCCGACTTATACATTTTTTCAATTTCGAATGGTCTACCGTATCAAAGAATTTTCGAATATCACACTTCAAAGCCCAGACAGCTTGGGTAGTATTTTTGCTCCCATCTATCAAAAACCGTTCGAGTCTATCCACGCCTCTGTGTGTCCCTTTTCCCTTTCGACAAGCAAACGAATCGTCAATGAACTGACGTTCAAATATCGGAGAAATCACTCTATAGATTGCTTGATGCACGATTCGGTCACGCACTGTCGCTTTATGAATATGTCGACGTTTTGGATCTTGTACGTAGAACGGCACATACGGATCTGGAACATATGTTCCAGACTGCAGTTGTCGTGCGAGCTGTATCAGATTGTCTTCAAGCCGAAATTCGAACTGAACTATTTCTTTTTTGTTTGTCTTGCCACGCTTGAATTCTCTCCACGCAGAGTATAGATTTGAAAAAGAAACTATATGATAGAATAAATCACCATGAGTACCCCCCCCCCGTAATAATGTCGTCATTGAATTGCCGATTATTCTCCATATCAAACAAATATACAAAATTCTCTACCAAATTGGCGAAAAACTCCCCAAACAGCACAAGCTTGGAATCCACCGTCAGATAGAAGGGCTCGCAATTGAAATTTTGGAAATCGCCATCGAAACTGCATTACGACCTCAACCAGAAAAACATTCCATACTCTATATTGTGCGAAGAAAGATAGAATCCTTGAAACACTTGGTTCGCATAGAACGAGAACTTTCAATCATTACGGAAAAGCAGTATATCCGCCTTGCCTCACTTCTAGTAGATATATCAATGCAAGCCACCGGCTGGCAAAAGACTCTCATGCAAAATCCGCCTAAATAGGCGGATTTTGAGAAACTTCTGACGAGGACCGTTGTCAGGATTCTGGTTGTCGCGATTGTCGTTGTCGATGTTGAACTTGCCATTGTCGTTCCTGTACATGTTCATCGCATTGCCGTCGGAATCGAGCGCCCGTACTGTGTCATGTCATCTGTATAAAAACACATCGTCGCAACAAAATGTTTTCCCTCCGTTTTAGCAGGCTCTGTTTGCCGTCTTTCTCGGCCAACATGACACAGGCAGTTTCTAAAGTATGGCAAACTGTCATCTTGCAAAAGCAAGACCAGCTTAAGAGCCAAATTGAGTATATAAAAATCGACCGCTTGCAAGCAAGCGGTCGATACAGAATAAAAGATAAAAAGAAAAGAATTAGAAAACTACCTGACGAGGACCGTAGCCAGGATCCTGGTCGGCGCGATTGTCGAAGCCGATGCGGAACCTGCCATTGCCGTACCCGAACATGTCCATCGCATCGCCGTCGGAATCGAGCGCGTGAAAGCGTGTCAGCCCTTTGACATCATACATGTTGCCGGTTTCAGTAAGATACCGGAATGCAGCAATCATACCTTCAATCGGAACCATATACATGTTTCCATCTACCGAAAACATGTCGTAGCTGTCATTCAAGTGTTCGGCATCCGGCTCGGCTCCGCCCTTGTGCAGAAAACAATAATCAGCTTTCGGGCGATCCTGTTGTACCTTAATCGCTTTGGAAATACTGGTATATGCTTTATACACCTTGTCTTCACCAAACTCCTTTTTGTAAGCCTCGAAAACTTTGTCTTCGGTAATGCTCGCTGGCCGGAATTCCAACATTTTCATTTCAGGAATGTCGCTGGCAGGAATGGGAGTCTTACTCCAATCGATCGATTTAATACCAAAATGTTTGGCATAAAACTTTTCGATTTTTTCCTTTTCGCGTTTCCAGGGATCGACTTTTATCTGAAGAAATCGCGTAACGACTT
>CAZPHJ010000025.1:7187-8291 GCA_964586755.1 uncultured Candidatus Saccharibacteria bacterium | reverse complement strand
AGGAACACTACGAAGTTGCTCGTGAAGTTCAGCGCGTGCTTCAGCGTTACAAGGATTTGCAAGACATTATTGCGATTCTTGGAATGGACGAACTTTCAGAAGAAGACAAACAACTCGTGGCTCGCGCTCGTAAAGTTCAGAAATTCCTTTCACAGCCATTCTTCGTTGCCGAACAATTTACTGGTGCACCAGGAGCATATGTTCCACTTGCCGATACTATCCGTTCGTTCCGCGAAATTCTCGATGGAAAGCATGACGATAAGCCAGAAAAGGAATTCTATATGAAGGGAGCGTTGTAAGAAGTTGAAAGTTTATAAAGTTCATCAAGTTTATAAAGTAAATGCAAAAACAACTCAAACTGAAAATAATTACGCCAGAACGAACTGTCTTTGAAGAGATGGTGGATTCGGTTACGATTCCGACAACACTCGGTGAAATCGGAGTATTTCCGCACCACATTTCACTCGTTGCTGCTTTGGCATCCGGTGATATTGTAGCCAAGAAAAATGGGGAAGATATTCCTATTGCGGTTGTTGGCGGATTTCTTGAACTCAAAAATAATGAGCTTGCAATTCTTGCAGACTTTGCCGAGCATGTATCCGATATATCCGAAGAAGAAACAGCAAAAGCAAAAGCACGAGCTGAAGAGCTTATGAAAATGAAGAACAATGGTGAGATTGTAGACTTTGAACGATTTACTGCAGAACTCGAGCGTTCACTTACTCGAGTAAAGATTGCAGATAAATGGAGAGGGAAGAAATACAGAATCTAGTTTGTTGGGCTCTAGATAATCAGGCGCTAAGAAAATACAATGAGTTTGAATTTCCTAAAGCCTAGTGCCTAATGATCTAACAGCTAGTTTTCTCAATCCACAATTGTGTTGAAAACTACTTTGCAAAATAAAACCGTATGAGTATAATATATGCATAAGTGGTCGACAAAAAAAGAAAGAGCCCTCGTTGCCTATCAGCGAAGGGCTTTTTCTTTTTTTTCACATGCGTGTCATTCTGAACTTGTTTCAGAATCTGTATAAAAAAATCCCCCGCTTTTGCGGGGGAGAATTATTCTAAGGTTTTGCTATTTTTGGTAGCGAGGGGCCGGCTA
>CAZPHJ010000025.1:2660-7087 GCA_964586755.1 uncultured Candidatus Saccharibacteria bacterium | reverse complement strand
GCTGCTGTGAGGAGCGCAAGGCATCCTAAAACTATGATTTTTTTCATACTGAAAACTTTTCTTTTTTAATGAAGTTATAAAAACATTATACACTATTAATATATATAAGTCAAGTAGCAATGCACGAGTCAAAATATGTTACGATAGAAGGATGGAAATCGTAAAAACAGATGGTGTGCACGAAAAATTTAGCTCAGCAAAATTTTGTTTATCACTTCGTAAGGCTGGAGCTCCTCGAGAGGTTGCAGACTCAGTATGTAAGACAATTGAAACAAAAATAAATCCAAATACTTCGACTTCTACCATTTTTCGTAAAGCATTGAAGTATCTCGTAAAGGATCATCCTGATGTCGCTGCGCGGTATAGTCTTCGCCGAGCTCTGGAGGCACTCGGTCCTGCTGGATTTATATTTGAGCAATACTTCGAAATCGTACTTCAGTCATACGGATTCAAAACGAGACGCGGTATCATTATGAAAGGGAAGTGTGTTAATCATGAAATCGACGTCATTGCGAGTGCTGGAAGCAAACGTTTTCTTGTTGAGGCTAAGTATCACAACATGCCTGGAATAAAAACGCATGTAGATGTGGTGATGTATGCGGATGCTCGTCTTGCCGATATTGTAAAAAATGAGGGCCCAAAAAATCAAAGTGAATATGAATACGCAATGTGGGTAGTAACAAATACAAAGTTTACTGATACGGCGATTCAGTATGCAAAGTGTCAGGGGATTCGTCTTACTGGCTGGAATTATCCCCGTGGCGCAAGTTTGGAGGATGTGATTGCGGATAAGAAATTGTATCCGGTCACTATTTTGCCATCATTACCGAAATCACTACTTCCAAAACTCGCTGAAAACAATATTATACTTGCGCAAGATTTGTTGACGTATGGGCAAAGAGATATGGTCCGACAGTTTGGCATTACAAGTGAGCTCGCAGACAAGCTTGTACAGGAGATTTCCGGAATGATTGCGTAGGTGTGATCAGCAAATCAATGAGCAACAAAACACAAGAACAAAATAGAACACTTGGCACGCTATATGTTGTGGCGACTCCGATTGGTAATTTGGAAGATATCACTCTTCGAGCTATTCGTGTACTCAAAGAAGTTTCACTTGTATTGTGTGAAGACACACGACATTCACGTGTACTCCTTTCACACCATGGGATCGCAACCAAGACGGAGAGTTATCATGCTCGTTCGAATGATTCAAAAATGGAACAAATTGCAAAACGTCTCGAGGAGGGGCAAGATTTGGCGCTTATTTCCGATGCCGGAACTCCACTCATTTCTGACCCTGGCAACCCACTCATTTTATTCTTGAACAGACGATTTGGTACTGCACTGAAAATAGTCCCTATCCCTGGTGCGAGCGCGCTTACAGCCGCTCTTTCGGTCGTTCCAGTTCCGTCCGGAAGATTTACATTTATTGGATTTGTTCCACACAAAAAGGGCCGTCAAACTGCGATTAAGGAAATGAGGGAGCGCGAAGACGCGACCGTGTGCTATGAATCTTCGCATCGTATTTTGAAGTTGCTCGGCGAGATTGAAGAATTTTTCCCCGAGGCACGTGTGACCATTGCACGCGAGCTTACAAAACAATTTGAGGAAATTATTTCTGGGACAGCGACAGAACTAAAAAATCTTCTTGAATCAAAGCCTGAAAAACAAAAAGGTGAATTTGTCGTAATTGTCTGCAACAGTTTGTAAAGTTAAAAGTTCATAAAGTTCATAAAGTTTGATACAATACGTTTATGAAAAATATTAATGAGAAAGCCGTCATTATTTCTGGTATTTGGATTGTAGTGTTACCTTACACTGGTTTTCCGAGTAGTTGGAAAACCGTGCTTTTGATTATCACCGGTCTTGTACTTATATATATAGGGATTGCACTTCTCAAGAGGAAAAAGCAGAGTGAAGCCTTGGACAAATCAGAAAAGCGAACAGGGACATTTACCGAAGTAGTTTAGATTGTCACAGATGACAAACATATATGAAAAGTACATACAAAAAATTTGGGATTATCGGTGGGGTAACACTTGCATCAGCTAGTATTGTTTTTTTTGCTGTACCACACGTATTTAGTGTTGTGTACGATAGATCTCAACCAGAAGAATTAGCTCTAAAAAGCAAAACCACCAAAACTGAGAAAGATTCTGAGACGAAGGTCTTAGATACCGTGGCATACGATGCGAAAATGCTGGCCTTGGCCAACCTTCCGCCGCCACTTCCGCCTATACCAGAAAAAATTATCACAAATAAGGACGGAACAAAGACTGTGATTCCAGCTAAACAGCCAGCCCCAGTGGTCCATAACTGGCCAGTAAAGGCTGCATATCCAAAAGCTGGTGCATTGCTCCCGTTTAATCGAATTGTTGCGTATTATGGGAATTTTTATTCGACAAAAATGGGCATTCTTGGAGAATATTCGGAAACTGAAGTTCTTCGCAGGCTGGCCGAAGAAACAAAAAAATGGAACGAGGCAGATCCAACAACACCTGTCGTTCCGGCAATCGATTATATCGCAGTAACAGCACAGCTCAGTCCAGGACCGGCAAAGAAGTATCGTCTTCGGATGCCTGATAGTCAAATAGATAAAGCTATTGCAATGGCCGAAAAAATCAATGGTATTGTGATTCTTGAAATCCAGCCTGGCTTGTCTACATTTCAAGAAGAAATCCCGGCACTTGAAAAGTATCTCAAGATGCCACAGGTTCATCTCGCGCTTGATCCAGAGTTTGCCATGAAAAATGGCGCACGACCTGGCACTGTAATTGGTAGCGTGAGTGCCTCCGATATCAATTGGGCAGCAAATTATCTGGCAAATCTGGTGCGAGTACACAATCTTCCACCGAAAGTTCTTGTAGTACATCGCTTTACACGACCGATGGTGACTGGATACAAAACTATTACTCCTCTTTCTGAGGTACAAATTGTAATCGATATGGATGGGTGGGGTAGTCCAGCAAAGAAAAACGGTACGTACAAAAACATTGTTGCTCATGAACCAGTACAATTTACCGGATTTAAATTATTCTATAAGAATGATTTAAAGGCACCGAGTACTCGAATGCTCACGACGACAGACTTACTTAGTCTAACTCCTCGACCAATATTTGTGCAGTATCAGTAGAGTTTTGGTGTCTAAATCCTAATTTCTAATGTCTAAAACTAGGTTCTTGAAAAAGGAATCTGTATAATTATTATATGAAATTAAAAACAAAAATTGCATTTATTGGTGGGTCAATTGCACTGCTGCTCGGTGTGTTGGTTTTGGGTATAGCTATCGGTTATGCGCATCGACCATACGTTAGTAGAATCATGAGTGTTGTCGACAAAGAGGTTCCTACTGATATCAAGGCTGATTTTGAACCGTTTTGGCAGGTGTGGAGCATGATAGACCAAGAGCACCCTGGTGCAGAAAAAGTATCGTCAGAGGATCGTGTCTATGGTGCAATAAAAGGACTCGTAGATTCGTTGAATGATCCATATTCTGTTTATATGCCTCCTCAGGAATCAAAAGATTTCAACGATATTATCTCGGGAACATTTGGTGGTATTGGTTTGGAAATTGGAATAAAAGACAAGATTATTACGGTAATAGCTCCATTAAAGGATACTCCGGCCGAAGAAGCTGGAATAAAGTCTGGTGATAAGATTCTCAAAATTGATTCACTTCCGACAAACGACATGTCTGTCGACAAGGCCGTACACATTATTCGCGGTGTTCCTGGTACTGTTGTAAAACTTACTATACTGCGAGGTGATGAGGGTCAGCCGCAAGAGATTGCAATCACTCGTGCAGATATTTCTATCCCAACACTAGATGCTAAATTGAGAAGCGACGGAATTTTTACAATATCACTGTACAATTTCGGTGCACTATCTGCTTCATTATTGCGTGATGCATTGCATCAGTTCAATGATAGTGGTTCAACAAAGCTCATTATAGATCTCCGTGGTAATCCAGGTGGCTATCTTGATTCTGCTGTAGATATGGCAAGTTTCTTTCTTCCTGAAGGCGAAACTGTCGTAACCGAAGACTTTGGAACAAATGGATCTCCACGTGTGTATCGCAGTAAGGGGTATCGATTGATAGATATGAAAAAGACAAAAGTTGTGGTCTTGGTAGATAAAGGCTCGGCTTCTGCTTCTGAAATTCTCGCTGGCGCACTTCTAGAACATGGTATTGCACCAATTATTGGCGAAACGACATACGGAAAAGGATCAGTGCAGAAAGTCATCGAAGTAACTGATACAACATCACTAAAACTTACTGTTGCAAAATGGCTCACCCCAAATGGAGTCTCTATTTCCCAAAAAGGAATCGAACCAACAATCGAAGTGGTCACTACAGACGAGCATATAAAGAATAAGATCGATCCAGTCCTTGACCGTGCAGTAGAATATTTAAAGACAGGGAA
>CAZPHJ010000025.1:0-2560 GCA_964586755.1 uncultured Candidatus Saccharibacteria bacterium | reverse complement strand
TATGAAAGTAGTATTCATCAAAGATCTCAAAGGGGTAGGGTATAAGAATGATATCAAAGATCAGCCAGACGGGTATGCCCGAAATCACCTTATTCCAAAGGGTTATGCGATTCCAGCAACTGCGGAGGCAATCAAAAAAGTCGAGCGCGGTGCAAACGAAATCCGTGTAGAAAAGGAAATTCAATCCGATCTTTTTAAGCGCAATCTCGAGGCAATTAATGGCGCCGGAGTGACACTCAAAGTGGCTGCAAATGACAAGGGTCATCTCTTTAAGGCTATTCATGCAAAGGATATTGCTGATGCTCTCAAAAAAGATTTGCGTATCATCATCTCCGATCAATACATAAAAATTCCTGATCCTATCAAACAGACTGGTGAATTCAAGATTGCTGTTGAAGCTCTCGGAATGAAGGAATCGATTACGGTGAATATCATAAAAGGATAATAAAAAACAAATCCGCATCGAATGATGCGGATTTGTTTTTTGTTGAATTAGTCAACGTGAACGACTTTCTTTGTTGAGTGTGTTCCGTCGAAATGAGTCTTACGCTTCTTTGAGAATGATACTGTTCCAGCCTTGAGTGCGAAGAGTGTGTGGTCGGTAGCAACTTTTACATTGCGTCCTGCCATGATCACTGTTCCGCGCTGACGGATGATGATTGATCCAGCTTTAGTTTTTTCCCCTGCGTAGAGCTTGGTTCCAAGGTATTTTGGATTCGAGTCTCGCAGGTTATGGGCGGTTCCGCCCGCTTTACGATGTGCCATATAGGGTTAAAAATATTCGGAGCGATTTCTATGCACGGGGACATCCAATGCCATATACAGTCAATTCCGATTTAGATATAATTAAAGTAACTTCATGAGTATACATACTTTGGCTCAAAAAATCAAGGCCTGGACAGGGGAGAGGAAACACCCCTTTATTCTCGTTGGAATCCTTATGTTTACAGCATTTTCTTCGTTTTATGTTGGATATATTGCTCAAATCGAGATTGGTTCAAGGGACTACCGATCCGAAATTCAGAATCTCCAATCGGTCCCAAATATAGCCGCAAAAGCTACTGACGGAGCCTTTGTCGCGTCTCAAAATGGCACAAAGTACTATCCAAAGGAATGTGCTGGCGCCAAAAGGATTAAGGAGTCTAATCGTGTATATTTTGAAACAGCAAATGACGCAGAGTCACAAGGTTATTCAATGGCTTCAGGGTGTTGAAATGATATACTTTGACTGAGACAAAACAATGGAAAGATCATCAATCATCAGTACAGTAACACTCGTGTTCGTAGTAATTACGATGGTTTTTTTGTTGAAGACTAACACTATTCCGAGTAGCCTTCTACCAGAGAAAACTACTCAGGATACAGTGCCAATATTGCAGCTCCCTGTAGCTATTAAGAAGATTGAGTCATCAGTTGTACTACCGGGGGGACTCAATAAAACAAGCGAGTCCGATGTAAATAATACACAGGTACTGCCAGCTGATTATACTCTCACACGTACCGGTGTGATTTCCGAGACGAATCAACATCGCGTTAAGCATGGAAAACAAGCGCTAGTTGAAAACAAAAAACTTGATCGATCTGCACAGGTAAAGGCGGATGATTTACTCAAACGACAATATTTCGCACATGAAGCACCTGACGGAACGGCAATTGATGACCTTGTTCGTGATCAAGATTATAGCTATATCAAAATCGGAGAGAATCTTGCCCTCGGAAATTTTTTGAGTAATGCTGACGTAGTCACTGCATGGATGAATAGCCCAGGACATCGAGCAAATATTCTTGATAGCCAATATACTGAAATCGGGATTGGGGTCGCTCGAGGTCTCTATGAAGGTCACATGGTATATTTCGCGGTACAACACTTCGGACGACCAAGATCATCATGTCCGAGCATAGAGTCAAATTTAAAATCACAATTTACAATTGCACAAAAATATTTGGATGAACTTATGATTTCAATTAATACCCTAAAAAGCGAGATAGATCAGGGGAGCGGGAACAACAATGATCTAAATACCCTAATTGAAAAATACAATGCATCAGTGATGCTTTATAAAGAAGCTTTTCAAAAAGCTGATTCACTCCGCACAAAATATAATGCAGAAGTTGCTGCATATAATACTTGCTTAACCAGTGCTCAGTAATAGGATCAATGATGAGGGGACACCACTTGATGACAAGGTTGTGTCCTTATTTGTCTATGTGGAAAACTATATAGTAATGTCGCACAATATATCTTTTCCGACATTCTATCCTACATAAAGTACGGAAAAGATCAGGTATATTTTTCAACATGATTACACATCGGAAAATAATCTTGGGTCCCTATACCAATGCTGTCATTCCGGAGTACTCATCCGGAATCCATGAGTATATTCTCCCCTCGACATTCATCACAATTTTTTTAAAAAAAGTTTTCCAAATTATTTTGATTCTTTTTGTTTTGTGTCATCCCGGGCCCTGATCCGGGATCCATGAGTATCTGAATTGTATCTGCACGACTCCTTATATGCCTCTCATAAATCAAGAGGCCTTAAAACGCATTATACGAGGT
>CAZPHJ010000024.1:5427-8340 GCA_964586755.1 uncultured Candidatus Saccharibacteria bacterium | reverse complement strand
GCAATAATCACCTTCGGGTTTGGCATTTTCAATATATGTTTTGACTGATCCGACTCAAGTGTCTCCACGAGTCCAGGAAAAGAAAACGGGTCATCATTCTTTTTGATGTGGTTTTGAATTTCAGTATTGAGATCATTCGAAAAGTCATGATAAATCTTGGTGACAGCAATCGCGAGCGGAGAATCGAGATATACAGGCATCTTAGGAATCTGTCGCGTTTCAAGTAGGTTGTTGATCTCGAACAATATTTCCTGTGAACGCTCAAGCGAAAATGTCGGAATCACGAGTGTTCCCTCTCGCTTATAGTTATCGAGAAGTACGTCCTTGAGCATATCGCGACGTGCGTCACGGTCTTCATGCAAGCGATCTCCATAGACGCTTTCAACAAGAAGATAATCTACATCTGCAAGCGGTGTAGTATCTGGCAAAATTGGCGAAGGCGAATTTCCAAGATCTCCAGAAAATACGATCTTCTTATCCCCGATGGCAAATTCAATGAATGCCGCACCAAGAATGTGTCCTGAATTATGCATTGTCACCTGTACACCTGGCACCAGATCATACGGCTTCTCGTATTCGATTCCGGTCCACCCTGCGAGCGATCGAGCGAGAATCTCCGGTGTGTAGATTTTATCCAAATGCTCGTCAGTATTATGCGAAAGAATTGCAGCTGTATCTTCGAGCATCGGTCGAGCAAGTGCACACGTTGCAGGAGTGGCAAATATTTTACCCGAAAATCCGTCGTGTACGAGTTTAGGGATACGACCAATGTGATCAATGTGTGCGTGAGTGATGAAGAGATAATCAATTTCCTTTGGGTCGAATGTAAATGGCTCCCAGTTCGCAAGTGTTGCGATTTTCTCTCCTTGCACAAGTCCACAGTCTACAAGAATACGTACAAGTGGACGACCAGACGCATCGAGCGGTCCTTCAAACAAAAAATCTGAACCGGTTACCGTTTCCGCTCCAGAACAAAAAGTAAGTTTATATTGAGTCTTTGACATACGAACAGTATACAGTATTTAGTATACGGTATACAGTATAAAAATTAATTTCCGTTTTCATTTAAAAGTGGAATCACTTTATATCCAGCAAAAAGTGCCCCGGCAAGATCAAAGAAGACGTCAGAGATGGCATCGAGTGTAATAAACCCAGGCGAACCATATGTGATATACAAGTATAATTCTAATGCTTCCCAAAGTACTCCAACAAGTACAGCTGTGATTACTGCCTCAAAAATATATCTACCATTGGAAACCCACTTGCGAGCTCCGAGCCACACAATCGCGCAAAAGAAAAAAACGGTAAATCCTCCAAAAAAATGCATCGGCATATCAAACCACCAAAGTAAATTATACCAATAGAAGTAGACGGCAAGGGCGTTGATAACAGCGAGTGAAACGACGCTGATTACAAGCCTATGCAACAGTTGTTTCCGGATCATAGGTTTAGTATACAGTATTTAAATAAAAAAAATCCCTCTCAGATTTTGAGGGGTTCTTTTTAGGACTATTTGCTTTGTGTTACCCTAGCCAGAGGCCAGGTGGGTATCTTGTGTGAGGCACCAAGGTGGATCACAACTGCGGATTCCCGTACACAAAGTGTTCTAGGTAACAGTGCAAATAATCCTATTTCGATTATACCGAGTGAATCATCAAACGCAACTGTGGATTTCACTAAAACACACAATTTTCATTTTGGAACCATGTCTAAAAGGTTTTAGAATGCAATATCGACAACAAAAATGCTGTCATTGTATTATGCTCAACAAAAAATTCCGCTTTTAAGCGGAATTTTTTGTTGAAATAAGCAATTATTTTTTGTGCTCGGCGTATACAAAGTCTGTATCAACTCGATCATAAGAGAAAACTTCCTTCTCTTCAAAGAAACGAGCTATTTCAGCAACTCCAGCTTCAACACTATCAGAGGCATGAACTAGATTTGATTGAGTCGAAAGTGAAAAATCACCACGAATTGTACCTGCTGTACCCTCCCATGCTTTCGTTGGACCAACGAGGAGACGGATAGCCGATACAGCATTGATTCCCTCAACAGCCATTACGATTACAGGTGTAGCCTTCATAAAATCACGAATACCTGGGAAAAATGGCTTGTCTTTGATATGAGCATAGTGTTCTTCGATTTTTGCATCTTCAAGATTCATCATCTTAAGACCAATAATCTTCAAACCTTTTTTCTCAAGACGCGAAACAATTTCACCAGCAAGATTTCGTTGAATTGCATCCGGCTTGATAATTATGAGGGACTTTTCGTGCATATAGTTATATAAACAATTAGGTTAATAGTGCCCAAATACTAGCAGAAAATACCCGCTTTTACAAACCCAATAGTGAGCCTTTTTGAAGCATTATTAATGCACGACAAAGTCATATCAAAAAGATCTCTTACCGGGCAAATAAAAAACTTCTCTTTTTGAGAGAAGCTAATTCTAGTTTTTCTTAGTAAGTATAATTTTTTGAGAAAAATTATACGAACAAACATTATCTTTTTTTATATAATTTGCAGTAAAATGCATATAATAACTGCCTGGTTTAATGTTCCCCGAAACAAGCACTCGGAGCTGGTATGGAGAAATAAATTCATTTTCTCTCACCGCATTTTTACAAGCAGGAATTATTATGGTTTTAGGAAAATAAAAATCTGACATGCGGTCTCGGTTACCACCACGTTCGTTTTTGCTAATAACCTTTGTAGCAACAACCGACACCTCAGGCAAAGCAGCAAATGCTCGAATTTCCCAAGGAATGAAATACCCGCTTGCCGCATTATCGAGGTCAAACGTTACAGCAGTCAATCCATTTACCTCAGGACTGTACACAATAGGAACTCTGAGGCCTTTCCCTAGAAGAATATCCATAGTTGGTGTGTTTTTTAATTACACTAACACAACTA
>CAZPHJ010000024.1:0-5327 GCA_964586755.1 uncultured Candidatus Saccharibacteria bacterium | reverse complement strand
TTTTTGTCCCGCGCGATATCGCTCCATAATCTCCTCTTCCACCTCAGCACGATCACGCCCAAATTTGAGATACGAAAGTTCTTTGATCTTGTCCACGACCGCAGCATTTCCTCGTGACGGAAACGGCGTATGACTGTTGAATGGCTTGACTGGCATACCGTTTACAAGCATCTTGATATAACAGTTGAGATTTTCAAGCTTGATAATATCGGAAGCAGAAAATGTCGGCTCAAGCTGTTTGGCAAAGACATCGGCGTTCTCTGTAGAAACACGGTGGATCGCCATTGATCCTACGTTTCCAAAAACGGCGTTTCGAATACCTTCATCAAGTTGTTCAATATACTGGTGCGCCACAGTGAGCGACAATCGGTATTTTCGCGCCTCAGAAAGAATCGATTCAATCGAATTTGTGGTGATATTTTGGAACTCGTCAATATAGAGATAAAAGTCGTTCATCGGCTTACCAAACATATCGACGCGTGAGAGCGCCGCCATCTGAATCTTCCCAACAAGAATAAGACCAATAAGACTCGAGTTGATGTCCCCAAGACGACCTTTGGCAAGATTGACCAAAAGAATCTTCTTCTCATCCATAATCTTGCGGAAGTTCAAAACCGATTCTTGCTGAGCAATAACCGGGCGCATAATATCATTACTTACGAACACGTCAAACTTGTTCGTCACATACGGAACGAAGTTTGCGAGAGACTGCTCCCCTGTCGTCTTTTCGGCATTCTCCCAGAATTGCTTGATGATTGGATTTTTACATCGTGAAAGCTTCATATCACGAAATGTCTTATCAGCAAGCACGCGTCCAATCTCAAGAAGCGTTGAACCTGATGCGGGGTCTTCCATCACAAGCAATGCTGAGTTACGGAAGTATTGCTCGAACGCCGGGCCTCCAGCCGTCTTCATATCAAAGAGTTTGTTGAAGATTGCGAGCAATTCGTTGACCACAAACGTCTTCTGTTCCGGGAACCGCTCATCATATTCAAGCATGTTGAGCCCCATTGGACGCGCCATGTATGCCGGGTCGAAATAGATCACGTCATCAATACGTTCTTTCGGAATATTCGCAATGATTTCCTGAATATCCGTTCCGTGCGGGTCGATATAACACACTCCGTCACCATTCTGAATATCTTGAATAATCATGTTCTTCAAAAACACCGTTTTACCTGTACCGGTCTGGCCGATTACGTAGAAGTGACGCATGCGGTCCTCGCGCGACATATAGACTGGCTTAGAACCACCACGATACTCATTATAGCCAAGCATGATTCCACGTTCTGGCATTGTGCTTGGAATTTCGACTGGAGCTGGTGCTTGAGCCGCCTTTGCCTGTTTGAGTCCAGGCATTTTGTTGATTCCATATGGAAAATGAAAGATAGTCGAAAGCTCTTTTAGGTTGAAAGGTAGCGCCTGTTCACTATTCCACAATCGGTATGAAAATTCATGCATAAAATTACGCAAATCCGACCCATGGACATGACTCCAGTTGAAACTATTTCTCCCAGCTTCAGTAAACTGATTGAATGATGATTCGATTTCCGAAAGAATTTCAGAGGATCGTTCTCGCGTCTCGGCTGAAGCCACAATACGAACATTCACCGCCATCAGAGTAGATTTGAGTTTCTCAGTGATGAATTCTACTGCACGCTCATCTATCTTTTTCTCATCTTGTTTAGGTTTTATTCCAAACACGAGCTCTTTTCCCACTTTCAAAAATTCCTTGCCGAGCTGACGAGTAATACTGCGGGCAGTTTTAACAGAATATCCTCGCTTCACGTCATCAAGTATCATTTGAAACTTATGCATAAGTGCGTCATCTTGCGGACAAAGCACAAATTGAATCGCCGCCCCCTCACCGGTCGCCTTCATTTTTGAAAACGTACTCAATATCACATTCATCGGATCATGATCGAATGAGTCGTATGTTTTGATTGGAAATACATCTTGCTCAGCAAGTGTTGCATATGAACCCATCGCCGTATCTCGACCCTCGGTAAAAATATTGTAATCGTCAGTCACTTCAGTGAGCTTTGCGTCAGGTTGCACAGCAAGCAGTTGCTTTTCAAACAAATCCACTTTCTGTGCCGGAACCGAAGCGTAGATGGTGAACTGCTCACCAGTGTTTGAAAGCGCAATCTCAATAGTAAAATGACTTTTGTCTTTATTTTCACGACCAATACCCACAGAATGCATCCCAGCATAAAATTGCTCCATTGAAGAAAGGAGTTCTTTCATACCCTTCTGTTTACCATCCTCAACCTCAGGCAAAGTGATTTCAAAGAGTCTACTATCGAGTGCTTTATAGAGTGTTGTAGCCTCTTTCAAACCGGGGATTTCTCCGGTCGATTGTAAATATTGTACGAGGAAACGGTGAAAGTCATCGTCTACGTGAGGGTTTTGCATTCCGAGCACAATATCGAGCGCATTCTTCACTCCTTTATCAAGCAAAATTCCGAGAAGCTCCTCCATGATTGCATCGTGAGTCTCTGGCTTAAGACGAAGCACCAGTGCCTCAGAATCATTCGAAGACATTTGCACTTTTGGATGAAGAACGTCTTCTGTCGAAACTTGTTTATAGGCTCGAATAGTCTCGTCAGCAATCTGCTCGCGAGATTTTTCTTGACCAGCAGCGCGAAGTGCATTTTCTTTTTCCGTCACCTGCGCACGCAAAAATGCAATCTCCTCGTCGGCAGATTTGAATTGGGGCAATTGTCTCGGTTCAAAACTCTCCATGTATAAAAGAATTATATCAGAAGTTTCAAACTTCCGTATTGGGTCATCCTGAACTTGTTTCAGGATCCAGGAATTCAATTGACAGTACATGCCAAAAATACGACAATATACCCATGCCAAAAATCTCTGATGCAAAATACAATCAATTGGTTGAAAAGAACGCCCGTCACGGCGCGCTCATCCATGTCGAAATGGAAAATCCAAAAAAAGTGGCCGATGTGATGAAGGATGTCCCCGTTCTCGCCGCACTTGAATACCTCTTCAAACTTGCTGAAAAATATCGCAAAGCCAACAAACACAAAAAAGTACAGGTGATTCTTGAGGCAGTGGCATTGATTGACCGCAAGACAGGCAAGGAAACCGACGTGGTATTGGAATCACACGGAATCGGAAAAAACCAAAAGACTACCGTCTTTGTCGGAAAACTCACTCCAGCGCAAGTCTTCGCTATGCAAATTACAAAAGGAAAGCATGACATCAAAGAACTCAAAAAGATCCGCACACTCACCAATCCAAAGAAGAAATCCAAAAAAGTCGCAGTAAAGAAAAAAGTTACGAAGAAGGTAACAAAAAAGAAAACAGCAAAGAAAGTAGCCACTAAAAAATCCCGCTAACGCGGGGCTTTTTAGTTAATACTTTTCAATTCCTCAAGCAAACTTTCTGTATCAGGCACGCGCCGGACGGATTCGTGAAAATAGAAAACCGACCTATCATTCCCCTCGCCTACTATATAAATATGTTTTTTCTTTTGCCCTGTGATGAATGAAAGAATAATACTCGAAACAAGCGCACCTCCGGTCTCAATATGGAACCCTATTCCTCCTTCCGCATAGAGCACTATTAAAATATCGCATTTCATGACAGCTTTTGCCATTTCATTCGCTGCTACCGTAGCCTCTTGTATATGTTGTTCGAATGGTTTTTCTATCGGATGTTCAGTCCAGTCATAAATAACAACGAAACCCATCTGTTCGAGTTTTAATTTTAACTCTCGAACCGAGGACTCCATTGGTCCAACTTTTGATGCAATGTATACTCTGTTATTTTTCGGCATAATTTATACAAGCGTCAAAATTTCATAACCAGTTTCTGTAATCAGTACAGTATGCTCAAAATGAGCAGCGCATGAGCCATCTTCGGTCTTCATAGTATAACCATCAGACCCCTCAACAACCTCATCAGATCCCAATGTAAGCATTGGCTCAATCGCCACCACCATACCTGGCACGAGAAGTTCTCCTGTGCCCTTTCGGCCGTAGTTTGGAATATAGGGGTCTTCGTGAATCGCGCGTCCCACACCGTGCCCTGCAAGTGCTTTGACTACGCCATATCCGCCAGCCTTCTTAGCAAACGATTCTACGGCATGACCAATATCACCTGTGCGAGCTCCCGGCACGATCGCTTCGAGCGCGACTGCGAGTGCCTCGCGTGTATCGTTCACGAGCTTTACGCGTTCTTTAGTACAAGCTCCAATACACACAGTGACTGCATGGTCGGTAAAGAGTCCTTCGTGCTTAATACCAAGATCGAGTGAAACCACGTCACCTTCTTTAAGAATCATTTTGGCGGTTGGAATTCCGTGAACCACAACGTTATTGATAGAAACAATAAGCGCCGCAGGATATGCCGTTCTGTGTCCCGCTGGCTTGTAGCCCAAAAATGCCGGGGTGTCCCCCATTTCTTTGATTCGCTTTTGAGCAAATTCTTCAAGCTCCATCGCCGAAACGCCTGCATGTGCTCGCTCTGCCACCTCACTCAAAATTTGAGCAAGATGCTGTCCTCCAACTCGGAGTTTCTCTATTTCTTCTTTTGTTTTGATTATTATTGCCATTTAATTATTGTAGAGTCACAACACACTCTTTATCAGCTGTTATCAACTTTGCCTGATATTTCTCAAGCTCTGAATAATCTTCAGAACCAAGTGCTGAAAGCAGAATTCTTGTCTTGTATTCACCCTCCATTATCGTCTCTGCAAAAGAACTTTTGGTGACATCACCAGAAATGATTGAAGGATGAGACATTGCATATTCCATAACATCCAAACTTTTAATATTTTCAATATTTTTTACAAAAAGGGTATATTCAAGTAGATTCACAAACTCTTCCATAAAAGTGATTAGTAAATTTTCATCTCCGCTTTTAATGATAATAGTTTGAAATCCTTCCGCTTTTGGAATATCAGCGATTGAATCAAGACAAAACACAGAGTCCTTATCATCACCAATTTGGGCAAAGAATTCTTCCTTTGCCATTGGATAAGCCGTGAACATAATAAGCTTCTGTTTTTTCAAATGAAGTTGTACAGCAAGCGTGATAGAAAAAAATGAAGCGCCACTTCCCTCTACCCCATGCACAAGAGCAGGTAAGTTTTTTACTCCAAACGGAACGATTTCTTTTGTTGAAACTTCAATAATTTCTTTCATATTACAATATCACCGTCCCAATAAATTCCTTTCCATCAATATAATTCTCCAGATTCTCGAGATTCTTTCCATTCATTATCACAACTTCAAGACCAAGCTCTTCGGCCATCTGGGCTGCTACTGGATCAAAGGGTGCACTACTGCCTGGATACCATTCTT
>CAZPHJ010000023.1:0-8341 GCA_964586755.1 uncultured Candidatus Saccharibacteria bacterium | reverse complement strand
CATACAAAAAGTATAGCAAAATAGGGCTCTTTCGATTATTGACTTTATATGGTATATATGCTATAATTCAGAAAAATTTACATCATGGGCAAACATAAAAAGAACACATTCCAGCTGTTGGATTATCAGTATTTTATAACCCAAACAGAAAAACCAACGGGATATGATGACGGGCTACACATAGTGCTTCCCTTCAAAATGAATATGATAAGAACGGGAAAAGGTACCGTGCGAGCTAACCAGGTTGTCGAATGGACAACAGGTATAGGATTTTCTGTTTTTAAAAAAGATTCTCGCATTAATATCTCACTACCTTGCGTTGATAGCATGACAGATGAAGACCGTAGAATAAATTCTTCAGTCTCGTGGCTTGTTCCAGGCAAAAAATATATACCGAACGAACCTTGCGCCTGCTCACTTGCTTCTACTGACATAACTTTAAAAACAAGAATTTTTGAAGGCACGTTTACTGGAGGCACGTATCTTGGTTTTGCCAGAGAAAGCCACATTTTTGTAGACGATGAACGAAAACATATTGCGCTTATCTTGTTTACAACAAAACCTGGGATTCAATTGATCTCCGAAAATAACTAAGATGCTCAACAAAACAATTACCCCCCCTGCAAATCGCGGGGGATTTTTTATTCCGATTTTCGAATTATCATTCCTAATTCTTAATTTGTAATTCCTAATTTGCCTTACGTTCTCGTTGTGTCGCGCGAAGTAAAAAGATGAATCGTCCAGTCTACGGCAATCTTAATCTTCTTACTCCAAGAAATAAATTTAAAGAGATAAACTGTGCGCCAAATAAACCAAGCAAATTTTCCGTAAAGATTTACGTTTCCAATAGTACCCGCGGCTTCCCATTGACCGAGCGAGACAAGTGATCCTTTGGTCAAATATTCAAACGGTACAAGCTTCTCACCATTAAGTGAACATGCAATATTCTTGCCGAGATATTTCGCCTGCGCGACTGCAATCTGTGCGAGCATCGGGTATGGTTTGCCATCAAGATCTGGCACATGAGCAACATCACCGAGCGCATACACGTCAGGTATACCAACAACCGACAAATCATTATTTGTCATGATTCGTCCGCTTGCATCTTTTGGCAATTCACCTCCGTTCGTGTGAACGGAATTCGGACGAACGCCAGCAGTCCAAATCACCGCTTTCGTATCAATCTTCTCTTCATCTCCAAGCGTAATGTAATCTTCTTCCACATCAGTCACTTTGGTATCAAGCATGAGTGTAATGCCTTTTTTCTCCAAACTCTTTTTTGCACGTTCGCGTGTTTCTGGAGAGAACGGGCCGAGCAATTCCTTTCCACTATGCACCAAAATAATATTCGCCTGCGTGTTTGGACATTCGCGACGGTAATATTTGTGCAGTGTGTGCTTCGAAAATTCGGCAAGCTCAGCGGCAAATTCGACGCCGGTCGCTCCCCCACCCACAATCACAAACGTCAGCATCTTCTTTCGCTTTTCCAAATCACTTTCGCGTGAAGCCGATTCAAATCGCTCAATGATGTGATCGCGAATGCCGATTGCATCTGAAAGATTTTTGAGAACTTTGGCATATTTTTCTGCACCAGGTGTGTTGAAAAAATTTGTCGATGCGCCAATCGCAATCACGAGCTTGTCATACATTTTATTGCCATGATCAGTCACTACTTCCTTCTTTTCAAGATCCACAGAAAACACACTTGCCTCAAGAAATTGAATTGGAGTCTTGTAAATAATCTCACGAATCGATTCCACAACCTGGTGGTGTCCAAGACCACCAGTGGCCACTTCGTGAAGCATTGGGGTAAAGAGAAAATAATTTGTACGATTGATGATCGTAATCTCTACTTCATCTTTTCAATGTTTCAATATCGAAAGAGCGCTGTATATTCCAGCGAACCCACCTCCAAGTATGACAATTTTTTGCTTTTTTGATTCCATTACTATTATTATGCACTAACTTGTTCGTTTTCCATGCATAAGCATTTCAAGTGCATGATCGAATGAACCTGCTTCTACAACCTCTCCTCCGTTCACAAAGAAGATATCATCGGCATTTTGAATAGTATTGAGACGATGTGCGATGATAATTTTCGTTGTATCCTTTGGAAGTTTTGCCAAAATCTCTTCGAGCATTTGCTCGGTCACCGTATCGATGTTGGCAGTCGCCTCATCAAGAATAATAATCTCTGGACGACGAAGCACTGCTCGCATGAATGCAATGAGTTGCTTCTGGCCAAGACTAATCGAATCACTTGCTCCCACCTTAGTATCGAGACCATTTTCAAATCGCACAAGGAGTGAATCGAGTCCTTGCGATTTAAGGTTTTCGAGCAGTGCTCCCGTTACACCATTTGGGTATTCATCGTTTCCATAGATAATATTTTCTGCGACTGTTCCAGTGAAAAGAAATGGTTCTTGAAGAATGAATCCGATTTTTCCTGTACGTTGTTCTGGTGTGTATGAACGAATGTCATAGCCATCGAGATATATAGTTCCCATCGTTGGATCATAGAGGCGTGCCATGAGCGAAGCAGTTGTCGTCTTCCCTCCGCCGGTTGGTCCGACAAGCGCGTAGGTCTTCCCTTTTTCAAGTGAGAGATTCACATCGCGCAAAATATCCACTCCGTTTGAATAGCTAAAAAATACATGATCGAACACGAGTACGGCCCCATTCTTGTTGATTACCTCGGTCGGCACAAGATGAAGGGTGGTTTCCAGATCAAGCACCTCAGAAATACGATCAAGAGACGCCATCGCAAGTTGGAGCGAAGACCAGATCGTCGCAAGCTGGCGAAGTGGGGTGTAAAAATTGTTTACATACAAGAAGAAACCAACGAGAAGTCCAAACGTGAGATTACCCGAGAGAATGAGTGTAAATCCATATGCAAGCAGTACGATTTGCGCAACGCTCGATGCAACTCCATAAAGTGGAGTAAGCGTACCGGATGCAATACCTGCACGCACTGAAGCTTTGTAATTTATAGTATTTACATCAGCAAACTTCGTGCGGAAAAAATCGAGACGATTGAATGCCACAACGACTTTGAAGTTGGCGAGTGATTCAGAAATCTCGGCACTCATTCCGCCAGTCGATTGAAGACTCTTCGTACTTGTACGCTTGATCCATCCGGAGATGACTTGAGTGATAAGAATCACAGCAGCTGCTGGAGCGAGTGTAGCGAGCCCCAGTTTTGGATGCAGTGAAATCATAAATATAGCCGCTCCAAGCATAATAAAGAAGTTCCCCACGAACTGCATAAGAGCCTGGGAGAAAAATGTATTGAGCTTATCAGTATCGTTGTTGATACGCGAGATCAAATCGCCAGACTTGTTGGCTTGAAAGAAGGCCACTGGCAAATTTTGGATTTTAGTGAATATCGCATTGCGCAATTTAAACAATACTCGACGACCCACACCTCCCATTACCATCGTCTGCATGTACTGCGCAGCAACACCAAAAGCAAAAATCGCAAGAAGGATTCCGGAGTTGATAAGTACGCCATGAAAATTCTTAGTAGCAAAATATGTATCAATTGTACGCGAAATCATAATTGGAGCCATAAGGTTCGCAGTTGATGTAAGAGCAATTGCAAAGAGCGCGAGCAAAAGCTGCTTTTTTTCATCACCAAGGAGCGGTTTCAAGCTAACGTATGCATCACGCAACGTCATTTTTTCTTTTCGCTCTTCATTTGTTCTGAGTCTATAATTCATATTATTATTCAACGCTACTTTGAGACTGGTACATCTGTACATATTCCGGTGACGTTTCCAGAAGCGATTGATGTGTTCCACGAGCAATGATTTCCCCTTCCATAAGCACAATGATCTGATCATAGTCTTCAATACTTGCAATCTTTTGCGTCACAGAAATGAGTGTAATATTCGGATACTGTGTTTTCACATTTTCCAAAATTTTCTTTTCAGTACGATTGTCGACGCGAGCAGTAAAGTCATCCAGGAGCAAAATCTTAGGGTCAAGCGCCAGGGCGCGTGCGAGCATGACGCGTTGCTTCTGCCCACCAGAAAGACTTGTCCCCCGTTCTGAAACATACGTATCAAGCCCATTAGGTAGAGCATCCACGAAATCACGAAGCTCTGCTGTTACAACAGCTTTCATCAAATTGGTCGGGGTGACACCCGAGCCAAATGCGATGTTTTCTCGAAGCGTAAGATTGAACATAATACTGTCTTGAAACACAAAACCTATTTGCTCATGCAACTTTTCTTTGTTGAATTCGTTGATATTTTTTCCGTCGTACAATACTTCGCCTTTAGTTGGCAAAATAAGTCCGGTAAGCACAGAGAGAAGCTGAGTCTTCCCCGCAGCAGTCGGTCCGATGATTGCCGTTCGTGATCCTGGGCTCACTTCAAACGACACATCTTTGAGAGTGTCTTTGTCGCCATACGTAAGTGTTACATTCTTAAGTTCGACACTACCTGAAAGTGGTGCTTCGATTTGCCCGTCATCTTTTTTGTCCGGAGCATCAAGCACCATGAGTATACGTCCGTAAGAAGCACTCGCTTGTGCAATAACAGTTGAAGTAAATCCAATAATAATAATTGGGAAAATCATTATCGCAAGATATGTGTTGAATGCGGTAAATGAACCTAATGTCATGCTGCCGGTGATTACAAAATGTCCGCCAAGTAAAAGAATACCTAATATCGCTAAATTGGTGAGGAACGTAATGATTGGAATGAGCGCGGCAAAAAGTTTAAGTACCCCAAGACTAATGTCACGTGCTTCGGAATTGGCCTTGAGAAATTTTTGATATTCATAACTTTGCGCATTGAGCAATCGAATAAGTCCAGATCCGAGAATACTTTCATTGATCACTTTATTAAGCCAATCAATCGCCGCTTGCGAACGCACGAAGAGCTTGCGGACTTTTGAGAAGATAATGAAGAATGCCACACCGATAATTGGCACGATGGTAAGCACGAGAAGTGCAAGCTTCCAATTGGTAATTATGAGAAGCGTTGCTGCTCCCACAATCAGGAAAAGTGACGAAATAAGCGAAGCGATTCCCTGAGCTACAAAGTTTTTGATTGCATCGGCATCAGCAGTGAGATTGGTAAGTAATTTTGATGGACCGACTTTTTCGATGTAGGCATATTCTTGTCGAGAAATCTTTTCCGCAACACGAGTGCGCAAATCGCGTGCTACGCGCTCTGCCGCAAGCGTTTGCACGATCGTCTGCAAATAGGTAAACAAAAATATAAGTCCAGCGACAATTCCAAACTTCATAACCATGTGTGAAATCACCAAATTATGCCGAGCAAAATTATCGATCGAATGTTCGATGATTTTAGGCACGTACAGGTTGAGTGCATTGGCAGACACGGTAAAAATCACCAACAAGGCAATAAGACCTTTATAGGGCTTCATGAGACCGAAAAGATTGGGTTTTGGGGTATTTTTAGGTGGCATAAGAGAGGCCATTATAGCACAAAAAGAATGACGTTTCTGTCACTCTTTTTGTGCTGTTTTTTGCGGAGAGAGGGAGACCACGAGTACGTTTTTCGGTCATTACATGACCAGTACACCTTTTCAATAATTTTGAATGTACACATTCAAAATTATAATGAAAAGCTTTTCGAATCTCCCACGCGAGCAAAGCAGTTTGCTCGCTTCTCTCCGCGAACGAAAAAGGCACCCGAAGGTGCTCTTTTTTCGTAATCGCGGAGAGAGGGAGATTCGAACTCCCGGTAACCTTTCGGCTACACAACCTTTCCAGGGTTGCCGTTTCAACCACTCACGCACCTCTCCGTATGATGCGTGATAAATCTAACACACCTAAACCTATTTCAAAAACTTTTCCGGAAATTCTCCTAGCATTTCTTTTGCTCTCAAATAATAACCCTCAAAGGCCTTTTGCACTTCAGGTAAAACAATTTTGCGATTCCAGTCTTTTTCGATTTTTTCTTTCAAGTGCTTTTGTGTGGTGATAAAGTCGTCGCCATCTTCATTGAAATAGCTTGGGTAAAAAACACCGGTAAAATGGGAGGCGCCGTCTGAAGATGATACGATTTGTGTTTCAATCGGAGTCGTTCGAATGTCGATTTCGTTTTTCTTTTCCATCAATTGCCAACACTCGACGACTCTGTCTATAAACTCCTGAGAAAAACCACAATCAAACATCACCTTAGGACCTTCAGTCAAAGTAATAGCTCGTTCATTTTTTTCATCAAGCGGTTTCCCGAAATCATGGAACCAAACCAACGCTTTCACGAGATCTCTATCCGCTTCGATATAAACATCACAAAGTTCCATCGCAATTTTTTCTACGATCTTAAGATGGTATTCAACCATCCATTCGTGATAAGTAAAATCCTGTCTTGAAAAGTTTTCGATTACTATGTTCTTGAATTTTTCAAGAGATTCTTGCATAAGATTATACAGGTGTAGCTTCTACTTCAACTGCGTCCTTGGGTGCCTCCTCAACAACAGTTTCTTCTGCTTGTGCTGGTTCAGTTTTTGACTCAGGGGAAGGAATTCGAGTTGAAAGCTTTTTGTATACGACAGTTTCTACGAAAATAACTAGCGGAATAGCGAACAAAGAACCGACAAACACACAAATAAACCCAAGAATAACGAGGAGGACTGAAACGAGCATTAGGCCAAGAATCTTGGAACGGAATCCCTTTGTAATTTTACGACTTTCTTTGAGGGCTTGCATTGGCGAAATATCTTTTTCCAGAATTTCATATTTATAGTACCCAAACATAATTCCAACGATAATTCCTGGAATAGAAAGAGCAAGAGCGCCCACGAGCATGACTGGCAAGAATACACCAAAATGAGCAGGTCCTAAAACCATTGCCGGAACAAAAAGAGCTGCCGGGATTAGTATCGGCAACATTGCCACCATCACAATAAGACCATACAAAATGCATGCTCCAGCAAAATAACAAAACTTCTTAAGCGTCAAACGATGCATGACGTCATCAAAATGAAAGCTGCCTTTATTTGCATATGAAAGGCTGAAGATCGTTATAACAAAGAGATATAAAATCGCAACAACAGTGCGCAAAATAAAGATATTCTTAAATCCTACAGAAAGAATCAAATAGCCGAGAAAAATAAGTGTGAATTGTCCTACTACTGTCCAAAAATTTTGTTTGATAATCGCGTACGCTTCATTGAGCACACCTTTGATTGTGAATATTTTTTCTGTATTTTCCATGACTCTACCTTACTATTTTTCTAATAATTTGCAATGAGACAGTTGAAAGTATAAAACCAAGCACCGGAACAATCGCTTTTAACCACATATCTGTCTCGTGAATTGTGTAAAGAAACAAACAAATCACTAGGTATGTCAGAATTGCGATCGAGATTTTTCGAGTCCAACTAGTTTCCCAAGTCTTATCTGCCTCAACGCGGGCATTACGTTCTTCAATTTTTGCGAGGCGTGTATTTATTTCATCCATGCTATTTTTCTCCAAGAAGTGCCTTGATTCGATCAGCCACCGGCGGATGCGTCATGAACAATTTGGTGATTCCAGAAATTTTTTGTCCACCTGTCGGATCCGCAATATAAAGATGAGCTATTGTGCTTGATTGATGACGAAGCGGTTGTCCATATTGGCTGATTTTTCGAAGCGCATTTGCCAGCCCTTCAGGGTACCTTGTAAGAAGCGCACCAGATGCATCGGCGAGAAATTCGCGTTTGCGAGAGATTGCGAGTTGCATAAGCATTCCTATAAATGGAGCAAGTATCGCAAGTACAATACCGACAATCATCAAAATACTTCCGCCGTTACCCTCTCGATCGTCACGTCGTCCCCCTCCCCAAAGCAGTGAGCGCATGAACACATCAGAGATAATTGAGATGAATCCAACGAGCACAACAACAATTGTCGAAACAAGCATATCACGATTGCCGATATGAGAAAGTTCGTGAGCAATCACGCCTTCGAGTTCATTCTTTTCAAGAAGAGGGAGAAGTCCCGTGGTTACGCAGACTACTGCGTGATCTTTGTCGCGACCGGTAGCGAATGCGTTCGGAGCTGGATCTTCCACTACGTAAAGCTTCGGCATCGGCAAACCCGCGGTGATTGAAAGATTTTCGACCGTAGTATAAAGATCGAAGTATTGCGCACGGGTGGCCTCGTGCGCACCTGCGAGAGTAAGAACAATTTTGTCTGAATACCAGTACGAAACGATTTGAAGCACGATTGCAAAAATTGCAAAGATGATAAGTATTGAAGGATTCTGAAAGTAATACGAGAAGAACCACCCAAGTCCAATAACCACAAGAAAAACACTTGCCATCAAAAGCCAAGTCTTAGTGATATTTTTTGATTGCTGTGTATAAAGAGAGCTCATG
>CAZPHJ010000022.1:5607-8689 GCA_964586755.1 uncultured Candidatus Saccharibacteria bacterium | reverse complement strand
CCGTTTTACATCGGATTATTCAAATATGGTGGTGAACGCCACGAAGGAAAGTACGAGCCAATCATTTCAAAGAAACTTTTTGATGAAGCACAGGAAATGTTGAAACTTCGTGGACAGCCCGAACGCAAACCAAAGAATGAACCTCAACCTTTCTGTGGTCTCATCTCCTGTGCTTCATGCGGAATGATGATAACTGGCGAACACAAATTCAAACGGCAGAAGAATGGCAATGTACATGAGTACACATATTATCGTTGTACCAAGAAGCGAAAGGACTTCAAATGTCCCGAATCTGCCGTTAGAGAAGAAGAAATGGATCGCCAGTTATCATCTCTAATCAAAAAAGTTTCTTTGCCCAAAGACTGGGCGAAGGAGCTTAATCGTCTTGCTTTACAAGACCACGGAAAATCCGTCCAGTCTTTGGCTGTTTGCGTGAAAGAAAAGCAAGATGCCATTTCTGCTATCAATGTAAAACTAGAGCGACTTCTAAATGGCTACTTGGAACAAGATATTGAGCGAGAAGTGTATCGTGAACAAAAGTCCAAACTACTTCTTTCCAAGAAGTCGCTCGATGAAGAAATGTCATCTCTTTCACGCAAGCAAAATGCTTGGCTCGAACCTTTCCAAAATTGGCTAAAAGTCGCACAGAACTTGGACAAAACCGCTTCTGATTCAGACCTTTTTGCAAAAAAGGTCTGTGCCAAAGAAATCTTTGGCTCGAACCTCCTCCTCGGCGAAAAAACAGTGCGCGCCAGCGCGCCAGCAATTCTCTCTTCCCCCGCAAAATCAGGGCAAACAGAATGGGCGTGCCTTCGGCACGCCCATTCCTTGGTTTCGAAGAAACCGCTAAGTACTATTCTGGTGCGCGATAGAGGATTCGAACCTCTGACATCGTCAACGTCAATGACGCGCTCTACCAACTGAGCTAACCGCGCAAATATCTAATACGTATATAGGGTAGCAAAATATTGATATTTCATCAACATTATTGAAATTTTTTATTTACATGGTATAGTTTGTTTGAAATTCGTCATTCCTGTTTAAATTCACAAATTTAAAAATTGGTTATGGTAACGAAATACTATATATGTCCTTTTGAAAAAGCAGACTCGGGTTACAAGCTATTTCTCCCTGAAGATATAAGCGAGGTTTTCTATTTGGACTACGCTGGGGTGCTTGTTGCGTGGTTTAATTTTGTAAAATCAGGAGCAGAAATCATTCACCCCTTATCGTCTATTGATAGAGCAAAAGTAAAGGGCGAGAAAGAAGGGTACGGTGAAATGATTTGTGTTGTAGCACCGGAGGTATATTTTGCAATGCGTACTTTTTTTCAAAGTTTTGCTTCATTGATTACATTCAATTCACCTGTCGACATCGAGGTTGTATTCCTTGAATACGGCGAAAGCTGTGTTGAATACAGTATGGTGGTAATCGAGGAGAAAAATGAAGCATACGTGTTCAGAAAGTACCCAATTGCTGCATGATATTTGTTTGAGTATATAAACGGCCGTGGATTCTTCCGCGGCTTTTTTATTTTGCGGAGACGGGGAGACCACGAGTACGTTTTTCGGTCATTACATGACCAGTACACCTTTTCCATTTTCTCTCATGAATACATTTCGAAAAATAAGGAATAAGGTCGTCGAATCTCACACGAAAGAGAAGCAGTTCTTTTTCTCGTCTCCGCCGAGCACAAAAAGCACCCGAAGGTGTTTATTTTTGAACCGGCGGAGACGGGGAGATTCGAACTCCCGATTGAGTTTCCCCAACGCTTGTTTTCGAAACAAGTGCCTTCAACCACTCAGCCACGTCTCCAATATTTCATTTGTCGCATAGCTTCGTGTTCTACGGACACCACCTGTGACAAACTTGCAAGCAAGTATATGTCATTTCCGCATAAAGCGAAATCGGATGAAATCTAAATAAAATTAGATTTCATAGCCACGTCTCCGATTTTCAAAATCCTATCATACTGTATACCGCATACCAAATACTGTATACTGTTTTTATGTCTATACAAGCAATTGATCTAAAACTCATTGGATTCTTTCAGCGGAATTTTGTGCCTGTGGCACGATTTGGGTTGTTTCTCGTATTTTTCTGGTTTGGAATTTTGAAGGTGGTGGGGCTTTCGCCAGCGGGTTCACTTGTTGAGGCGCTCTTTCATCAAACAATTACATTCATGGATTTTGGAACGTTTTATCTTATGTTTGGCTTGCTTGAAATGTTGATTGGTGTCCTATTCCTTATCAAAGGGGCTTTGCGCATTGTCATGCCACTCCTTTTGTTCCATATGATTACGACAGTGATGCCTCTTTTTGTGCTTCCAGAATCAAGCTGGCAGAGCTTCATGGTGCCAACATTAGTAGGGCAGTACATCATCAAAAATATAGTGATAGTTGCGTGCGCTATGGGTATCGCAGGGCAACTCCACCCTATAAGAAAAACGTAAAATAGATTTCGATCTCCGACACGACCTTTACTCCAAGAGTCATTCTGCTGAATGAGCATTTCAGTCGTTTGGAGTCACTTGTGTCACGAATCACTAAGTCTACTCGCTTTTGATTACAAAAGTTGCGTGGGCTAAGTGTTCTCGACCCCGGCTCGCGGCCATGTTGCGACATCGTTGTGTCTTCACATCGCACGCAAAAAAGCGCAGTAGATGCGCTTTTTTGGTCGTTGTGTCACAGATATTTTTCTACCGTCGTAGAAAAATTCCGCGACCCCGCCTCGTGGTTTCGCGTGCTCGCAAAACATCACTGCGGCTTCACATCTATCAGAAAAAGTGAAGAAGTTCACTTTTTCAGTATTGATGTGACTCCACGGAGAATCGAACTCCGATTACAGCCTTGAAAAGGCCGTGTCCTAACCGTTAGACGATGGAGCCATATTTATATATTAACTAACCATTATACTTATTTCCACCGTCAACAGTCACGGCCTTTTTGAAAAGGCTTTGTGATCACATCCCATGTGTTCACAACTAACCGTTAGACGATGGAGCCATATTTATATATTAACTAACCATTACGCGATGGTCTGAGGGGTAACCCAGAAACACAAAAGACACAGAGTGTGTCTC
>CAZPHJ010000022.1:0-5507 GCA_964586755.1 uncultured Candidatus Saccharibacteria bacterium | reverse complement strand
TTACGCGATGGTCTGAGGGGTAACCCAGAAACACAAAAGACACAGAGTGTGTCTCGGGTAATATAGCACAAATTTTTTCGGATGGCAAAATAAAAAAACCCCACAAAATTATTCAATTTCTAGGGTTTTTTGGTTGTCGGTATTCTTTTGACACTGTTCCAAATATTGCACAAATACGAAATCTGGGAGATAGATTGATGCGTCACACTTTTGGCAGGGGATTTCAGGCTGACTTTTTATGGCGGGCGGCCTTTTAGTTTTTGTAACCTTATAGCTTAACTGCTTCATAATCTACAAATTTGTTTACTAAGATAATGACTGATTAAATCTCACCTGTCAAACAAAAAAAGGAACACAAAATGTGTTCCGAATTTGAATTAGTTACGCGTTCATTTCTTTTTACGCTTTTCTACTCTGACTCCGTCGTCATTCAGCGATGATTTGATTGCCTGGTGTTCAATCTCGCCAAAAATATTAGTTTTTTTGGGTCTGTCGGCGAGGTCGGTTTTTTCAACAGCTTCCTGATGCCGTCTTTCGCATTCTTTGCAGCGATTTGCGTTTTTATTCATAAAATGAGTTAGTTTATTTATATACATTATAAACTACTATTATAAAAAGTCAAATGCCCGACTTTCCAATGGAAAGTCGGGCATTTGTCGAGGTTTAGTGGCTATTCTTATGTAGCCAGATATAGATATCTTCCAACGCACGTACAGCGTCACCTGCAGCGATGTTGTTCTGATGATAGAGCACGTCTGTAACGTCTCCAGCGGCCCAAATACCTGGCACTGACGTTGCTTGGGTGCGAGGATCTATTTTGATGCTTCCAACTTCGTTTTGATCGACAAAATCTTTGACATACCCAGAATTTGGAATCTGTCCAACTTCGACAAATACTGCTTTTGCAGAAATCTTTTCTGTTTCGCCAGAGGTCTTGTGTTTGATTGTCATACCCTCAACGAAGTCACCGCCAAACACATCGAGCATTTCGATCTCGGTAATAGCCTTAAATTTCGGATTCTTCATTGTCTGTGAGACGGTAATTTCGTCTGCACGGAAGCTTGCAGAGCGATTGAGAAGAGTGACACTTTTACAATACGCAAGAAGCTGAGCGGCGGTCTCAAACGCGGCATTGCCTCCACCGATGACAATAACATCTTCTCCGGTAAAGAGCGGTCCATCACATGATGCACAATAGGTGAGGCCTTTGTTTTCGAATTCCATTGCGCCAGGAATCTCAATTTTGCGTCGGTTGGAACCTGATGCGATAAGTACAGACCGAGTCTGAATAGTTTCATTTTTTGATGTAGTAACAGAAAAATTGCCCGCAGAGCCTGCGATTGCGGTCACGAGAGAGCCTTCTTTGACGGTGAGAATGTCGCCCGCATATTCCATGACGTGAGCTTTCAAACTTTTTGCCAAATCGGCACCAGAAATATGCGGAGTACCGATCCAGTTCTGTATATCGTCAGATACGACAGATTGTCCGCCGAATTCGCCTGCGATTATTGCGGTTTTGAGTTGTTTGCGAGCAGCATAAACCGCTGCAGCTGACGCTGCTGGACCACCACCGATGATAATCAAATCGTACATAGTATTGCTCATTTAAGTAAATAAAAAGACAGCATCAAGCTGTCCTTTTATTATAGCAATTGAGTCGAGAGATTCCTATTTTTTGGGTCTTCGGAGAAACGCGGGAACAGCACTCCAATCTTCGGTGTCGTCACCAAAAGTTGGAATGTCGTCAGAAGCCACTTCCACTCGTTTTACGAAATCTGATCCCATAGATGTAGTCGGCTGAACGACAGGATTCTCTTTTTTTGCGATTATCGGTTCAGATTTTTCGACCGGTACGGTTGTGTTTGTAAATGATGGCTGGAAAAGTGAACGCTTTGGAGCTTCAGTAGGGAAGCCTGTGGCAATAACAGTAACCTTGACCTCGCCCTTCTTAAGACGCTCATCCTTGATTGTACCGAAGATAACGCGAGCTTCTTTGTCGATAGATTCAGTGATGACTTTTGCAGCATCTTGGATTTCGTGAATTGTGAGGTCGTCTCCTCCAGAGATTGCAAAGAGTACTCCACGTGCGCCGTTGATTGAGAGTTCAAGAAGTGGGGAATTGATAGCTTCAGTCGCAGCTTTGACTGCACGTCCTTCACCAGAACCTACTCCGATACCCATGAGAGCACTGCCTGTATCAAGCATGATTGATTTGATGTCGGCAAAGTCAACGTTGATGACTCCCGGGGTGGTGATAAGGTCAGAAATTCCTTCGACGGCCTGTTGGAGTACTCCATCACAAAGTGCAAACGCCTCGCGGAAGCCCATATCTTTTCCGGCAATCTGCATGAGTTTGTCGTTTGGAATTACGATAATTGCATCTACTTCTTTTGAAAGTTCGGCGAGCGCTTCTTCTGCAATTCGCCCACGCTGAAGACCTTCAAAGAAGAATGGCTTGGTGACAACAGCAACAGTGAGGATTCCTTGCTCTTTTGCAGCACGAGCGATGATTGGTGCTGCCCCTGATCCTGTTCCACCACCCATACCACACGCGATGAATACCATGTCGGAACCTTTGATGACATCCTGAATTTCCGCTTTTGTTTCTTCAGCTGCTTGTTTACCGATTTCTGGATTCATTCCTGCTCCAAGACCTCGAGTGAGATTTTTTCCGATGTGGATTTTCTTGTCGGCAAGGGAATTGTGCAAATCCTGAGTATCAGTGTTCATTACGATGAATTCTACGCCGCGGACCTTGGCGTTGATCATGTGGTTGATTGCGTTCTTTCCAGAACCTCCAACTCCAATGACTTTGATGCGAGCGAATGTTTCGATTTCAGGATTTACTTTTGCCATATAATATAGGGGTTTTCGAGCAAACGGCCCGGATACCAGAAAATGAGTAATAATTTCGAGTGAACTAATCGCATTCTATCAGATTCTAGAAAAAAGCAAATGCGGAAGTTGGGTATTGACAATATAAAATATTAGTTCATAATCAATACAAAATTTATTGTACACCTCAAAAAAAAATCTCATGACCACGTTGTCGACATTTCCGATTTTTAAAGAACAATTGCTTTCTCTTATTGGAGAACTTAAGGTTGCATCGAGAAAAAAGCAGCATTCACTTGCAAAGTTTCTTTGTTTATTGCTTACGCGTGCATTGGCTGCACCTGAGGCAAAACGTTTTACTTACGCACTGAGTCTGGAAAAAAATACGAAGGCTGTGCTTCTTGATCAATTTTCTCCCAATACAGATCTTGATCATCCAATTCATCAAATAAAGTCGCATATCGAATTTTATTTTGACCACGGCGGTAGTTTTACTATATGGGAAAAAGCAAGTCTTGCTACATGTGAGTTCCTTGTAAGCTATTATGAGAAAAAAATACTTCACACAACTATGGTAAAAACACTTTTTAATACCATGACAGCAAAAGCAAAGAATGAAACACGAGCGGAAAAACACACGCAGGTGAAGAAAAAATAAATAAATAAAAAAAACAAAATGCACCCAGATTGTAGGGTGCATTTTTTTTGTACTATTAACCATTTGATTTTACGGCAAAAACTGTCGTAAGAATTCTTTGAAGAGTCCCTTTGTGCCACCATCCTTGTTTGAAGTGATGGCGTCGTTGCCTGTATCTTTGCCGTATATTGCGAGTCCGTATGCCACAAACCATGATGAATCACGAATTGGGCCCTTCATTTGAGAAAGTAATTCTTCGGCACCGACGCGAGAAGGAAGACGCAATACGTCTCTCGCGAGACCTTCGACGAGTGTGTGACCTGACCCACCTCCAGTTATGACAACGCCGGCTGGAAGCAGGGCACTACGGCGGATTTTTTTCAAATAGCCATCGATGAGTTCAAAAATATCTGAAAGGCGCGCGGTGACGATTTCGTCTACTTTACGTTTTGGAAATGTATTGGAAATGATGTTGCCTGTCTTGAGACTTTCTGCTTCTTCGAGTGAAATGCGGAATCCGAGTGCAATATCGTTGGTGATGTTGGTAGAACCAATCGGAAACACTGTAAGTCCGATGACTGCGTTGTTTTCAAATACGGCAATTGAGACTGTCTCAGCGCCGATGTTTACGAGCATTACACCTACAGCTTTTTGTCGACCAGAAAGAGTGATACTACTTGCGGCAATGGATGAGGGAACGACATCAACGACTTCGATACCGGCTTCGGCCGAGGCACTGAGCAAATCTTCGAGATGTTGCGACAGGCATGTTACAAAAAATACTTTTGCTTCGAGTTTGACCCCGTGCATACCGTCTGGTTTTCCGGGGATATCTTTGCCATCGAGTTTCCAAGATACAGGAATTGTGTAGATTACACGACGGTTCTTGAGGTCGATAGCCTCTTCGGCTGCGAGTAAAGCCTTTTTGATATCGAGTGCGGTGACTTCACCATCAGACTTTGTGATGATAGCACTTCCAGATGCGTTTTCGGCAAGTAGGCTTGTGCCACCCATAGAAAAGAGTGCCTTCTTGATTGTGATTCCGGATTCCTTTTGTGCGAGTGCTACTACGCGAGTGATGGTGTCAGTAACATCAGGAAGATTGACAATATATCCATGACGAACACCTTTTGTAGGAACTGCGACTGCGGTAAGTGTTTCTGGTGCCGGAGAATTCGATTGCCACGAAAGAACTACACAGCGAGTTGTGGTAGTTCCGATGTCTATGCCGACAGTAATTTTATTCTTGGCCATTAAGTGAAAAAGCTAGGAAAAAATTTTGAGAAATTTTTTCTCCGCTTTCTCCATTGTACTCCCATGTTCCATTCCTTTCAAATGAAGCATTCCGTGGATAACCAGGAAAAGTAAAAATTTGTTTGGAGTCATATCAAAATTTTTTGCATCAGCAGTCGAAGTTTTGATATCGAGAACCAATTCGCCAGAATTTTCTGAGAGAGGGAACGATAGTACGTTTGTCGCATTGTCTTTCTCTCTATATGTGAGATTGAGTCGATGAGATTCGCGTGGTGTTACTAGAGCAATCGAAAGTTCGTATGCATCTCCAAGAATTTCTTTTTTGAGACGAGCAAAAGGCAAGCGTGGAAGCTTGCCTTTTGTCTTGTTTGTAATTGAGTAATTACTGTCAGTCATTGTTTAACGACGGTGACCTTTTGTCTGCTCAACCCACTTTCCGAGTTTTTTCAAGCGCTCAATTTCTTTTCCGCGCTTAAGACGGTTTAGAGCTGAGGTTTTGCGATCGAGCTTACTTGCCTCACGTTCATTGTAGCGCTGACCTTTTACGGTTCGGACGATTCCAGCTTCTTGTACACGGCGGCCAAAACGGCGAATGAGAGTCATATTGCTCTCGTTTGCAGCTTTCTTTACTTCGATTGTTGGTTTGCTATTCATTATAGGATTATCTTACTAATAAGGTGTTGTGTTTGTAATTTCTTCTCCGAAAGACAGATTAGCCTCGTAACCTGCTTGGGTGTTATGTGAGGACAGATTACCACGAGAATACGAATAACACAAGGAT
>CAZPHJ010000021.1:0-8991 GCA_964586755.1 uncultured Candidatus Saccharibacteria bacterium | reverse complement strand
GGACCACACAAGACAGCAAAGCGCATCGCGGCAAAAAAAGTGATGCTTGCGGCAAAAAAGAAACGAGCATAGTTCAAATTAAAACAACCCACAAGTGGGTTGTTTTAATTTGAATCCTTCGTGATTGACCGCCAAATACGTTTTCGAAAAATGATAACAACACCAAACGCGACGAGTATTATCAACAACAGAAACCTTCCGATAAGCGTACTGATCTCCTCCCAATTATCCCCCACCAGATAGCCAATAGAACAATACAGTGCAACCTGGAAAATTTCTCCTATTGCTTCATATAATAGATACTTGCGATACGGAACTCTTCCGAGTCCCGACATCAGATTCACAGCCAGATTTGAAAACACTTCAAATCGACTGAAGAAAATGAGGGCTCCAGGACTTTTGCGAATACGCTTTTCGATGTTCTTATATTTTTCATTCTCGAGAATCTTTCCGAATCCGATTTTTCTAAGTACCGGCTTGCCGTATTTCCAGGCAAGAAAATACCCCACATTGTCCCCTGCAATATTTCCAAGTATTCCGGCAAGTATTACCCATTCGAGCGAAAAATATCCTTGACTCGCAAAGGCAGATGATGCCATAAGTAGAATACCCGGCGGAATCGGAAGAATAAGTGCCGCAAAGAATGTAATCGAAAAAATCGCCCAATACTTGTAGAGCAATAAATACGGGAGAAGAAGCTCAATAAAATGAATCATGGTCTATTTTGAGTAATCAGCAACAACATTCTGTATAAAGAAAAGAAATTGATCACTCGCCAGATGATGCCTTCGTGCAAATCGCGCAATGGAAATATATGGATAGTTGTCTTCTCTCACACCAATCGTTTTTTTAAGATAGTCAGAAGGAAGATCAAATATAGTGTTTATATACGAAAAAGTCATCCACTCTTCTATGTCTTCGGGCTGCAATGATAAAGTGTGGATGTGACGATTTTGCCAGAGCATAGACGACTCAGAGTAGTTCTCCTGTTTCAGATACTTGATTTCTTCAGAAATCGCTTGGATCTCAAGGAGCGCAAATGATACGACGATCAACAAAAGTACGGCTTGTGACCATACATTGCGCTCAATATACAAATACATTTTTCTGATTTTATCTCTCACTTGGTATAGTATACCTGCATGAGTACCACCACACAAACACTGACAAAGGAGGAAGAAAAGCTTTTTCGAGCGCTAAATAGCCCGAAAAAAATCCAAGACTTCCTCAATACATTTAACCAAAAACCTGAAGAAAAAAATGGTCACATCGTCCGGTCTCCAAGAATAGTACTCCAAACTCGTACCGCAAACTGTATGGAAGGAGCGTTACTTACTGCAGCAATCCTACAATTTCACGGTGAAAAACCTTTACTCCTTGATCTGAAAGTTGCAGACACCAACAATAAGGACGTCGACCATGTCGTCGCTCTTTTTGAAATGGATGGACACTATGGTGCAATTTCTCGGACCAGCCATACCGTACTCCGATATCGTGAGCCAATTTACAAAACACTGCGTGAACTTGTGCTGTCATACTTCCATGAATACTTCACCAACAGCGATGGCAAGAAAACCTTGCGTAGTTATTCCAAGCCATTTGACGTATCAAAACGATTTGGCACACGATGGATTACCACAGAGCATGATATTTTTGAAATTGCTGTGGCACTCGACGAATCACCCCATTTTGAAATTCTGACAAAAAAGATGGAGCGAAACCTCCGCCGCGCTGACCCGATTGAGATTGAGGCGGGGCGGCTCGTAGAGCCATAAGAGCACGAAAGCACCAGATCATTAAAACAATATACATACAAATCGCGTGTTTTCATGTTCTTGTGATTTAATGTTATATTGTCCCCATGCGACTTCACAGATTTATCGGAAATTTTGATTTCAACGGGAAAGAACTCATCGTGAGAGATGAGGAATTCATCAACCAATGGCGTAACGTGCTTCGCCTCAAAACCGGCGACACGCTCATTCTCTGCAATGGCAAAGGCCAGGAAGCCGAGGCTGTCATCGAGGAAATGAACAAAGGTGAAATCATTCTTAGCCTCAAAGACATCAACACTCCAGACCGAGAACCACAGAAATCTGCTTCGCTATTCTGTGCCGTTCTCAAACGCGAGAACTTTGAACTCGTTGTGCAGAAAGCCACAGAGATTGGCATTACTCGGATTGTCCCCCTTCTCACTGAACGCACAGTCAAAACAGGATTTAATCGCGACCGCTTAGAAAAGATAGTCCGCGAAGCATGCGAACAATCCGGAAGAACAACACTGCCGGAATTAGCAGAACCGATGTTATTTGCCAAAGCAATTGAAAGTATAAATCCAACCGAAAGTGTCTTATTTGACCTTTCCGGCAGTGAGCTTTCTAGCTTTGAAGCTTTACAGCTTTTAAGCTTCTTTGTGGGACCTGAGGGTGGTTTTAGTGAGAAAGAGGTTTCTCTCGCTCAGAATACTGGATGTAAAATCGCCTCCCTCGGATCGCTCACCCTCCGTGGCGAAACTGCAGCGATAGTAGCTTCATATCTTGCCGTACAAAAATAATTCACACAGCATCAAAACCCCGCCGGACTTTCGTCCGGCGGGGTTTTGTAAGTTTCTTAATTAAGCATCTGCCTTGTGAGTAGAAGCTGCAATTTCTACTTCCATCTTTTCGATACGATCCATCACGAGAAAGACTTTTTGGACATATTTCGGATTCACACTCGTTCCTTTTGCAGTACGACCGTTGTACGTAATAAGTTTTTCCTCAAAGCTCTTTCCGTCGTAGTAGTGCTTGGTCGCGTCGCTGTTTGCGCCGAGAGCCTTACCTACTGCTTCAATAGAATCATCGATAGTTTTGAAAGTGATTTTTCCGTGCCCCCAACCGAAACAGTTGTTTTTGCCTGGGACAACGAACTTACAACCAGTAGACTCAATCATAGCAACGGCTGCAAGGGACTGCCACGGGAGATCATTCTCCTCTGCGACACGCACAAGCGTTTCGCCGTGACCTGCGAGTGGAAGGTCGTATTGCGCAAAGTATGCGTCGACCTTCATTGCCTTTTCGGCGAGAGCCTGCTGTTTGTTATCAGCAACCTCGCTTGTAAGGGGCCCATTTTTGTCTGGAAATATAACTGATGCAGTGGGGAGCCCGGCACCCGCTCCGAAAGGAGCAAGAGCAAGGTTCGCTGTCAAAATAGGAAAGACGGCGAAAGCCTGCATGATTTTACTGATTTTTTTTTGCATAGTGTGACAGTTACGCTCTGCCAACGTCTACTTCTCAGGAGATTTCTTCGGTTTCTTGCCAGAAACGAAAAAAGAACTTTATCATATAGCGCCAAGACTAGCTCGTTACCATATTTAGGTTCCCACATATAGTATCACAGACTGATATAAAAGTCAATAGTTATACAACAAATTTAGGGTATGTCAAAAGAAAAAAACCCTTATTTTATAAGGGTTTTTTAGCAAACAATGCTTGACTAAATGTGTCAAAAATAGCCTAATGATTTGGGTGTGGATTACTGATTTTTGCCAAGCCTGGTAATGGCTCAAGTGCATAGAGATATATCTCCGCCTCCTCGTACGGGTGTGCCCTTTGTATTGCCTCAATCACATGGGAGAGATGGGCCCTGGCCACTGTTACCTCGATTTTTTCCTCTTCAACAAGCTCAAGTTTGCCAATCGTCCCTACTGACGGACGAGCTCCATCCTTCGGAAGATATCGAGCGATACCTTGAGTAGAAAAACTACACATTGCGTAGTTTCCTATATCTCCTCCCCCAACAGAGCCGACGGCTTGCCGAACTGCCTCAGCATGAGCATCTGGAACAAAGACAATTACTTTTACGTATTCCGAAAGCGGAGGCGGTAAGTGTTTTGGAAAAATCTTCGAAAAATCAGGTAACTGCTCGACAATGTGTTTGATCACATCGCGATTGTTGATGATTACAGTGTAGAACAATGCCAGCACCATTATGATTATGAGTATTTGAGTGAGGATGGACATAGGATTTAGCAAAATCACGTCGCGTACTGTCGATTGAAACGCGACGTTCTAAACTATAAAGCTTTATAGCTTAAAAACGAGACAAACACAATCTTGACACATAATCAAAATGAGCAAGCCCCGCCCTTGCTCATTTAAGAATCAACACGAACTATATTTTCGACTCATGATTGGTTAGGCCCAAATCTCGCAATATGGCAATGGCATAGTCATGCATTTTCTTACCCGCGCTTGCGCCTACGCATTCTTCTATCACATACGTATAGAGCCCAAGATCAAATGATTCCTGAGCCGTCGCAAGCACGCAATCGTTGGTATCAAATCCAACAATATGCACTTCTTGTATCCCTTTTTGTTTGAATATCTTTTGAAGATTCTTATCTCCCTTCCACGAAGAGCGAGTTTCCTTGACAAGCGAAACGACATTCTTCTTTTCCCGAAGAAAGTCCTGCACCAACATGATTGAAGGTTCGTAAGGAAAAGTCCAATCAGTCTGCTTATCCCAAAGCGAACCTTTTTCAGCATGAAAAGTAGCTTCGACATATACGTCGTAGCCCTCCTGTCGAAAAAGAGCTTCCAGATTCTCTAAAAATGGACCTTTCCATTTCTTAATGAAGCCATCTTGAACATCAACAATTATCAAGGCTCGCTTATGAGAAGATTTAGGAATAGGAATTATTTTTCCTTTTGCTTTCATGTAATATTTTTATGCACCGTGACAGTGTTTGTATTTTTTTCCACTTCCACACGGGCATGGATCATTGCGACCTACTTTTTCCGCGCCTTGCGGGGTGTTTGGTTCTGCTGTTGTAGCTCCGTCAAACACTTCTTCATGAGAAGCGTGCAATGTTGATTGATTCGATATTGGCTCATCTTTTGGTGCTTGTCCGCCTTCTTGCAACGAAATCGTTCCAATAAGTTCTGTAACCTGAGCACGGAAGACAGCTTCCATGTCGCGGAAACGACGAAGGCCTTCACCTTGGTATTCGATGAGCGGATCACGTCCACCATACGCACGCAGATTTACTGAAGAGCGGAGATATTCCATAGACTCAAGGTGTTCAACCCAGAGTAGGTCGGTAACGTAGAGTACGATTCGGCGGAATGTCTCAAGGAATGCTTCATCACCCACTGTTTTTTTCTTTTGTTCAACAATACTTGCGAGTGCTGTATCGTTTCCCACAAATCCAACAAGATACGTTTCAATATCTTCTTTTTTTGAAAGAAGCATAGTTCGTCGGCGAGCGTACACGATGTTGCGCTGATGCGAGAGCACGTTGTCGTATTCAAGAGTGTATTTACGCGCATCAAAGTGGAATCCTTCGATCTTTTTCTGAGCAGATTCGAGTGAGCGATTGATAAGTGAATTTTCGATTGGTTGATCTTCGGGTATACCAAAACGCCCCATCATACTTTTGATACGGTCACTTCCAAACACGCGCATGAGATCGTCTTCGAGCGATACAAAAAATTGAGTCTCGCCCGGATCACCCTGGCGTCCTGCACGTCCGCGAAGCTGGTTGTCGATACGGCGAGCTTCGTGGCGTTCTGTTCCAAGCACGTACAAACCACCGAGATCTTGAATTTCTTTGCGAGATTCTTCTGTTGCCGGAACTCCACCCAAAATAATGTCGATACCGCGTCCAGCCATGTTGGTAGCTACAGTTACAGCTCCGCGTTTCCCGGCTTGAGCAATAAGTTCGCCTTCCTTTTCGTGATTCTTAGCATTAAGAAGCGTGTGTGGAACACCAGCCTCACGAAGATATGCAGAAAGTAATTCGTTGCGTTCGATTGAGATAGTACCAATAAGTACTGGTTGGCCTTTTTCATGACGAGCACGTACTTCTTTTGCGATTGCTTGCCATTTGCCTTTTTCTGTCTGAAAAATAAGATCATTGTGGTCAACACGCTTGATTTCGCGGTGAGTTGGAACTTCAATAACATCAAGTCCATACACTTTACGGAATTCTTCTTCTGAAGTCCGAGCTGTACCCGTCATTCCGGAAAGCTTCTTATAAAAACGGAAGTAGTTTTGGAATGTAATCGAGGCAGCAGTGCGAGTTTCTTTTTGAATCTTTACAGATTCCTTAGCTTCGATTGCTTGATGGAGCCCTTCGTTCCATCGACGGCCAGGTTGCATACGTCCAGTGAAGGCATCCACAATAACTACTTCGCCATTCGTAACGACGTAATCGCGGTCTTTCAAAAAGAGTGCTTTGGCACGAACAGCTGTTTCGAGATGATGCACATACTTGATACCCTTTTCAGTATAAATGTTCTCAATATTAAGAGCCTGTTCTGCTTTAGAAATCCCAGCATCAGTGAGTGATATAGTCTTGCGCTTTTCGTCTATTGAATAATCCTCATCAGGATTAAGATGAAGAGCAATATCGGCAAATTTGCGATAAAAATCATCAGATTCTTCAGCTTCGCTTGAAATGATAAGCGGAGTACGCGCCTCATCAATGAGAATCGAGTCAATCTCGTCCACCACTGCGTAGTTGTGTGGACGCTGTACAATATCCTCTGCACGATTTGCAAGATTATCACGAAGATAATCAAATCCGTATTCGTTGTTCGTACCATACGTAATATCGGCTGCATATGATTCTTTGCGTGAAGATGGTCGGAGAAATTCGTACACAACTTTGTATACTGCTACGCCGTCTCTCTCTGCATCTTTTTCTGTGTGAGTCGGATCATACAAAAAGGAAGCGTTCTGCGAATTGATCACGCCAAGTGTAAGTCCAAGAAAGGCATAGACCTGCCCCATCCAGACTCCGTCGCGTCGTGAGAGATAATCGTTGACAGTGACAACGTGCACACCCTTTCCTCCAAGCGCATTCAAATATGTTGGGAGCGTCGCCACAAGCGTCTTTCCTTCTCCAGTGCGCATTTCGGCAATATTTCCGCGATGAAGCGCGATACCTCCAAGAAGCTGTACATCATAATGACGTTGACCAAGGGTTCGGCGTGAAGCTTCACGGACGAGCGCAAAAGCTTCTGGAAGGATTTGATCGAGCGTCTCGCCTTTTGCCAGTCTATCCTTCAATTCCGCTGTTTTACCAGGAAAAGCCTCATCAGGCAGCGCCTTGAGTCCCTCTTCCAAATCGTTGATTTTCTTCACTATAGGGCGAGCTTCCTTCAAAAAAGCAGTCGTACTCGTCCCAAAAAGTCCTGTAAATAATGCCATAGCTAGGTCATAGTAACACAAAAGTAGGCATTAGGCACTAGGTAATTAGGTGCTAGAAAATAAAAAACTGAGTCAGAATTGACTCAGTTTTAAAATGAATTTTTCAATATCTACACACTATTGGTGTGAATATAAATGAACAGCCTCAAAATTCGGCTTAATCGATGTGGAATGATATATATATCCATCTGGAATCGGATGTCCAGTCTTAATCAAAATAACCTGAAACTGACCCATAGGTGCACTATCAATGGGTTCCAAAATATAAAGATATGGTTTCCACTTATCATCATATAAAACTCCCAAAATGACTATATTTTCCGGACCATTGAGAGCAAGCATCGGATATTTTTCATCAAAAATTGTTCGTGGTACACCTTGTTCAGTAAAAAATGGAAATATTTTCGTGCTATACCCTATTTGTTCTTCATTTTCTTCATTCGTTGTTTCGGCCCAGATGCATGGTCCATTTATATTTGATCGCATCGCAATAATTTTGCCGTTCTTTTTAGATAAATGGATTACTGAATTTTCAGGCAAAAAGCTAAATAATATGATTTGTTTCATCATTAGTGATTTTAATTGTCAAAAAATATGTCAAGAGAACAATAACATAAGTGTGTAAGAAGTCAAACTAACCGCATTCCTTCCCTCTTTAGTAAAGAAGGGAAAATTTGCACACAAACGAAAAACACCTGGTCTTTCGACCAGGTGTGTTTCGTAAGTGGAAACGAACAAAATATTAACGCTTCTTTTTTGCTGCTGTCTTCTTCTTTGCAACTTTCTTCTTTGCTGCTTTCTTTTTTGCTGCCATAAAATTTTTTAATTAATTTTTAAGAGGCAATCAATTCCGACCACACAAAACATTTTTTGAAGAAACAATTTTTATAAAAAATAATTTCAAAAAAATATTTGTTACTTAAATTAATTGCGACTACAATAATTATCACTCATACAAAACATTCACGCAATACTTTTTTTATATAACTGTGGAAAACTTTTTATTTTTTTGTAAAAATATTTTTTAAAAATTATTTTATTTTTATTTTTTTAAAAAAAATATTTGTTTTATTATTTATTTCTTAAGATAAAAAAATATTCTGTATTTTTTGAAACAGTAGTCGCTAGAAAAGAAAAACCACTCAACAATGTTGAGTGGTTTTTCTTTTTTAGTATTGCTCCCACACTTTGTGGTGAGCGGGTCCTAAACTCCAACACAAATGCTTTATGTGAGCGGAGCCGTCCACCACAGAATGTGTGAACGCATATACAATATAACACGAAAGCACAAGAACAAGAAACAGGGTTCCCCGCCCAGACAACACAAAACCCGCCGTGAGGCGGGCTTTGCGAAGCATTTGTTTTGTAATAATTATTGGTGTTTATTACTCACACAGCCATTATAGCAAATTAATAGCCATTGTCAAGTTTATCCACAGGTGGTAGTATGTAAGTCCTTGTATCAGACAGTCGCGCCAGAAATGGTGAGGAAAGTCCGAACATTCACCGCGTGCGGAGCACGCGAGTTATAAGGTTAAAAGTTCATAAAGTTCATAAAGTAATCCGAATGCAATGCATTTGAATCAACTTTATAACCTTATAACTTTATGAACTTTAAACTTGCGCGCTCCGCGCGCGGAAGCGTAGCGGGTAACGCCCGTCGTCAGTAATGGCAGAGGTGCGAGCAGTGACGCCAACAGCCGAAAGGCAATGGTATCCAAGCGATTGGATAAATCCTTGTATATATTGAAACCAAGGAGTGAAACGGCTAAATCCTTACGTGAATGCAAGATCGTG
>CAZPHJ010000020.1:6375-9392 GCA_964586755.1 uncultured Candidatus Saccharibacteria bacterium | reverse complement strand
CCAAACGGAGTATCGTGATCGATGTGTCGGATTTCAAAATCTTTTTCAAATAATTTTGTAATTTCTTCATCAGTGAAAAAATGATAGTGAACGCCTTCTTTTTCAAAATCAGCCGTCTCGCTCTTTTGTGGTTTCCATGACAGGAAATTCGGGGAATTTTTTGAGAGAACGATAAGGAAGAAAAATCCTCCTTGCTTAAGCACGCGTGCAGTTTCCGAAACATACATCCTATAATCAGATGGGAGAATATGCTGGAGTAGACCAATATCAGATATACCATCAAAGCTTTGGTCAGAGAGGGGAATATCGAGTGCATCGCCCTGCATAAATCGCAACTGTTTATCAAGACCTTTTTCTAGAATTATATTGTTACCTCGAGTCACGAGCGCAGGATTGTTTTCGAGCCCAATTGCTCGATAGCCGAGTTCTGCAAGATCAAACAAGAGACGCCCGCGACCTGCTCCAAGATCGAGGATAAGTGCACCTTGCGGAAGATACAGTCCGAGCTCGTGTGCTTTGCGTTCAAAAGGAATCGCAGTCCACGCATCAGTACCAGTACGATACGCTTGTGCAAAAAAATTGTCTTGCTCAGTATAGCTCATGAAAATATTTTACTATAAAAAATGTTTTCATGATACGAATTTTGGGTCATCCTGAACTTGTTTCAGGATCTAGGTCGAGCGATAAGTCTTTCCATTCAGGATTTTCTTCTTCAATCAAATTTGTTTTCCAATTTCTATGCCATGCCTTCAGTTGCTTTTCTCGGGCAATTGCTCCAAAAGCATTCTCTCCTTGTTCAAAATAGACAAGATTGTGAAGGTTATATTTTTTAGTAAAACCTTCGAATAATCCTTGCTTATGTTCTTGGATGCGACGCAGTAAATTACTGGTTACACCAATATAAAGCACTCCTCGTTTTTCATTCGACATTATGTAAACATAAAAATGCTTTTCATTCATACAATACAGATCCTGAAACAAGTTCAGGATGACCCATTACCTACTTTTTACTATGGAATTTCTTGTGTATCTCTTTTAAGGCCTTATCTGTCACGTGCGTATAAATTTGCGTCGTTTGAATATTGGCGTGACCAAGCATGACTTGCACAGAGCGTATGTCTGCTCCGTTTTCCAGAAGATCAGTCGCAAATGAGTGGCGAAGAATGTGCGGAGTGACTTTACGGGAAATACCAGACTGCACAGCATACTGCTTAACCATACGTTCGATTGAACGTGGAGTGAGGCGACCATCGTCTCGCCCAGTACCTTTTTGTTTATTTTTTGAAAATTGAATAAACATCGGTTCATCCATGTCTTTGCGCTTTGCAAGATATTTTTTTATTGCATCTTTCGCGCTGTCCGAAAGGAACACAACACGTACTTTTTCACCTTTTCCACGGATTGAAAATTCATCCTTCGAGAGATCAAGATCACGATTGAGTGAGCAAAGCTCCGCCAGACGAAGACCGGTGGAAAAAAATAATTCCATAATTGCCTTATCGCGAAGTTGCGCAACCGATGGATCTGGAGACAGAGCGCCACTTTCATTCTGGAGCGGAGCTTTAAGCAATCTCGTCAATTCAGCGCTACTCATCAAATCGAGTTGTCGCTGTCCGACTTTCGCAAGCTCAATACGATCGGGGGAGAGTGATGTCACTCCGCGCTTCATCATATATTTAAGAAATCTTCGAAGTGCAATGAGATGGTAGTTCTGCGTATTCTTTTTCATTGTTCCGCTCGACTGCCCGCGTACTTTTACCCCTTCGGACCTATTGAGATTGAGACGGAATTCACGCACCACATCATCGGTGATGCCTTTCGGTGTCGTAGTTTTGGAAAATGTGATGAATCGAGTGATGTATCGGTCATAATTTCCGACCGTTTTCAAACTCGAACCACGTTCAATTTCCATGTATTCAAGAAACTCACGTTTCATTCGTTCGATTTCAGTGCTCATACTATATATAGTATACACAATTAAGTGTCGGAAAATAATAATATGGCTTTTACCTTGCCGTACATAGCCCTCTTGCAATCTTTTTGATTCCATGCTACTATCACTAGGCTATGTTAAAGACAAAAAAGAAAGCAGTCGTCGTCAAAAAACACCAGAAACACGAGACAGATACTGGCTCAACACCAGTTCAGGTCGCGATTATTTCTGCACGTATCGACGAACTCGCAAAACATCTTAAAACCCACAAGAAAGACAACCATTCTCGCCGAGGTCTTCTCAAGATGGTTGCCGATCGCCGCACACACCTCAAGTATCTTGAGAAAAAAGATAAAGTAGGTCACGCAGCACTTCTTAAAACTCTCGACTTAAAGTAACCAAAAGTCCGGCATGAGCCGGACTTTTGATTTGTGCTACACTTATTGTGTTCTCTTTTTCATAAGTCGCGTTCAATTTTTAATAAGTCGAATTATTTTAATAACAATTTAGATCATTAGGAACTAGGCTCTAGCAGAAAATCTGCATTCCCTAAATCCTAATTATCTAGAGCCTAATTTTCTATGAGTATAATTAAGCATCCAGACCAGCGTGTCGCCGTTTTTATCGACACGCAAAACATCTATCACAGTGCTCGCAATCTCTATAAATCATACGTAAACTTCGGCAACGTCCTCAAAGAAGCCATTGCCGGACGCAAACTCATTCGCGCCGTTGCCTATGTCATCACCTCTGAAGCAGGGGATGAGAAGGCATTCTTTGACGCACTCACAAAGGTTGGAATCGAAACCAAAACAAAAGACCTTCAAGTATTTTCTAGTGGTGCAAAAAAAGCAGACTGGGATGTCGGTCTTGCAGTCGATGCCATCAAAATGTCTCACAAAGTCGATACAGTCATCATCATTTCTGGCGACGGAGACTTTATCCCACTTGTTGAGTATCTCCAGATGAACGGCGGAACCCAAGTCGAAGTCGTAGCCTTCGGTAAATCAACTTCGATGAACCTCAAAGAAGCCTGTGACGACTTCCTCGACCTTTCAGAAAATCCGAACAAATACCTCATGCG
>CAZPHJ010000020.1:0-6275 GCA_964586755.1 uncultured Candidatus Saccharibacteria bacterium | reverse complement strand
TGGGCGACATTATTACATAATTGTTCGCGTTCGGACGTATAGAATTGGGCTAAATGCCAATTTTACGGTCCGAACACGAACCCAATAAAGAATGCATTCCAAAGAATACAAACTCGAAGTAGGTGGTCATACCATGACTGCGGTTTTTTCTGATCTTGCCGATCAGGCCAATGGTTCCGTGATTCTCAAATGTGAAGACACTATTATTCTCGCAACTGCTGTCATCAGCAAGAGCGATAAAAACAATCCAGGCTTCTTCAACCTCACCGTTGAATACCTCGAAAAGTTTTATGCGTCAGGTCTCATCTTGGGCGGTCAATACAACAAGCGCGAAGGTCGTCCTTCTGATGAAGCGATTCTCTCGGCACGCATTATCGACCGTACCATCCGTCCACTCTTTGCACACCACATCAAAAACGCTGTGCAAGTAGTCGCAACTGTTCTCTCTGTCGGACGCATGGATCCGGGTGTTATGGCAGTTAATGCGTGTTCACTCGCACTCGCTGTTTCAGATATTCCATGGGCAGGACCAGTCGGAGCAGTACTCGTTTCAAAACCAAAATCTGGTGGTGAAATGGCACTTGATCAATACGTACCAAACACTGGCGAATCCAATTACGAACTCGACCTCACAATCTGTGGAAAGGAAGGCAATGTTGTCATGATCGAATCAATGGCATACGAATATGACGAATCATTAATGAACACCGCACTCGATATGGCAATGCCAGCAATCGCCGCGCTCGAAAAGTGGCAGAAAGACATCGTCGCAGAAATAGGCAAACCAAAGAAAGATATGCCAGCTCCAGTCCTTCCTGAAGAGGTCAAAAATCTTTTTGCATCGACAGTCGGACCAAAGCTTCCAACTATTTTCGGGACAGAACCAAAGAAAGTAACAATGGCTCTTGAAGAAGAGTGGAAGAATATTCTTGCTGAAAAATATCCGGGTGAGGAGAATGAAAAAATGATTGAAGTTGCCGAAGACCACTTCAACGAAATGGTGGATGAATTGTTTCATGAAAAGGCGCTCAAGGAAAACGCGCGCGCCGATGGACGCGCGCTCGATCAAGTTCGCGCTCTCTATGCCAAAGCTGGAGACTTTTCTCCCGTCCTTCACGGAACAGGAATCTTCTACCGCGGAGAAACTCATGTACTTTCAATCCTTACATTGGGCGGACCAGAAACTGCGACCGCAATTGAAGGGATGGAAATTCGCGGAACCAAGCGTTTCACTCATCACTACAACTTCCCAGGATATTCAGTAGGTGAGACTGGACGCTTTGGCGGAATCAACCGTCGCGAAATGGGACACGGATTCCTCGCAGAAAAAGCGCTTTACCCGATGATTCCAGAAAAAATGGATTTTCCATACACAATCCGTGTCGTTTCAGAATCAACAGCATCAAACGGATCAACATCACAGGCATCAATCTGTGCATCAACGATTGCACTCATGGATGGAGGCGTACCAATGAAGCGCCCAGTTGCCGGAGTGGCGATGGGACTTGTACTTAATGTACAAAATCCGACTGAATACAAAATCCTTACCGACATTCAAGGACTCGAAGATCATCATGCTGACATGGATTTTAAAGTTGCTGGAACACGAAATGGAATCACTGCGCTTCAGCTCGACATCAAAGTCGGTGGCGTACCAGTCCAAGCAATCAAAGATGCGATGGTGCAAGCAAAGAAGGGCCGCCTCGAAATCCTTGATGTGATCGAAAAAGAAATCCCAGCACCACGTGCAGACATTTCACCGAACGCGCCGAAGATCTTGGTAATGCACATTCGCCCAGACCAGATTGGGGGAGTGATTGGAAGTGGAGGAAAGGTCATCAATGGAATCCGTGAGAAAACTGGTGCCGAACTCACAATCGAAGATGATGGAACAGTCTACATCACCGGTAAGAACGGAGCTGCCGAAGCAGCAATGAAAATCGTGCAAGAAATGACACATGAATATAAGATTGGCGAAGAGATGGAAGGGGAAGTAATCAAGATTCTTGAAGTGGGAGCAATCGTCAAAATCAGTTCTTCAGCTGATGGAATGGTTCACATTTCAGAACTCGCTCCATGGCGCGTAAACAAAGTCACAGACCTTGTGAAAGAAGGAATGAAAGTGCCGGTCAAAGTTGTAGGCGTAGACCTCGAACGTGGCCGCATCTCGCTTTCGATCAAGGCAGCAAAGCCGGATTTCTTTCCGAAACCTGCAAGCCCAGGTGCAAGCGATAAAGTATAGGATTTAAGGAAATACAAACTCAAGAAAAAATCCACTTTAGTTTACTAAAGTGGATTTTTGTAATGGTTGTATGTTTTCTATTTAAACGTCAATTCATTCATCTTTTCCCAAAAGCAACCAAAGGCATACACAAGGAGCTTTATATCAACATCAACAGTTTGCAACTCATCAAGTGATTTATACTTGTTGTACATATCATCAGATTCAGTTGCGTGTTCTTTTTCAAGACTGATGTGCAGTTTTGTATAAAGCGACTCGCCAAAAAGATTTTGTTGAGTTTCCACGATTTTCTCGGCAATCGCTTCGACAACAGTAAATGTTGCCAATCCTCCAGGGAGGGTAGAAAATCCTTTCTGGATGCGGTCGCACAACTCATGAGTTTCTTTCTCAATTGAAAGGGAGAGTATTTTCACTCTCTCTTCGTCATTAAATTGAGCAAAAAAGAGCTCGTAATGAACAAGGCCTCGAACGCCGTTTTCTGCACCGCGCCCTAAACCCAGATCGTCCATAGCAATCATTGCAACATCTTGCATATACTCTATGTATGCTTTTGCCACTTCTGCATCAGTGCAAGTGAGTAGATATTTAGAAACCAATCCGAGATACTGAGGTGCGCAAAGACCGAATACTCGCGTCACAGCAAGCCAATTCCGAGCATACGCAAATAGTTTTTCCCTCGAGACCGAGACAGGGTCTGGTGTTCTTGAGTTTGTAAAAAATATGCTTCTGCCAGCAACTGTATTTAATATGTCCATAAAAAAGATTTTCTTATAATTTACAGTAAAATCCACCTGTGTCAACTAAGTCCTAAAACTTGCATTAATTCCGTAAATCCATTTATCCTTTATGTTATGATGATTACACGTATGGAAACAAATGGACTCGTCGATATCAATGCACCAACGCCAGAAATAAATCCTGACGTAATGCCTGCACCGGCAATTACTCCACATTCTGAAAAGGCTATTTACATTGCGAAGCACAACAGCCACATTCAACCGGTGCGAACTTTTTCTTCAGATCTCGCTGATGCAGTACGTGAACATGGCGGATCTGTGGTAAAAATCGCGATTGCAGAAAACGAAAAAAAACAAAAAGAATATGGGGAAGTGTCTATCACTTCACGCAAAAATATTGCCTTCAGTACACTTGGAATAATTCTTCTTGTCGGAGCGATCATCGCAGGTATTTGGATTTACAAAATAAAAACAAAACCGGTGGAAATTGTACAAGCACCTATACCACAACAGTCGCTCATCTTTTCTGAAAGCAATCAAACTATTAACACGACTGATGCTAATGCCATAGATTCTGCCGAACTACTCACTTCAATCAATGCAATTGTTGCTGCTCCAAATATTCAATCAGGCACGATCAAAAATATTGTCATTACACAGAACAAACAGCGAATTACTGCTTCACAATTTCTTGACGGAATTCGTGCGGAACATGCACCTTCAGATTTCCTTCGATCGCTTTCAGATGAGTACATGCTCGGCACGTATCTCTACACTGACAACAATCTCTTTTTTTTACTCAAAGGATCGGCTCATGATTTTTTACTTTCAGGAATGCTTGAATGGGAACCATTTATGCTCGCCGACCTTGCACCACTTTTTGGAGTTGATGTCAGTGGTGCGAACGCTCGACTACTCGACACAAAATGGAGTGATGTCGTACTCAATAATCACGATGCTCGCGCTGTACTCGACATAAGTGGAAAACCAGTATTCTTCTATTCCTTCATTGATCCAAATACCATCCTCTTTGCAAAGAATCCAAAAATTATTACCACCCTTGTGTCACGAATGTAACAAACCCTATTTTTTAATCCTAAAATCTAGAAATACAGATTCTTTAGAATTTAGATTTTGGTGTTTAGAGTTTTCTTTTTTCGTGTTATATTGTCTACATGGCCATCGAATACAAACAAAAACTCGAAGAAGAAAAGGCGATCTTAATGTCCGAGCTTGCAGATCTTGGAAACAGAGATCCCAAGAGTCATGAATGGGAAGCGACTATCAGCGAAGCAACCACAGAAAATGCCGACATGAATAGTTCAGCCGATCGGTTCGAAGATTTTGAAGAAAAGAGTGCACTTATCACTCCACTTGAAGCAAAGCTCACTCAAGTAGAACAAGCACTCGAACGAATTGAAAATGGAACGTTCGGCAAATGCCGAGTATGTCACGGACCGATTGAAGAAGCACGACTTCACGCAAACCCTGCAGCAGAAACTTGTATCGCACACCTCGAAGCCTAAGGCTTCGAGGTGTGTTTGTTTATAGATAGACTTTACAAACTTTATGAACTTTATAAACTTTTAACTCATTTATGTCTTTCGCCCGCGTATTCTCAGCCCAAACAGAACTTCTCACCGGAAGAATTGTTTCCGTGGAAGTCGACACATCAAAAGGGCTCAACAATTTTTCCATTGTCGGACTCGGCGACCGAGCAGTCGACGAAGCTCGCGATCGCGTGGGTTCAGCACTCAAGAATTCCGGCTACGAATCACCGAAGGCAAAAAATCAAAAAACAATAGTTTCACTCTCTCCAGCCGATTTGAAAAAAGAAGGTTCACATTTTGATCTCGCAATTGCAATCGGTTATCTCATATCTGAAGGCCTGCAGACAAAAAGTCTCGATCAATCTTTGTTTATAGGAGAACTCGCTCTCGATGGCGGCGTTCGCCCTACACGCGGAATACTCGCAATCACGCTCAAAGCGAGAGAGGAGGGTTTCACAGAAATATATGTACCCGCGCAAAATGCTTTGGAAGCAACGCTCGTCGAAGGAATCATTGTGTTTCCTGCTCAAACGCTTGGCGAAGTCATCAAACATTTAAACACTAAGTCACAAGGGGATACAAAGATCGCGCCTTTTTCAAGCGAAAAAAGTGCGGGTGCATTTTCAAAACCGGAAACAGATTTCGGCGACATTATCGGACAAGAATCGGCCAAGCGGGGACTTCTCATCGCTGCTGCAGGAGGACACAACATCATCATGTATGGACCACCGGGATCCGGAAAGACAATGCTTGCACGCGCGCTCGCCGGAATCCTGCCGGAGCTTTCACAAAAAGACGCGATGGAAGTCACTGCGATCCACTCGATCGCCGGCGGCAAGAATATTACCGGACTCCAATCCATTGCTCCATTTCGATCACCACATCACACATCATCATATGTTTCCGTGATCGGTGGAGGAACGTTTCCAAAGCCAGGCGAAGTCACACTCGCACACCGCGGAGTATTGTTCCTTGATGAATTTCCTGAATTCGACCGACGCGTTGTTGAGAGCTTGCGCGAACCACTCGAAGAACATTTTGTTTCAATCGCTCGGTCGAAAGGCACGGCAATCTTTCCCGCACAGTTTCTTTTTGTCGCAGCGATGAATCCATGTCCGTGCGGATTCAAAGGATCCAAAACAAAAATGTGCAGTTGTACGGCAAGCGACCTCGTACGATACCGCCGCAAACTTTCTGGACCACTTTTGGATCGCATCGACATCGCACTCTATGTTGGAGAAATTGGATATGATAAATTGGCACAGGGTGGAGGAGAAGCGCAATCAGAAAAAATTCGTAAGACGGTGAGCGAAGCACGCGAACGAGCATTCACTCGTTCGCGTTCGCTCGGACTTTCTCCAAAACAAAATGGTGAACTCAAAGGCAAGGATTTGCCGTTGGTCGCACCGCTGTCGCCCGAAGTCGAAAAAGTCTTGAACGATTCCGCAACTCGGCTCGGACTTTCAGCTCGCGCATATCACCGAACACAAAAACTCGCTCGGACAATCGCAGACCTCGACAATAGCGATGAGATTACGAAAGATCACATCCTCGAAGCCATCCGCTACCGCCCGCAAATAGAAAACATCGCCTAATATTAGGCGATGTTTTCTATTTGTAATATTAAGTAAATCAAGAGTTAGAGTCCAAAATTTGGATTGTTGTGGAATGGGTTTGCGGCGCCGTTCACCTCGAAGTGTAAGTGAGTTCCTGTTGAACGACCCGTTCGTCCGACTTCGGCAATCA
>CAZPHJ010000019.1:4181-9611 GCA_964586755.1 uncultured Candidatus Saccharibacteria bacterium | reverse complement strand
CTTCGTTTCGAAGAGGTGTCATTCGAATATGGCCACAACAAACCCATCCTTGATGCGGTTTCTTTTGGTATTCGTCGCGGGTCAAAGATTGCTCTCATGGGTCAGAACGGCGCTGGAAAGAGCACCATCTTCGGACTCATCAACGGACTTCATACTCCAGAGAATGGAATTATCAATATCGGTACTGATGTGACGATTGCGACTTCTCGCCAGGTTATTCCACGCGACCAAATGGGTCTTACTGTACGCGACTTCTTTCAAAAGAGTTTTAACAAAAAAGTCTACGACATTGATCCAAAAATTGATGAAGTTCTTGAAGTCGTCAATCTAAAAGGCCACGAAAAAGTGCATGACCGCATCATCAATACATTTTCTGGTGGACAACAAGCTCGTTTGCTTCTTGCATCAGCACTCATCACTGATCCCGATCTGCTTCTTCTTGATGAGCCGACCAACAACCTCGATAAGGCTGGTATCGAACACCTCACACAATTCCTTATTGATTACAAAAAGACGGTGATTGTCATTTCCCACGACGCTCCATTCTTGAATGCGTTTACTGACGGTGTCTTGTATCTCGATATCTACACGCGCAAGATCGAGTTTTACCAAGGCAACTACAACAACGTACTCAAAGACATCACGGCTCGCGTCGAAAAAGAAAACATGAAGAACGCTCAGCTCGCGAAACAAATCCAAGCTAAGAAAGATAAGTCAAACGAGTTTGCACACAAAGGAGGACGCTTGCGTCTCGTAGCAAAACGCATGAAAGAGCTTGCCGAAGATCTCGAGGAAGAGATGGTGGATGTTCGTAAGGAAGACAAGACGATTCGTCCATTTACGATTCCAGTTCAACCAGATATGATCGGCGAAATTATTGCGATCAACTCGCTCACCATGATGAAAAATCACAAGGTGGTGGAACGCAATTTCAAAGTCTCACTCAAGAAAAACATGCATTTGCTTCTCAAGGGTCCAAACGGGATAGGGAAGACGACACTCCTCGAAGGTCTTGCTCGTGGCACTGCAAAAGGAGTCACAATTCAGAAAGGAATTCGCATTGGATATTATCGCCAGGACTTTTCGACGCTCGATTTTGACTCGACAGTGTTTAATGCTCTCAAAGCAGTAGTTATGAAGGTAACTGGACGATTTGAAGAAGAGCGCATGCGTGCAGTGGCATCAGGATTTCTCATTACTGGCGAGATTATGAATACCAAAATTGGCGCACTTTCTGAAGGCCAGAAGGGACTTGTGGCATTCGCGAGTCTCGTGCTTGAACAGCCAGGTATTCTTATTCTCGACGAACCGACAAACCACATTAATTTCCGTCATCTTCCAGTCATTGCAAAAGCACTCGATCAATACCAAGGTGCAATGATTCTCGTGTCACACGTTCCGGAATTTGTGGAACAAATAAGGATTGATGAGATATTGGATCTCGATAAATAAGCATTTTAAAATATGGTTGTACTAAAAAAAATCTACAACTGGTATGAAAGGAATGAGCGACTCGTCGGAACGATTTCGCTCGTTTTTGGATTCGTCGTTGGGTCGTTTACTCTCACTCAGGTCGATAGAATCTTTGAAAATGTTCTTATTGCTCTTCAACTACTCGCCGTCGCTGTCTGTATTATTCTTTTGAACCACGAAGAGAGAAAACGTACGCTTTCCGTATCAGAGCAAACAGAGTCGTCTAAATTGCATTTTTGGATGACCGCTACATTGCAGTTTTTCTTTGGAGGAATACTTTCTACCTATCTCGTATTTTATTTTAAGGGTTCTGTGTTTGCCGTAGCGTGGCCTTTTCTCTTGATTCTTTTTGTTGCAATTATACTTAGTGAGACAGGACGACGACATTACAGTCGTATAGGTTTTCAGGTTGGATTTTTCTTTTTATCTCTTTTTGTCTTTAGTCTATTTTTTGTTCCTGTCATTCTTCGCCAAATTGGACCTGGTATTTTTGTACTAAGTTGGATTATGAGTCTTCTTGTACTTTCTGTTTTTCTCACTGCACTTTGGTTTGTCGACAAGCAGCGATTTGTAAAAGGTAAGAAAATTTTTGCTGGTACTATTTTCGGTATTTCACTTTCTATAGGTATTTTGTATTTTGGGGATATTATCCCACCGTTACCGATTCTTCTTCGAGACTCCGGTGTATATTATTCGATATCTCGCAACACATCTGGCAATTATGTAGTCGCTCGCGAAACAGAACAACCACGGAATGGAATTCTTCGTATTGTAAGTGATGCCCGTTCTACAATACATATCGTCCCCGGCGCTCCGGCATATGTCTATAGCGCGATTTTTTCTCCCATATCATTCAACACAAAAATCACTCACGAGTGGCAAATGTACGACAAGACGACACATGCATGGATTACAAAAGAAACGATCAATCTGTCAGTCGTTGGTGGACGAGAAAACGGTTACCGAACGTATTCTATGAGCACCAGTCTTTCGGATGGAAAATGGCGAGTCAATGTCAAAACAAAGAATGGTCAAACAATCGGACGAATACGGTTTAAGGTTATAACACAGGACACAATCCCAACTCTTTTTACTGAAACAAAATAATATAAGAATATGATTCAAAAAATCTTCAAAATAGTAACGTATATCTTCGCTATAATCGGTCTCATTTTTACGGCTGTGTATGTTGGTATGCAACTTGGCGTATTTAATGTAAAGGGTTCAATATCTGCACGCAACTCATTTTTTCAAAAAGGAGAAAAGCCTTCGGTAATTGTTGCAACACCACCCTGCAACGAGACGAGCGTGAAGATTTGCGATTGGAATCAAACGCCGGAATGGGCAGTAGTAAAAGGTGGACTCGAAAAAGACACAGCGATCATTCAGCGAGTTTCAGCAGAAACAGGCGTTTCGGCTCGCATGATTGCGTCTGTCGTTGTTCCAGAACAAATTCGTTTTTTTACTGCAAACAGGGAAGTATTCAAAAGATATTTTGAACCATTAAAAATTCTCGGTTCGCTATCACAGTTTTCACTTGGCGTTTCGGGTATCAAGCAAGAAACTGCCGAAAATATCGAGAAATATGCAAGTGATCCAACTTCTCCTTTTTATCCTGGTGATGGGATGAGTGCTCTTATCACATACGCCCCGGGTGTGAATCATAGTACAGAATTGTACAGTCGTCTTACCGATGACAAAAATCACTACTACCAGTATCTTTATACTGCGTTATACATAAAGGAAATCCAAACACAGTGGGCAAACGCTGGGTTTGATATTAGTACAAATCCTGGAGTAGTTGTAACGCTTTTTAATCTCGGATTTCAGGCTTCAAGTCCGAAGCCTAATCCGGCGATAGGAGGTTCTGTAATTGTGACTGGTGGTCAAAAAATCACGTATGGTGACCTTGGTGCAAAATTCCATGAATCAGACGAACTTCGAGCGTTCTTCCCATAGGTGTTGACAGATTTTTAGATAAGCGTACACTAAAGAAAAACGTCCATACTATGAAAAAGACACGAATGACTTCGAAAATCATTTATATTGCATTCGGTATTATGTTTATTGTTGCTGGACTGCTTTACTACACAAAGTTCAGCCAGATTAGGGAATATTATCCTAAACTGCAACAGTCAATGGCTGCTATCCCCATTTTTGTTGGGGTAGTGATGATCGTCATGCCGTTTGTTCAGCTGATGAAGGCTGCCAGGGAGGCAAAAAATAAAGACACGCTCTCAGGAGCACATCCCGAAGCAATTTAAAAAATATGTTTTTAAACACTCCGTCTTATTCCTTAAGGATTAGCGGGGTGTTTTTTAATACTCAAAATGGTAGGATATGACACATATGAATTCGAATTACGGAAAAGCATCACTCGCATTACACAAAAAGAATAAAGGCAAAATTGCTCTCAAGGGTACCGTACCTGTTCGCAATAAACAGGATCTCGCAGTCGCGTATACTCCGGGGGTCGCTGCAGTTTCTTCATATATTCACGAAAATCCAGAAGCTGTTTTTACTCACACGATCAAAAGCAACACCATTGCAGTCGTTTCTGATGGCTCTGCCGTGCTTGGTCTCGGCAATATTGGCCCAGAAGCGGCACTTCCTGTAATGGAAGGCAAAGCGTTGCTATTCAAACAATTTGCCAACGTAGATGCTTTTCCTATTTGTCTTGCAACGCAAGATGTTGAGGAAATTATTCAAACAATCAAAAACATAGCACCCGTATTCGGGGGGATAAATCTCGAAGACATTTCTGCTCCGCGCTGTTTTGAGATCGAGGAGCGTCTCAAGCAAGAATTGTCGATTCCAGTTTTTCATGATGACCAGCACGGCACTGCAATCGTGCTTCTTGCCGCACTCACCAACGCACTCAAGATTGTAAAGAAGACGAAGCATGTTTCGATTGTGATAAGTGGTGCAGGTGCAGCAGCCCAAGCGGTATTTCATTTGCTTACTGTTGCTGGATTTGATGCGAAGAATATCATCTTGCTTGATCGCAAGGGGATTATCGGCATACATCGCACCGATCTTGATGCACACAAGCTTCTTATCGCTCGTACGACCAACGGCAACAAACGCATTGGCACACTTGCTGACGCAATCGCTGAAGCCGATGTGTTTATTGGCGTATCATCAGGCAATCTACTCACCAAGGAAGATGTGGCAACAATGAATGACAACCCAATCATTTTTGCGATGGCCAATCCAACACCCGAAATTTCATATGAAGAAGCTATGAAATCAAAAGTGGCCGTATTTGGCACTGGTCGTTCTGACTACCCAAATCAGATCAATAACGTTCTCGTATTTCCGGGACTATTTCGTGGCGTACTCGATGCGAGAGTATCGCAAATTACCGACAAAATGAAAGTTGCCGCTGCGCTCGCACTCGCAAATCTTGTTCCAAAAAATAAATTAAACAAAAAATATATCATCCCCGATGCTTTTGATAAGCGTGTCGTCAAAGCAATTGCAAACGCTGTCAAAAAAGCCAAGTAGTATCAGTGTCGTTTTGATTGATGCTTTTCACTGCAAAAATACTGTGTCGTTTTACTTATCCACACTTGCTTGTGAACGAACGTTCACTTACTATATAAGCACGGTCGGATTATAAAAATAGTAAAAGAAGTGATATATGAAGCATCAAGAATATCTCAAGCTTATTGAGAAAGAATTACAAAGAATCAACAAGGTTATCGACTACAAGATTGTGCATGGTTTGGAATATTCAAAAGAGGCACACGATCATAAACTTCTTTTGAAAAAAATCCGCCAGAATACTCCATCAACATTTTTTAGTCGATTGTTACCACGAGTCTTTCAGTTTTAGTTGGTTGCTGGGTCATCCTGAACTAGTTTCAGGACCCAGATGTGATTTGTATCTATCTAAGGCCTAGTTCCTAATTATCTAAAATCTAAACAAATGGATTACAAAAATATACTTCTCAA
>CAZPHJ010000019.1:0-4081 GCA_964586755.1 uncultured Candidatus Saccharibacteria bacterium | reverse complement strand
ATGGAAGTCGACGGTGAATCCATGATTGAAGCACACATTGCCGATGGCGATATGGTCATTGCGGAACGTGCCGACAATGCAAAAGACGGCGAGATCGTGATTGCCGAAATCGACGGCGAGTTCACTATGAAATATTTTCGAAAGCAGGGAAGCAAGGTCTGGCTCGAACCAGCCAACAAACATTTCAAGCCAATGTATCCCGAAAACGATCTGCAAATCCGCGCAATTGTACGTGGCGTAATACGCAAATATTAGAATTAGGTATAAGGTTCAAGGTGTAAAATAGAACGAAATCCAACCTAGGAGCGGGTCGGTGTTTTCTGGTATAATCATCCCACTTATCAATTAGATTGTCTTATATTTATGATCTCAAAACAAGAATTTATCGAAAGCTTTACCAAGGAAATCGACATTATTCGTCACCTTGCCACAAAAGTGACACCAGCAATGCTCGACTATCGTCCACATGAGAAACAGCGTTCAATGCAAGATCTTATGCAGTACCTCGGTCACATTTTTGACCTTGGAACTACGCTTGTCGTACAGGGTCATTCAAACAACTACATGGAACTCGCCAAAGGTGCACCAGCTGTAACCCTCATCACTTTTGATCAGATTATGAAAGAAGAGTCAGAACGTGTCGTTGATATGATCAATGGTTTTACCGACGAGAGTCTCACTGAAGAAATCGAAATTTTTGGTCGTAAAGCGTCTCGTGCCATGCACCTGCTCGGCGTTATGAAGTGGGCAGTGGCATACAAGATGCAACTTTTCCTCTACATCAAAGCTTGTGGCAATCATGACATTAGCACTATGAATCTCTGGGTCGGCGTTGATCCATCACCAAAAGAGTAATTCAAAATCCTTCAGCCGGACACCCGGTGTCCGGCTGAGTTCGAAAATATTAATTTTGTATAAAAAAGCCACCATCACTGGTGGCTTTTAAAAACATTTTACTATTTCAGGTACTTCTTGTGTCGAGGAGGAAACACTATATTAGCATCGAACCAATATCGCCAAGATGCATAATCGTACGTTTCGGGCATGTGGTTTCCTTTCATACCCAGCCTTTCGGTATAGTGCAAACAAAAGACTGCAATGGCCAGCTGAAATCGTTCCGTGTCCTCTTGATTAATGTGAGCAAGAGGTGTTTTTTCAATTTGAGAAATATACTTCTTCATCAAAGAAAAAAACGTTGTTGATCGAATATCTTTGACCCTGTCTTCATTTTCCTCGAGAATCCTCTTTGTTAAGAGAATTGGTGTCTTATACGGCTTTTTCGTAACCGACTCTTGTAGGAATTGCATTATCTGATTAAAAGTAATCTCTTCCATATTTTAATGTTTAAATGTGAGTGTTTGTTTACGAGTTATATTACATTGAAATATCACTTTGTCAATTTTCCAATTACTTAATTTTTTCTGCTATAATCTATGCTCAAATTATGAAAATTTTCTACCGCTATCTCAAAAAATATTGGAAACTCTGCACGCTCACACTCGTCTTAGCTACAATCAATCAGACGTTCTCTCTTCTTGATCCATACATCTTCAGTAGGGTGATCGACGATTATGCTACCAAGTTCGACTTATATTCTCGTACAGAATTCTTCCATGGTGTCGTACTCCTTTTGCTTGCGAGTATGGGTGTCGCTCTTGTGTCGCGCATTGCCAAGAATTTTCAAGATTATTTCCTCAATGGCGTAGCGCAACGTGTCGGTGCCGACATCTATCGCGACGGTGTTGCACATTCGCTCTCTCTTCCATATGAAAATTTTGAAGACGAGCGCAGTGGCGAGACGTTGGGCAAGCTTCAAAAAACACGCGGCGATGCCGAGCGTCTGATTGCCGCACTCATCAATATTCTCTTTGTCTCATTGATCGGATTCGTATTTGTTGCCGTCTATGCCATCCATATCTACTGGGGGATCGCCGTTGTATTTCTTCTTACCATTCCAACGATTGGCGGGCTTTCGCTTGTCTTGTCTACAAAGATCAAGAATATCCAAAAGATCATTGTGGCCGAGACGACAGCCCTCGCAGGTTCGACCACAGAATCACTTCGCAATATTGAGCTCGTAAAGAGTCTTGGCCTTGCCGACCAGGAAATCAATCGCCTCAACACCACCACAGACAAGATTTTGAAGCTCGAACTCAAAAAACTCCGATATCTTCGCAGTCTTTCATTTATTCAAGGTACCGTGATCAATGCGATTCGCGTTGGAATTTTGTTCTTCTTGCTCTATCTCATCTATGTAAGGACGATCACGTTTGGGCAATTCTTCTCGCTCTACATTTATTCATTCTATATTTTCAACCCTCTCCAAGAGATGGGAAATGTGATCTCAACCTATCGCGAGGCAGAGGCTTCACTCTCAAATTTTGAGACGCTGATGAATATGCCAAAGGAACCAGTCGCAGACAATCCTACAGCACTTGGCGGAGTTCAAAATCTCGCGTTCAAGGACGTGTGTTTCCAATACAAGACTGCCGACTATCTTGCGCTTGATTCGATTTCGTACACCGTCGCTCGAGGACAGACTGTGGCCTTCGTCGGTCCATCAGGCTCAGGCAAAACATCACTCGTAAAACTGCTTGTGGGGCTCTACACGCCGAGTTCAGGCCATATTTCGTACAATGGTATACCAGCGGATAAAATAGCCAAGGATGAGCTACGTCGCCAGATCGGATTTGTCACGCAAGACACCCAGCTCTTTGCTGGCACGATTCGCGAGAATCTACTCTTCGTCAATCCTCAAGCAACGGACGAGCAGTGTCTTGATGCGCTAAATAAAGCTCAGTGTCAGGGACTACTCGAACGTGGTGGTCGTGGACTCGACACTGTGATTGGTGAAGGTGGAGTCAAAGTTTCTGGCGGAGAAAAACAACGCCTCTCAATCGCACGCGCACTGCTTCGCGAACCAAACATTCTCGTTTTCGATGAAGCTACATCTGCACTCGACTCACTCACTGAGGAGGAGATAGGGAAGACAATCAAAGATATTTCGAAGGTTCGTGCACACATCACCATCCTCATCGCACACCGTCTCTCTACAATCATGCATGCCGACGTGATTCACGTGCTCGAAAAAGGCAAGATTATCGAATCTGGCTCGCATGATGCTCTGCTCGCCCAAAGCGGCCTCTACTCGGCTATGTGGCGTCAGCAAATTGGCGAACGAGTGTAATAGTATTGAAAAACGACCGGTCATTTTTGACCGGTCGTACTGTTTCTTACTCATTTTATTTTTAGAGGGCTAATATTTGCTCCGTTGATAAGTACAATAGGGATTTCTAATACATACCCTTTATTATTCGACGGCGTTGTCTTTACGATACAGCACGAATCGTCATACGTTTCTGCGTCACTCCTCGAGTATTCCAGAAGGGTCACTATTAATTTTGATTGAGATATGTGTACAGAATCAATCCTTGAAACAAAACAAAACTTTTTTTCAGCATTAAGAAGAAAATACTCATACTCATTCGGGTATTTTTGCCTAAAATACGCATGAGCATCTTTTGTAAATTCTAGATATACTGCAAGTTTTTGTTCACGACAAAGATCAAGGATTACGAGCCGTGTACTTGGGCATGCTGCTTTGAAAACTCTACTTTCCATAAGGTGATTTTTTTTCATACTACACTGTAATCATATTTTGTCAAAAATCCGATGGAGTTTTTATTCCAAGCAAACTGCCGTATACTAACACTATGGCAATTCACCCTGAAGTAACCATTGGCCATATTCACCTCACAGTCTCAGATCTTGATCGAGCACTGCTTTTTTATCGTGATTTGCTCGGCTTCGAAATCACGGCTCGCTATGGCGACTCGGCAGTCTTTCTCTCCGCTGGAGGTTATCATCATCACATTGCGCTCAATACTTGGTCTGGAGTTGGTGCTACACCGCCACCAGCTGGTCACACAGGGCTCTATCACGCAGCAATTTTGTATCCAAACAGAAAGGAACTCGCCAAGGTCTTGAAACGCCTCATCGACGACCAATATCCGCTCGTCGGCACCGCCGATCACGGTGTATCGGAAGCAATCTATCTCGAAGACCCCGACGGCAACGGCAT
>CAZPHJ010000018.1:5622-10311 GCA_964586755.1 uncultured Candidatus Saccharibacteria bacterium | reverse complement strand
TGTCCGGCAAAAGATCGTCGGACACTCTATCATTTTACGAGTAAGCACGCGTATGATATTGAGCATCTTGGACCCAAAAATCTCGATGCGTTGCTTGATGCGGGCCTCATATCGAGTCGAGCTGATATCTTTACTTTGAAGAAGGGCGACTTGCTTGAACTTCCTCGTATGGGAGAAAAGTCTGTTGATAATATGCTCGAGGCTATTGAAATGGCACGTACACAGCCACTTGATCGATTTATTGTAGGACTTTCGATTCCTGAAGTCGGAGAAGAAACCGCACGAGATCTCGCAAGTCACTTTGGAACGATTGAAAAATTGCAAAAAGCGTCACACTCTGAACTCGAGGCTATGAACGGAGTGGGTCCGCGTGTAGCAAGTTCCCTTGTTGAATATTTTGCCGACAAGCACAATCAGAAGGTTGTGAAGGACCTACTTGCGCAAGTCAGAATCAAGAAGCAAGAATCAAGAATCAAGAACCAAAAGTTTTCTGGAAAAGTTTTTGTACTTACCGGAACACTGCCAACACTTTCTCGCGATGAAGCCAAAAAAATGATTCTGGATTTAGGTGGTAAAGTAGCATCTTCTGTTTCAAAGAATACACACTATGTAATAGTAGGGGAATCTGCCGGATCGAAATATAATGAAGCGCAAAAACTCGGCGTGCCTATTATTGATGAAGCTGGATTTTTGAAATTAACAAAATAAAACCCCGCAGTTGCGGGGTGATTTTTAGAGACAGTCATCATGAAATTCTGTCCCTGGGTTTTGATTCGTTTTTAGTGCTATTATAATTTTCTTTTTAATTTTTTTGATACTATTTGGTTTGTCGTGTGTTGGTAATCCACGATCAGTGATGTGAACCTTTTTTTCCTTTGGTTTTTTCTCCTTTTTGTTTTTATGGCCCATGCTGTCAATTTTTCTTGGTTATACCATATTTGATAGAAAAAGCAAAATCGAGCCACTCAGAGCGACTCGATTGGGTATAAATATTCTTTTCCTGGAAGTCTTCCCATTTTAATGTTGGGAATAAGTATTGCGAGAGTATTTTCGTTTTTTATTGTTTTTTGAGAGAGGGGAGTTTCTAAAAAAAATGCAGAACCAGATTTTTCTATCTTATTAATGCAAAGTATTCTCCATCCACAATCCTGTTCAGCATGTAACCAAAATTTTCCGTATGCAATGATATATTCTTGATCAACATGTAAAACAGTAAAACAACTAAAATTATAGGCATACATATCAGTTTCAATCACATAGGATTTTTCTGTTTCAAAGGAAAAATCTGGTTCAAACCATAGTTCATCGAGATTTTTTAATTTTAAGGCCATAACTATTTTTCTTTCATACTACTACATTAATTATATATGTCAATATAACGAAAATGCTCAAAAATGCTATAAATAGGGGATGCAATTAAGTGATATCCAAAAATTAGCTCAAATTTCTCGTGTTGCAATGTCAGATCAGGAGGCTGAAGGTCTTTCTAAGGATTTGGAAGCAACTCTCAAATATATTGATGAGTCAGAAAAAGCGCCTGTGCCAGATGATGCGATGTTCATTCCAGAACATCGAAACGTGACACGTGACGATGTTGTTACGACAACACCGGGTCAATACACTGAAATTCTTCTTGCTTCAGCTGTTGCAACTCAGGACGGATACGTTAAGGTGACAAAGATTCTATAATATGATTGAACTCAAAAATCTCACAATCGAAAAAGCACATGAAGCACTGGAATGTGGGGACTATACTGTCGCCGAGCTTTGCGATGCGTATCTTTCTGTAATCAAAGAAAAGAATCCCGATATTAACGCATATCTCGAAATCTATGATGACGTGATGAAGCAGGCCGAAATTGCACAAGCAAAATTTGCGGATGGGTCCGCCACACATCTGACCGGTATTCCACTCGCTATCAAAGACAACATGCTCATTCGAGGCAAATTTGTAACTGGGTCATCAAAAATTTTGGAAAATTATGTTGCTTCATATACCGCAACCGCTGTACAAAATTTAATTAATCAAGGTGTTGTATTCCTCGGTCGCACAAACATGGATGAATTTGCCATGGGAAGCTCAACTCAGACGAGTGCGTATGGTGTAACAAGAAACCCGCTTGATCGAGAAAGGGTTCCAGGTGGCTCATCAGGAGGTTCAGCTGCCGCTGTTGCTATGGGTGGAGCGCTTGCTTCGCTTGGTTCAGAAACATGTGGGTCACTTCGTCAACCGGCTGCATTCTGCGGGCTTGTTGGTTTTAAACCAACGTATGGAAGTGTCTCAAGAAGCGGTCTTATTGCAATGGGAAACTCGCTTGACCAGATTGGGCCTCTAACAAATTCGGTTGCCGATGCAGAAATTTTACATAACGCACTTGCAAGTCATGACGTACTTGATGGAACAACCGTTCCATTTGAAAAACGAGTGCCTAAAAATCGAAAACTGACAAAGAAAATTGCAGTGCCGTTGGAATGCATGAAAGGGGATGGAATTGATACAGAACTGCACACGGCATTTCTTTCTTCGCTCGAAACTCTTAAAAAGCTCGGATACAGTATCGATACTGTGGAATTTAAAACACTCCCATACTCTCTCGCTGTGTACTATATTGTGATGCCTGCAGAAGTTTCCACAAACCTTGAGCGACTTGATGGTATTCGGTATGGTTACCACGCAGAAGGAACTCAGTCTCTTTTTGATTTTTATTCAAAAACACGAGGCCAGGGATTTGGAACCGAGTCTCGTCGCCGTATTGTACTTGGCACACACGCACTTTTGCATGATGGAAAATATTATCGTCAGGCAACAAAACTTCGTAACGAGATAACAAAAGAACTTGACCGAGCATTTGAAAAATATGATTTTATTGTGACACCTGCAGCTCCAATGCAACCGTTTAAACTTGGTGAAAATATGTCTGATCCAGTAGCAATGTATCTTTCCGATGTATTTTCTGCCCCAGCAAACTTGTCTGGCTGTCCTTCCATTGCTTTACCATTACCGAAGACTCCGAATGGTTTACCAGCAAGTGTGCAGCTCATGGCTCCACGTTGGGAAGACAAAGAGCTTTTTGCGATTGGTAAACTCTTTGAAATTGCATTACAATAGTAATGCAGGAGTTAGGTATTAGGTTCTAGGCTTTAGGAAATTTCCTAGCGTCTAATGATCTAATATCTAACATTGCTAACTCCATGGATATCAATAGTTTTGACAATCTTTCTACCACTCCATTTCTCAATCCTTCTCCGTCAACAACAACGAAGTTTTTTGATGGCGTGCTTGATTTACTACATGGAAATGCTTCATTTTTTACGATTCCACCAGCGGTCTATTTTGTTTCGTATACATTGTCGCTTATGGGAATTACGATGATTATCTATGCGTTGGTACGAATGATAGAAATTGCCAAAGAAGAGGATCATCATCTTCAGCATGCTATTGCAGAATACCAAGCACAGTTTACTGATACGAAGGCGGGTAAACAGAACGTAAAGTGGAATCAAATTCAGGATTTGGTCAACTCACCCAATCATTCAGACTGGCGTCTTGCTATTATTGAAGCCGACTTAATTCTTGAAGATTTGCTTGAAGCACGTGGTGTTCATGGAATGACTATTGGAGATAAGCTCAAAAGTATGACCCCTGGTGATTTGGGAAGTATCCAGGCTGCCTGGGAGGCACATTTGGTGCGCAATAGAATTGCACACGAAGGATCTGATTATGAAATTACACAAGTCTTTGCCGCTCGCACTATTCAGCTGTACGAAGTCGTTTTTCAGGAATTAGGGTTTGTGTAGTGGTTGCTTTTACGAGATTTTTGGGTATAATGATTTGGCGTCAATTTGACGCCTTTTCATTTAGAAAGTATCACTCTAAGTGTTATTACGCGGGGTAGAGAAGTGGTATCTCCGAAAGGACTAATAGAGCGAATAACACTAAGGTTATGAGCCAGGTCACGGAATATCAAATCTTTACGCTTGCGACATACGCGGGGTAGAGAAGTGGTATCTCCGAAAGGACTAATAGAGCGAATAACACTAAGGTTATGAGCCAGGTCACGGAATATCAAATCTTTACGCTTGCGACATACGCGGGGTAGAGAAGTGGTATCTCGTAAGGCTCATAACCTTGAGACTCCGGTTCGATCCCGGACCCCGCAACAAGTAACTGAATATGTCGGCGTAGCTCAGTTAGTTAGAGCGTCTCACTCATAAAGAGAAGGTCACAGGTGCAACTCCTGTCGTCGACACACGGCGGATGAGATGTTCGCAGTAATGTGTGGTGTGTGGTGTTTGGTTTTTTTGTGTATGTTTATAGAATGCAGTCGTAGCTCAACTTAAATTAGACTATAGCGAGCACCCGGTTGGCGGGACAGTGGTAGAATTAATGAAGTTAAGCAATGTAAATAAAAATGCAGTCGTAGCTCAACTGGTTAGAGCACCCGCCTGTCACGTGGGAGGTTGCGGGTTCGACCCCCGTCGACTGCGCATAAAACAGTTTGACCCTATTGCGAAAGCAGTAGGGTCTTACTGTTTTACCGCAGAGCGGGGGTCGAAAGCCGGAGGCGCGAAGCCGACCTGAAAGGTCGTTGCCGAGGCGGGAACGCGAAAATTTTGTACTCAAAATTATTTGTGTTCGACCCCCGTCGACTGCGCATAAAACAGTTTGACCCTATTGCGAAAGCAGTA
>CAZPHJ010000018.1:321-5522 GCA_964586755.1 uncultured Candidatus Saccharibacteria bacterium | reverse complement strand
GAACGCGAAAATTTTGTACTCAAAATTATTTGTGTTCGACCCCCGTCGACTGCGCCAAAAGAAAAACACCCCTAACGGGTGTTTTTCTTTTGGTATAGCGAAGCAAATAAACATTCTGAATGTATCCCTAGTCAAAATATCTTGATATACTATAAATGTGAAATTGCTCCTCTTGACCTTTTTATAAAAATTAAGCATATTAATTATATGGAAAACATCGAACAGTTTGTGGATCGCTTGGTACTCGAAAAAGGATTTAACGAAAGTGACGCTGAAGTTATTGAAGAGATCAAAAAAGATTTGCTTGCTCGAGTTGGGGCTCGTATTAATGCAATGATTATGAGCGAGCTCCCTCCAGATTCAATCGAAGATTTTGAAGAAATAATGGATAAGGGATCGGATGATGACGTTCATGCATTTATGAAAAAGGTCATCCCAAATATTGAAGAAAAAGTAGCAAAGGAACTCTACGATTTTAAAAATATGTATCTCGGCTAAGCTTATAGCCTCTCCACTTTATGGAACCTAATCCACTAAATAATGCACCCAAAAATGAGAATCTTGATGTAGATCAAGCTCTTCAAAAAAAGAAGAAGATTTTTAAGGCAGCTGTCGTTAATACCACCGCGCTTATGGAAGCCCAAGCGCGTGATCTTGCTGACGAAAAAATGACTGAAGATGCAAAGGGTGAAAAGAAAGGTTGGTTCAAGAAGCAGCTTCACCGTATCTGGAAGCACAACCTTGCTCAAGAATACTATCGTCAAAAGGAAATTTCAAAAGCCAGAAAGGCAATTACAGAGAGTGAAAATCTCTATATTGGAGAGGATGGTGTAACAGACAGTGCTGAGAGCGACGAGGCAATGAAGGCCGTTGTTGAGCGTTTTACTGATGAATATAGTGACCAGTTGATGAAAAAGGGCGAGAAGAAAGATGCTCCCATAAACAACGAAGACATCAATAAGCTTGTTCGTGAATTTGCTTCAACCGATATGTCGGAAAAGGAGTTCAAGAAGCAGCGCGATACCATCTTGAAGACGCTTGATCCTTCATACAAGAAGTCAGGAACGATGCATACAGACAATCTCCTTGCAATCGCTCAAGAAATTCGAAAGAACATCGAGCACGGAGAAAAGCTTGAAGAGATGGATACCAATATCGAGCTCACCCTCGGGACGGCTCGTGAACGTCTCAATACTGAGGCGCAACGCAACGGTTTTGATCGCGGTGTGGAATGGCTGCAAAACTCAAAACTCGGAAAACGTTTCGCAAACGAGGCCGTTGTAGCTGCAGGTGCAATTATCTGGTCTGCAGGAAAAGCAATCACTCAAAAAGCAGTACGTAGTAGAGCGAGCGCCCTCGTAACTTTCGGGGGATCAGCTCTTGCTTCAGGGGCGCTTGCTGGAATCAAAGAACGCGCACGATTTAATCGTGAACGTGCTCAAGATGCTCGTGAGATTGCCAAAGGTAAGGAGTTTGAATCGGACGCAAAACGTCGCAATGAGATGGCCAAGTTTCGCTATGAGACAATCAAGGCTGCATTGATTACCGCTAGCCTTAATGAAGGTCTTACAAAATTGGAAAACGGTACGCTTTCTGGTGCAGAATTGCAGTCAGTGCTTGCGTCATTTGCTGAGATTGATTCTCGTATTGTTCTTGGCGCTGAAAACAAGATTGATCTCGTGACATATTCTAGTTTTGCTGCAATGGAAAAAGAAAGTCTGGAACTCGAGCGATCTCGTATCAAAATGAAAATCGCTCTTCGTAAAGCTGAAGCTGCCGGCACTGTCACACTTCCGGGCGCGGGAACATTTGAGGAAAAGCTTGCCGCACTTTCAAATGCAAATACTGAAAAACTAAAAGCTGGTGATACTGGGATAGACAAGAAGGACAGTCGATTTAGGACTGAACGCTTTAAACGTTCGCTTAAGCGAGCGGGAAAAACTCTTCTTGTAGGTGCAACAATCGGAGTTGTTGGTCAAGAAATCGTCCATGGCGTTGAAAACATGTTTGGTTACGGCAACGATGGGCTTATTGCCGGAACAGTCAAAGGAGTTCGAGGTCACTTTAATGGCCATCATGGAGAAGGTCTTACCAAAGATGCGACAGCACTCGAAAGCCTTCGTCGCTGGATGACAGGCAATGAACCTCGCATGCCACTTGGCTCTGATCACAACATTGTATCGCTTGATCCGACCAATCCTGCTGCAACGCAAATGCATCTTCCTGATGGAGTGACAATGACTCAAAACGTGGATGGTACCTTCAATATTCTTCGCGATGGCGTAGGTGTTGCTCATAATGTTTCGATTCACACGCTTCCGAATGGTGACTTTGATGAAGCGACTAAAGATGCTTTGAACAAAGCTGATATTTATACTTCATATAAAGGAATCGATACTCCTGCCCAGCACATCGTGCAGAGTTCAGATGAATACATGAAGACGCATGGCACCAAGATTCATTATGGAAAATGGTATGACAATGATACAAAGGCTTTTGACAAGAACGAGCTGAAGGGTTGGTGGGGTGGAGAGAAAAACACCGGAGTGGATGCTGACGGCAATATTGTGTTCAACATGAGCCACATGAAGACCGATGGATCCTTCCATCATGGAGTTGCCATTGATGCAAAGGAAATGATCAAGAATCATGAACTCAAAATGGCTTTCGCGATGTCGCAAGGCACACAGCATTATGTTATGTATGCTGATATCGATGAAAACGGTAACGCGATCATCGACAAAAATAGTGACCTGTACAAACAGATGTTTAGCATTGATGAGAAAGGCCATGCGGTATTCAACGGACGATTCGCACAAGTTGTCGCTAGCGAAGGAATCGGCGCCGATGGTCAAGAAACGATTGATCCGATTGCAACTGTTGTCGGTAAGGGAATTGAGTTTGCAAAACCAGTTGATATTCCAGGTGGTACGATTGGTCACGTAACCTTCGATGTTCCAGAAGGAACAGATCCAATCCTTCCTCCATTTGTTCCACTCGTACCGCGTACTCCGCTTGAAAAGGGGAAGAATGGAAAACCTTTACCGCCAACAATTCCTCCAGTTCCGCCTGTTGCAATAAAAGATATAGAACATGGGGGATCAACTCAGACATATTATGGTGGTTTTTCACCGCAGGATCTTTGGAAGGAAATGGAGCAATTCAATATCGTTCCTGATACTTACTATGAAAAAGAAGTTGACGGGAAGAAAGTCTTTGTAGATAAAGAAGGCAATCCTGTAAAGCGAAATCTTGAAAAAGAAAGAGCGTTTATTCGAGACTATCTTGATAGGCAAGATAAGGCATACCTTGCTGAGTTGCGACAGTTTGAATCTCAGATGGAAAAAATGAACGAAAAATGCCGCGTATCGGTGACTATTCCTGCACGATTTGAAGAAAAGAATTTGCCAAACCTCCTTGATCAATACGTAAAGCAAGTTGATGCAAACGGTGATCCTCTTGATAAGGACTTGTTTGAAATAAACGTCATCGTAAACCGAAAACAAGGGGAGACTCCTGATGGAAGTGTTCAGGCAATCGAGGCTTGGAAACAGATGAACCCGGGCTATCATATTAATGTTATTGATATTGAATTTCCTAAAGAAAAAGCCAACGTTGGTATGGCACGAAAATACATTACCGATCTTACATTGCTTCGTTCTATAGAGCGTCCAAAAGCTGACGGAGCTCTATACCTTGAATCAGAAGACGCAGATTTGTACTCAATAGATAAGAGAACTATAGGGAAACTTATTGAAGGATTTGATTCGAAGGAATACCTTGACGTGTTGCGCGGTATTCAAGATCGTCAACCGGAAGTATTGCAAAAAAATGACCTTCTCTTCTTTGATCGCAGAATGTGGGATATGGGCGAAATACTCATGAGAAACATGGCATACCGACCTGAAAACATGCAAGGAAGTAGTTTGGTGTGGAATCGAGTTATTAGTGGAGGCTGGAATACTGCATACACTGCTCAGGCTTATGCGCAAATCGGCGGATATGTTTCCGATTTGATGGGTGAGGATATGAAAATCGGACAAAAGATCTCTTTGCTTCGTGGTGTAAAAGATAAAAATGGAAATCATATGCCGAACACCATGACTGCTGAGACGAGTGGCCTTCGATCAAACTCAAGCCCGCGTCGCTTTATCGATGCGATGAATCGAAAAATGAGTCCATATGATGACTTCGAAAATCAATCACTCAAAGAGAAAACACTTGATGAATTGCTTGAAGGAGCAAAGGACGTAGCAGTGGCTACGGTAGAGCAGAAAGGCGCGTATGAAGGTGCAATCAATACTCTTTATAATTTTATAAAGAGTCAAATGCCTGGAGACAAAGCCGAAGAAGTTATGCGACGTATTTTATGGGTTTCAGGTCTTAACAAAGACAATTTTGAGATGGATAGGAATTCAGTTCGCCTTAATGATACTGGTATGCCAAAAATTATCTCTCTTTTGACTTCATACAAAAATGAAAATCGCTTTGAAAAGGGCTATCGAAGACAAAATAATCCACTTGGAATAACTCCAAAGGGTCCTAAAGTGCCTGCTCAAAAAGCGCCAGTAGAAGAGTATTATACTGATGCGTCAGAGGTCTCGGGTTCTCTTGTTGAACCTCAGGCGCCAGAAGAATATTATATCGAGCCGGGTGAAAATAATTCTGTAGCAGCACCACTTTCCGAAACATCTCCAACGAATGCCGCACCTCTACCGGAAATTAAAAAACTTGGCCAGGTAAAAAACAGTGCATTGGAAGCAGTTCAAATAGAAACTACCTCAGTTGCTAAGCCGACAGTTGAACGATCGACTTTGTCACTTAAGGAGCAAATCGGTGCATTCAAGAAGTTACTCAAAAAGATTGATGATACACTATTCGGCAAGAAGCGCGCTCGTGATGTCAGAGAAACAACAAGTCAAACCTTGAGCGCTATACGAAGATCTCGTGCTTACTACGACGAACTCTTGTCATATACGCCTAGTGTTCCTTCTCAGTTTGCGGCAGACCTTGAAAAGACAAAGGTGAAGGTCCAAAAGGGAGTGGTTGAGTCATACATGCGACTTGCTCCAGCTGATCGAGATCCTAAATTGCTCGGTAAGCTCGCGGAGTTTCTCCCAAAGACAAATGAATAGATAGATAAAAACCCCCAAGGAATACCCTTGGGTTTTTTAATTGAAAATAGTGTGAAAATGTATTAG
>CAZPHJ010000018.1:0-311 GCA_964586755.1 uncultured Candidatus Saccharibacteria bacterium | reverse complement strand
TAGGTGCAAATAGTTTTAATGGAACTCAAAATATTACTGGTTCATTAATTGTTGAAGTAAAATCACATCGAACTGTTAAGTAATTAAAAAGGACCACCTAGGTGGTTCTTTTTAATTGAAAATAGTGTGAAAATGTATTAGTATGGCGAGAGTCGGCTATTCGGCCGATTTTTGTTACATAAGCCCTAAACTGCTTAAGCAGTCGAGCGAACATTGTAAGAGAATTTTGCGTCCCTTGCGGACGTGATGAGTCATCAGCCGTTGTAGCTCAGTTGGTAGAGCACTCCATTGGTAATGGGGAGGTCATGGGT
>CAZPHJ010000017.1:0-10661 GCA_964586755.1 uncultured Candidatus Saccharibacteria bacterium | reverse complement strand
CATCAAGGATGGGTTTGTTGTGGCCATATTCGAATGACACCTCTTCGAAACGAAGCAGTGTTTCTGCTTTTGACATGGGAATACAATAGCATAAAAACACAAAAACGTGAAATCACAAGCAGTTTTGGAACATCTAACGGCTCAATTCCGCCCATTTGAGCCGTTCGGGCTAAAATACCATACCTGTGACTATACATTGACTATATCTATTTAGGGTTGTATTCTATAAAAAACTTGTAAATACAATGGAAGCAGAAAACACTACGTTATTGATTTCAGATTGGACCAAAACAGGCCTTCTGAACAGCCTTCATAAAATTGAATTGGCTACACGTGCCCAAAACGGGCTAAAGGCTGCAAAAATAACCTCAATCCCAGAAATGCTGATATATACTCCAAAGGAGTTAACCTTCTTTCGAAATATTGGAAAAACTTCCATCAAGATAATCACTGAGTATTGTGAATATTATGATATTGAATGGGAAAAAATTGGACCAATTCTAAAGGCAGGATTCGAAAGAATACAGTCATTCACATACAGTGATATCCCGGGGTTAACCGAGACAGTTATTTATAAACACTTTCTTGAATTCTTTTCCGAATTTCCTAGAGTTCTTGGTGACTGCATGTTACTAGACGATACACTTACAAAAGGCGCTTTCATATACTACCGTAAATTTCGGGACAAGCTCGGTGGTACTCATGAAAAAGCAGACGAGTTTTACGGAGTCTGTACCTTTATTGATAGCCTATCAGATACCTTCAGGGATACTAAGAGAAGAGAATTTATTGAAGCATTGTAACTAACACAGTAATCGGGTTGGCTTTTTCAAAGCCAACCCGTTTTTTTGTATTTACCTAGTGCCTAATTATCTAGAGCCTAACTTGTTACTGTTTTGGAAGGTACAGCATCGGATCCAAATATGCATTAAGTGCAGCAACTGGTGCTGTGTACATTTTTCCATTACAAGCCTTACTCGGGAAACTCTGAATACTTCCCGCATCCGCTGCGATGATAGTGAGGTGTAGGTGCGGCCCGGTAGCATAGCCTGTAGCACCTGAATACCCCACAAGATCACCCGTGGAAACGCGTGCTCCATCGCCGACTTTTATCAACGACATATGTCCGTAGAGACTTGAGAGACCGTTGTCATACTTAATATAAACCCATTTACCATACGAAGCCTTCGGGCATGTAAGATCGGTATTGCCTGAACCTACAACCACACCTGAAGCCATAGCCTTGAGTGGTGTGCCGATAGAAATACCGAAATCGATTCCATTGTGTGTTCCACTCGAGTAAAGACGCTTTGCATCTACAGTGCGTCCAAAATGCTGTGTAATTTTTACACTATCAACAGGCCAAATTAATGGACTCGAACCAGCTGGAGGGAGTGATTTTGGATCAAGCACATATCTGAGCTTAGACTCATATTCACGCAAATCCCCTTCCATTTGATTTTTGAGTGCGATTTTATTGGCAAGAAGTTTCTGGTATGCCTTTTCGCTGCTTTTTGTTGAAGCAAGGAGTGAATTTTTTTGTGCTTGTGTCTGTACGGTAATCGCACGCTGATCCTTGAGTTCAGAATTGAGAGAAATTAATGTTTTCTTTGTTATCTCTACTTCCGCTTTTTTTGTTTTAAGCACCTGACCAGTTGTTATAAGTTGATTTGTCCTCTCTCGTATTCCTTCACGAAATGATTCGAGTTCACTTGAGTACCGCCATGCATCAGAAAAATTTCGCATTGACGCAAGAGCTCCTACGTCAGAATGGTCTTGTGCATTCATCTCACGAATACTTTTGCCAAGTGCAGTTTTGAGATCGTTAATAGACTCGTTTGTATTAGCGATTGTACTTCCAAGCAAGTCAATTTTCGCGTTTGTTGCCGAAATCTTTGCCTCAGAAGCTTTGATACTTACACTCAACTTCTGTGCTTCAAGGGTGAGGCGTTTGATTGCATTTGAGAGTGTGTTTTTATCATCACCAATAACCGTCAGTTGCTTTTGATACTGAGCAATCTCAACATTAAGTGCTTCAAGTGCTTTGTTTTGATTATCAATCTTTGCCTGGAGTTCGGATGCTGTTTCGGCACGAAGAACAAAAGGTGTAGCTACCAAAAGGCATAAACAAAAAAATGTGAGAAAGATGTTTCTTCGCATATGTTTATTATAACAAAAAACGGATGAATTCATCCGTTTAGAGTGCTTTTAGTGCCGTATCAATACGTCTTAGAGTTTCCTCTCTTCCTATAATACTTGCAATAGTGAACGGGTCAGGTGATTTTTCGAGACCTGAGAGAGAATAGCGCAGTGGATGCAAGAACGGTCCGCGTTTTGGAAGTGTATCTGCATATTGCATAAGATCAGTTTTAATTTGCTCTATGTTCCAATCAGAAACTGTTTCAAGGATTTCCTTTGCCTTCGTAAGCGAAGCCATCATCTCCTCGATACTTGAACCCTTGAAAATAATTTTCTCCTTTTCGATTTTTGGAGCAACGAAGAAAAAATCAAGTTCTCCAGCCTCTACCATAACTATTACATCATTAAATTTTTCAATACGATCGATAATTACAGGTATGAGCCTATCAAACTTATCAGTATCAAAACCTGATGATTTTTTGAAGGAATCTGGAAGATATTTTAGAATCCATTCCTTCTGCAATTCTGGAGAAAGCTTACGAATATATTCTTTGTTAAGCCAGTTGAGCTTTTCTACATTAAATACTCCAGGACTTTTTTGAACACGCTCGATACTGAATGCACGAACGAGCTCGTCGAGCGAGAATATCTCTTGTTCTGTGCCGGGATTCCAACCGATAAGAGCCATAAAATTGATAAGTGCTTCTGGTAAATAACCTTGCTCACGATAATGACGTACAGAAACACTCTCACCATGCTTTCGCTTGGAAAGCTTCTGTTTATCAGGAGCAAGAATGAGAGGAATATGTGCAAATTTTGGCTCAGGTTTGCCGAGTGCTCTGTACAGCAGTATTTGCCGCGGAGTGTTTGAAACGTGATCTTGTCCACGAATCACATGGGTGATTCCAGCTTCGCAGTCATCAACAACCACCGCAAAGTTATAAAGAGGTGTATCAAAGTCTTTTGCAATTACAAAATCACCAAGATCAGATGTATCAACGGTAATATCTCCAAGAATCAAATCATGAAAAGTAACCATCTCATTGGTGTTCTTGTAACGAATCAAATTACGCATAATACCCGCTTCTTCCTTGGATTCTTCGCTAGATATGTATGCCTTGCCGTCATCAATAAGTTGCTGGAGAAACACCTTATGATTGTCGAGATGCTCACTCTGACGAAAAAAAGCGTCATAGGTAATACCGAGCCATTCAAGCATTGCAAGAATATCATCTTCGTACTCTTTCTTTGAGCGAATTTTGTCGGTATCCTCTATGCGCAAAAGATATTTACCATCGTTCTGGCGAGCAAAAAGATAACAGAAGAGCGCCGTACGAAGCGTGCCCATATGAAAATATCCTGTTGGAGACGGTGCGATTCGAGTAATAACTTGCCCTGCTGTATTCATCCCAAAATACTACCAAATAAAGGGCTTTTTGGCGAGATGGTTTTGATCCTGAAGTAAATTCAGGATGACCACCGAGTGCGCAGTCATTTTTCGTGCGAAAGTGCCATATCGACAAGTAGTCGTGCAATTTTGTGTGCCGCATCAGGTGTAGAAAATGCTTTTGCAGAAAGTTCCATGTTCCTGTGTTCGACTGGATTTGAGATAATACGCTTTACCTCGTTGGTGAGAATAGTCGGAGAAAGATTTCCCTCTTCGATCACTCGCGCACAACCGTGTCTCGCATAATTGAATGCATTTTTGCGTTGGTGATCTCCATTTGATTCTTCAATTGGAATTACGATTGCTGGTATACCCCATGACGCAATTTCAAAAAGTGCAGAGCCTGCTCTCGTAATAACAAGACTTGCTACCCCGGCAGACATTTTTTGCGCGAGCGGATTGAGATATGGAAACGGACGATATCGAGCTGCTAATTCATTCTTTTTCAGCAAGAAATTGGTTTGTGTCTCGATCTCCTTGAAATTATTGACTCCTGTCTGATGAATGATCTGATAGTACGGGAGCAGTTGCAGAAGTGAGTCTATGATAATGTTGTTGATCGCTTCAGCGCCAAGAGAGCCTCCAAGAATAAGTATGGTCGGAATTGTCGGATCAAGCTTCAAGTATTCATACGCGCCATCGGTCTTTTTTTCCTTCAATTCCTCGCGAATTGGCTGACCAGTGAGCGCAACCTTGTCTTTGGGAAAATATTTACTAGCCTCGTCATACGACACAGCAACATGCTTCGCAAACTTCCCTGCCCAGACATTCACACGACCAGGTGCACAATCTGATTCGTGAATGACAACTGGAATGCCAAGAAATCGCGCAGCAAGTAGAGTCGGAAAACTTGCATACCCACCCTTGGCAAAAATCACGTCAGGATACAAAAAATAAAGTGAAAAAAGTGCAGTCAAAAAACCGATTCCTGTTTTGAACATATCGAGATAGTTTTGAATCGAGAAATATAAGCGCTTCTTGCCAGCTGGGATATTCTTAAACACAATCCCGTTCTCAAAAAGTGATTGCTTATCGTATGGAGAATCTGAATAATAATACAACTTCAAATCAAGTATCTTTTCGTGATCAACAATTTTATGAACCGATTCCGCAACAGCGATAATCGGGTAAAAATGTCCACCAGTTCCTCCTCCCGTAAATACAATTTTCATAAATGAAAAAATTAAAAAATAAAATGGAAAACTACAGATAAAAACGTAAAAATAAATTGTATTCGAATGCTAATCTATTGTATTTTGGGTTACCGTTTTTCGTTTTGGTTTTTATATTTTCCTCTCCCTCGATATAGAAAGAATAATCCCAACAACTGCCATCGATATCAAAAGTGATGTTCCACCCTGACTCATAAATACGAGCGGAACTCCCGTAAGCGGAAACAGTCCAGTGATTGATGCAATATTCATAAACACTTGTAACGAAATAAGTATAACAAGCCCCGAGGCAAGCAGTCCACTAAATGAGTCCGGTGCACGGCGGGCAATCCAAAGTCCACGCATCGCAAACAAAACATAGAGAAGTACGACTGTTGTAGATCCAATAAAGCCGAATTCTTCTCCAATAACTGCAAAGATAGAGTCTCCTTGTGGCTCTGGAAGATAACTAAACTTCTGGATACTTTGTCCAAAACCACGACCATTTACTTGCCCTGATCCAATAGCGATAAGCGATTGCTGAATTTGATATGAAGAACCTGTAGGGTCACTACTTGGATTCAGAAATGTATCAATTCGTGATCGCAAATATGGAGTATTGAAAGCTAGAATGAGAAACACCACAATCGCTCCTCCTCCAAAAATAAGAAGATACTTTGCCGGAAAACCAGAAAGAAAGAGCAAGCCAATTCCGGTCGCGCACATCAAAATGAGACTTTTTGTATCAGGTTGGAAGAGTAAAATACTTGCAACAATACACAGGAGAATTATAAAAGGAAGAATACCGAATAATGGATTGTTTGACTTCTTTTTGATCCACGAAAGCCAGGTGGCCAGATACATAACGAATGCTATCTTAAGAAACTCTACTGGCTGAAATGACACCCCAAACACTGAGACCCATCTACGAGCCCCGCCATGAGAAAATCCCAAATGGGGTACAAAAACAAGAAGTGTGAGTCCAATACCGCCGATGAGAATAAGGCCAGAATAGTTGCGCCAAAAACGATATGGAATTCGCGAACAAAAATAGAGTGCTATCGTTCCACCAACAAGCCCCAGTGCAAGCTGAGAAATAATAATTTGATAAAATTTCGCTTGATCACGAGCGAGTACACCAAGCGAAGCAGAAAAGAACGCAAAAATCCCCATCACCACAAGAATAATGGTAATCGTGAGAAAAATATAATCAATCGATTTTTTTTCAGCTGGCATTCCAGTAATATAATATCAAACTGAAGGTGTTTTTGCTACGTAAAACTTATTTTGAAGCTAACTAATCAGCGCTAGTACAATTCCCGTAACCGCACAGATGACTGAAAAGATCCAATAACGCATGGTAACTTTGTACGCTGGCCAGCCAAGTGCAATGAAATGATTATGGAGTGGTGCAACGAGAAATACTTTCTTTCCATTCCGTAATTTTTTGGAAGCGAGCTGAATTATAACGGAAGCCGTCGTGAGAACAAGAGGGAGCGCGATGATAAGGAGAAGAAGAACCTGTCCAGTAAGAAATGCAACCACTGTAAGAGTAGTCGTAAGACCCATTGTACCAGTCTCTGAAAGAAAGAATCGCGCAGGCGGGATATTGAACCATAAGAATACAAGGAGGCTTCCCACGATTACCATACAGAATGTCGCAAGGTCGACTTGATTTTGTGCGTAAGCAATCACACCGTACGCAGAAAACATGACCATAAACACTCCACCAGCGAGTCCGTCTACTCCATCAATAATTCCTCCCGAATATACGGCAAGCATTACTAGAATAAAGAATGGAATAAAGAAGTATCCAAGAACAAGCGTTCCATCGAATGGAATATGTATGCCGGTCGTTCCAAGCTTGAAATAAAACCAAAGTCCCCCAACAAGTGCAAGCAGGAAAACAACAGCAAGGCGTTTACGGAGCGAGAGCCCTCCACCCACGAATGTCCCCCTACCCTTGACCACAAAAGCATCGTCAATCAAACCAACAAGTGATGCGAAAATGAGAGTAAAGAGTGGAAGCCAAGTCTGATTTCGAGAAAGAAACGAAAGCTTTTCTGATACATCCCCTGGCATAAGAAGCGAAACGAGTGTTACCAAAATAGTAGTGAGAAGAACACTACCCCAAACAATCACTCCGCCCATGCGGGGCGTTTTTCGCACCTCATCGCCGTGGAGCTTGCTGGTAATAGTCGCTTCTCGTCCATCGGTTGTCTTTTGAACACTTACCTTCTTCCAAAGTTCCCATTTGTACAAGTAATGAGTAATAAGTGGAGTGATTCCCATTCCAATGACAAAAGTAACAATCGCTGGTACAAATATTTTTACCGCATCATGTATTGTTGAATAAATTTGAGGGTTGGTTATGTAATCCATAATAATAAATAGTTGTAAGATTATAAACTCTATGAAATTGTTAGCGATTTTACTAAATCCCTAACAATTTCGCGTTCATTCCAAGGAATCGCTCCTTCTTTTGTCATCATTGTAGATTCAGCTCCCTTTCCTGAAATAAGAACAATATCGCCCTTCTTCGCAAGCGAAAGGGCTTTGGTAATTGCCTCACGTCTATCGAGTATAAGAAACAAATCTTCTTGCTCAACTTTCCCTGCCTTAATTGCAACAGCACCAAGCTCGGCAATCATTTTTACAGGATTAGAATCGTACGGATCTTCATTGGTAACAATGAGATAGTCTGCCATCCTGGCGCCGATTTCGGCCATAGTTCCGCGCGGAGCACGCCCGCCACCAATAACACCCATAAGAAGAATTACTTTGTCCTCTTTCTTGATTAGATTTCTGGCCGTTGCAAGAAGAGCAGTGAGACTCGCTGGTTCATGTGCATAATCAACATAGACAGAAAAATCTTGTCCTTCTTCAATAGATTCCATTCTACCAGGAATCACCTTGAGTGACTCAAGCCCTCGCGCAATTTCTGGTGTTGGAATATCGAGAAGAGTTCCAATAACTATAGCTGGAAGCGCATTGTATACATTAAACGTTCCCGGAATTGAAAGTGCATAACGAACTCCTCCAGCAGTAAATGTAGTGCCGTTATTTTCCTGCGCAAGTCCGAGTGCTTGTACCATGCCTTTTTCCAACCCGAAGGTTATCTTTTGATCGGCAGGAAATGACAAATAATACTCTGAGTGCTCACTGTCAGCATTCGCAATTATTACTTTCGGCAACGTTTTGCCTCGAAAAGATCTTTTTGTTTTTTGTAACGCTGCAAACATTGGTCCTTTTGCCTTCTTGTATACTTCAAAATCATTCTTGTGACTTCCAAGGTGTTCAGGTGTCAAATTAGTGAACACCGCAATATCTACCGGAATGCCAAGATGACGATATTGCTTCATACCTTCAGAAGTCATTTCAACCACAACAATTCCTACGTTTTCGGCAATCATCTCGCTCAGTTTTTTCTGAATAAAATATGCTGATGGCATTGTCATATGATAGGTGTTTGGTTCTTCTTTTTCTCCAATACGAAAATTCGCACTTGTAATGAGCCCAGCATGATATCCTCCGGCGTTCAATACACTCCATATATAATTTGCTGTTGAAGTTTTGCCTTTTGTACCAGTCACCCCAATTACAATCATTTTGTGAGCTGGAAAGGAATGTTTGAACGCAGCATGAAAACCGCGCACTTTGTGGTACGCGCTCAATGCAAACTCTGGAATATTTTTTTTGATTCTTTCTTTCATTACTTAAAATTACAATAAGATGGTAGTGAACGTGCGGCGCTGACGTATGTGCTCGCACTATCATGAATCGCTTTCATATCGTCAAATCGGCCAAGCTCGGATGATCCAAGCACCACAGCACCGAGAATATTGTTCCCTGGTTCACGCCATATTATGGCCAAATTTCCCCCTGCGGTGTCAGTATAGCCTGTTTTTGAGGCCAATAATAGAGGCAAAGAATCGACTAATGGATTCGTATTTTTAAGCAAAATACTACGACCAGAGGACGATTTTATCATGACATTAGTTTTTGTACTCACAGCACTATACTCGGGGAAATCAAGATAATTATTGTGCAACAAAAAAAGAACGTCATGTGCAGACCCAAATGCTGTAGCAACGGTATCATCAATATCAAGACCTGTCGGATTACCGAAACGAAGAGTTTTCAGTCCAAGTTCCTGTGCATCAGAATTCATTTTTTCGACAAACGAACTTTCACTCACACCGGTACTGCGTGACAACATTACTGCTGCGTGATTCACAGAGGATACAAGTGCAGCGGTAACAAGTTCAGAAATTCTGTAGCTATCGCCGGATACGAATCCAAAAAAACCATCTGAAAGAAGATCTTGTTTTTGCACCGTGTAAAATTCATGAGGTGGTGTATTTTTGAGCGCGGTACGAACGGTCATAATTTTTGTGAGTGACGCCAAAGGTGACGGCAAATCATCATTCTTTCCTGCAATTTTCACCCCCCTTGTAAAATCATATACAAATAATGATTTTGCCTGCACCTTCTGCAAGGCTGGAGTGAGCGTATTTTGCACCAAAGTATCACGCATACTGTTACATACGCGTTGCTGCTCCTTTATTTTTTCTTGCTGTACATGAATGTAGAAATTTATTCCTGCAACAGGCACCAGAATCAAGAAAATAATAAGAAGACTATACAGCTGTGTTTTCTTGAGTTTCTCCATTTGATGTTTCTTCAGCCAATTCTGCACCTTGTCCAGCCTTTTCGAGCTCGGTATGAATTCTTTCGTAATCTGGTAGCTGCTTCACATTTTCTACACCAAGGGTCGCAAGAAGTTCGATAGTCGGAGTATACATAAATCGTTTGCGGTCATACGGATATTGCTTGCGTTCTATAAGTCCACGTACCAAGAGCGAACGAAGAATAAATCCTGAATTCACGCCTCGGATATAATCGATTTTTCCACGAGTCACATCTCTTCCGTACATTATAATTGAGAGTGTTTCTATCGAAGCCTTTGAGAGCCCCTTACTCAATTCCTCTTTGTAAATTTTTTCCAATACTGCGTGAGCCTCCGGATGAGTTCCGAGTGTCACCGTATCACCTGTCTTAAGCAAGTGAATACCACGATTTTCAAGAGCTTGTTCGAGCTCAGATAATCCATTGTGCATTTCCTCTGATGATACTCCGAGTGCCTTGCGTAATTCTTCGAGAGTCCATGGCTCCGCTCGAGAAAAAAGAAGTGCTTCGATAAGTGATGATGCATTCATAGGCATTAGGCTTTAGGCGCTAGACTGTTCTAGCTCTTGTAATCTATCCTCTTCTTTAATTCCAGTAAGTTCGATGTCCGAAAATTCTATTCCCTGGAATGCATCCATCATACCAGAACGGACCAATTCAAGCATTGCCAGGAATGACACAATGTAATTTTTACGAGTCGCTTCTTCGTCGTCACCAACCACCACTGTTTTTTGCCATTCGCGAAACGAAATACTTACAGCACTTGCAATACGTTCCGAAAGACTAGTTAGCATTTCGTCGATACTGATAATTTTTCGCACTTTTACTTGTGGGAGTACTTCAACTTTTGGAATACGATTCAAGGTATCTGTTACAGCCTGTAACAGGACTTGTGGTGAAAGTTTTGGATCTGGAGCAAAGACACTCGTGAATAGTTGACGCTCTGGTGGCAAATGAATAATGACCTTACCATAACGCAGACCTAGTTCTTCACTCACCCCGCGAATCATACTGTAAAGTGCGAGGCGTGTTTCAAGATCGACGATGTCTTTTTCTTCTTCTTTTGTAACAATAAATCCTGGAAGAAGCGATCGAGACTTTACCAGAATGAGCGTAGCAGCGATTGAAAGAAACGAGGTGAGCTCTGAAAGATCATTTTTCGGTAGATTGCGTGCATACGCCAAAAAGTCGTCCGTAACCGAAGCCAAAGAAATTTCATTAATAAAGAGCTTTCG
>CAZPHJ010000016.1:9607-10795 GCA_964586755.1 uncultured Candidatus Saccharibacteria bacterium | reverse complement strand
ACAACAGAATCGCACCCGCCAAGGTTGATTGGGGGTGCCTGTCTCGCCGAGCCGTAGCCAAGGCGGGTATATCTCTATTGAATTAGTTTAAAATTACCACAGAATCGTATTTTGACAAAATATGAGTAACTGGATACAGTAGGTACGAACTATTCAAAAATGTGAGCTATGATATTCCTTGAAATTCTAACAATCGTATTATTGGTTGCCTCCGTCATATTCTTTTGTATAAACGAATTAAATATAAAGGCGGACACTCTAGGCAAAAAGCATATTAAAGACGAGAACGAGCTGAACGCAAAAAAAACACAACATATGGCAGTTGCTTCGTTTTTACTGGCAGTAGCGTTGGGGATCATTATTTTCTTTAATACGCAATGACGTATATGGCCTGTCGGTATCCCGACAGGCCATTTTTAAATAAAATCTGCAAATCTAATCCCACTATCGCACTATTGATAAAAAGAATTCAAATATTTATAATTGATATAATAATTTTTTATCACGAAAAATATACATTATGGAAAAGCGTTTTAGTACTTTGGGTGATGTACCCAACGACAGGAAAATGACAGTTCGCGAGTTTTTTCTCGTATCCTTGTCTTATGCGATTATCATAAGCACTGTACTCATCCTTTTTACAAAAGGATTCGTATAGAATAACTAAAAAAGTAGCATTAAGATACCTGAGGGTGTCTTTTTTTATTGACAAAGAATGTTATATATAATATAATATATAAAAATTATCATATGGATGCAGTAAAAGCTAAGTCTGGTGTGCTAAACAGGAAGTTATTAAAAGCCGATTATAAATGGCTCAAAAGGGATTTTGAAGAAGGTGAAAAAGTCTATAGATTCACCGGCGCCACGTATGGCTGCATCAGCGGTGATGGAATTGCCGTTACCCTTAATGAAAATGGTGATAATCCTTTTTTTGAAGTGCCGGATGATTCAGTAGATTGGAGTAAATAATTTGAATTGTAAAAATCTAAAAAACATTCCAGATGGAATGTTTTTTATTTTGTCATTCGCTCTCGAAGCACAACAATTTCATCTCTCAAAATCGCGGCGGTTTCGAAGTCGAGTTCTTTGACTGCACCACTCATTTCTTTTTCTTTGATCTTAATTATCTTTTCATACACAGCTTTGTCGCGATCCTCGTCAGAAAGAGTTGAGAGTTTACTTCCC
>CAZPHJ010000016.1:6229-9507 GCA_964586755.1 uncultured Candidatus Saccharibacteria bacterium | reverse complement strand
TTTTTGAATAATTCGATGTCGAGCTCGAGCTCACTGTTGACCGCCTTGGCATGCTTTGATTCCATCTGCTGTGTGATGTCGCGGATTGTCTTCAAAATCGTCTTTGGAGTGATGCCGTGCTTTTTGTTGTATTCGAGCTGAATACTTCGACGACGATTGGTCTCACCTATCGCTCGCTCCATACTACCAGTGAGCTTGTCGGCATAGAGAATAACCTTGCCTTCGGAATTGCGGGCGGCACGTCCGATCGTTTGAATGAGCGATGTTTCGCTACGAAGGAAACCCTCCTTGTCGGCATCGAGAATTCCAATGAGTGCCACTTCTGGCAAATCAAGTCCCTCACGGAGCAAGTTGACTCCAACAATCACATCGAATTCCCCCTTACGGAATTGGGTAAGGATCTGGATACGCTCGATTGTCTTGATGTCACTATGCAAATATTCGGCTTTGATTTTCTTCTCCTTGAGATACACAGAAAGATCCTCGGCCATTTTTTTGGTGAGTGTGGTGGCGATCACGCGAAAACCGCGCGCAATCGTCTTTTCTGTCTCAGCGATGAAGTCTTGAATTTGGCCTTTATAATCGCCTTTTTCCAAAATAGGGCGGAGTACTATTTCCGGATCAATGAGTCCCGTAGGACGAATGATTTGCTCGACAATCCGCTCTGATTCTTTGCGTTCGTAATCTGACGGCGTTGCTGTCGTATAAATAACTTGGCCGACACGCTCTTCAAATTCTGGATATTTGAGCGGACGATTGTCTGCAGCAGATGGAAGACGGAAACCGAATTCGATAAGCGTCTTTTTGCGAGACTGATCACCGGCAAACATTCCACCGAGTTGCGGAACGGTGACGTGGGATTCATCGATAACCGTGAGGAAATCCGGAGTACCGTCTGCTTTGTGCGGAAAATATGAGAGCAGTGTCTCCGGTGCTTCGCCAGGCTTCTTGCCAGAGAGATGACGAGAATAGTTTTCGATACCATTGCAGTAGCCAATCTCTTTGATCATGGCGAGGTCGTAGGTCGTGCGGCGCTTCAAGCGCTCTGCTTCGAGAAGTTTGCCTTCTTTGGCAAATACTGCGAGTTGTGTTTTGAGCTCGGCTTGAATTGATTTGATTGCAGACTGCTGCTGCTTCGTATTGGTCATGAAGTGCTTGGCCGGGAAAAGAAAAATATCTTGCACTTCTTCAATAATGCGTGAAGATACAGGATCAACAGCACAAATGCGAGTGATTGTATCCCCTTCAAAAAATATCTGATACATAAATGTCTCAGAAACAGGCACCACATCGACACGATTTGCTACTGCACGAAATTGGGCAGAACCCACATCGGCATTCGTGCGTTCGAAATGGTTGCCGATGAGCTTGCGCATGAGTTCAATCTTTGGAATTTTTGTACCGACAGAAATTTGGAGATTTTGTTCTTTGTAATCTTCTGGTGAACCGAGACCGTAGATGCATGATACTGACGCAACGATAATCACATCGCGACGCGTGAGGAGTGCCTGCGTAGATGCATGACGAAGACGATCGATCTCTTCGTTGATCGAAGCATCCTTTTCGATATAGGTATCTGATGCGGGCATATATGCTTCCGGCTGGTAGTAGTCGTAATAGGAAACAAAATAATGCACGGCAGCATCAGGAAAGAACTCACGATATTCTTGGGCGAGTTGGGCGGCGAGAGTCTTATTGTGGGCAATGACGAGCGTAGGCTTATTGTGCTCGGCAATGACATTTGCCATAGTGAACGTCTTTCCCGAACCTGTGACTCCGAGCAGGGTTTGCTTTCGCAAACCCTGCTCGAGACCTTCTACCAAACCTTTGATCGCATTCGGCTGGTCGCCGGCTGGTTTGTATTCAGATGTGAGCTTGAAAACGCTTTTGGCCATTTTGTCAGTTTATCAAGTTTATAAAGTTCATAAAGTTTGTAAAGTCAATTACATCAGTACTTTACGCTAAAATGGGTAAAAGAAAAAGTCAGAGCGAATCTGACTTTTTTATGCGTTGCTGATGGGCTACCTTTCGGCTCCATCTATTATCCTCGTTAATGCAACACAACGAGGCCGAATGCGTGCTCGTGGCACGCTACCGTCGTTCCGGTGCCCGAATCTGTTGTAATGTCATAACTGTGGGTCTTTTATGGTTTAAATATATGTTAGCATATATATATTTATTTGTCAAGCATTTGGAAAAATACCCTTATTTGGCAACCCGGTAGTGAGCCTTTTTGAAGCATCATTGATGCACGGCGAAGCCGTATCAAAAAGATCTACTACTGGGCAAATAAAAAAGCGGTCTGTGCTATTAACACAAACCGCCCATTGGCTGCTCTTCTCTTCTACTTCTTCGCCTTACCAGATAGTGCTGGCAAATTCACACAGAGTTTCTCCGTGCACTGTGTTACTCAGGAGTGCGTTCCTTTCATTGATTCAACGCATCCTATGACCCCTTTACGCGCGAGCTTCGGCGTATCGGTTTGGGCGTGTACCTTTTCATACCCAAAGGGCACGCCGGTATGAGTACATTCTCGTTGCTCACACCACTCAGGTACGTACGAACATCCGACTACTCTGATGTTTCATTTTGTCGGCGCGACTTACTATCTTACGACAGTATGACATGCATAAAGCACGCCGGGTTGTCCCATTTAGAAATCTTTGGATCAGCACTTGCTTGCAGTTCCCCAAAGCTTATCGCAGCTAGCCACGTCTTTCATCGTCGATAAAAAAGAATGCAAAACCACTTTTGATAGGAATTTATAACGACTATTCTACGTTAGCGCCAACATCACAAAGACTCAATTGGTCTAAACAAAAATAGGGAATAAAATTTCGTCCTTCCAAAAAAAGAACGAGGATGTACAAATGGGAAACTCGGCGGTTTCCCTCGCGTCACACGCGATGTTGATTTTCCAAACCCTATACTCAAAAGAGAGGGTCTAATATCAATTTAGCTATTTATACATCTCGGCCTTAGCTTTAGCAAGCTCGGCAAGAACGAGAGGGTCTGTGATCTTAATGAATCGATCGGGAGTAAACATTTCGATCGGGCGAATCCAAAAGTCACGCCCAGAAGTGCGAACGAGTGAGTCTTCAAAAAGGGGTCTGTACACCACCATCTCGGTCGAAAGAAATGGCGTTGGGTCGTCGCTGTGCACTGGACCGCCGGATTCGGTGTTGAATGCCGTTCCGCAAACTTCGTAGGCAGCATCAAAAATGCCTTTTGTAGGGTCGTGTTTTTTATGATAGTAAAAACCTTTTTCGATTTGCATA
>CAZPHJ010000016.1:0-6129 GCA_964586755.1 uncultured Candidatus Saccharibacteria bacterium | reverse complement strand
GTTCCGGCAAGAATTGCCTCGCGCATCTTGGCAGTGATATTGATGAGGAAGTACAAATTGTGAATACTTGCGAGCATACCAGCGAGCATTTCTTTTGAGCGGAAAAGGTGTCCGATGTATGCCTTGCTAAAATTTTTGCAGGTATAACAAGCACAATCTGATTCGATTGGTGTGAAGTCGTTGCGATATTCGGCATTAAGCAGATTCATTCGGCCGTATTTTGTATACAGAGATGCACCACTTCGCGCGTTGCGAGTAGGAGCAACACAGTCGAACATGTCGACACCATTTTCTACACCCATAAACAAATCTTCGGGTTCGCCAATGCCGAGCAAGTGACGAGGTTTTTCTTCAGGAAGTTCTTCGTTGACCCACTGCACAGCAGAGTGTAAGTCGTCTTTATCGAACGAACCACCAATGCCGTACCCGTCAAACTCTTCCCCATCACTCGTGCGCATGAGGGCTATCGTCTTTGCAGACAGGCGACGCAATTCTTCATCGCGTCCACCTTGCACAATACCAAACAATGCTTGGTGTTCGTGATTTGGTTTTGATTTGTGATAATCGAGACTACGCTTTGCCCATGCATGCGTGCGTCCGAGGGCTTCCTCTTGATATCGACGTTCTTCTGTCGGCGACGTACATTCATCGAATGCGAAAATAATATCAGCACCAAGATTGTGCTGGATTTCGATTGATTTTTCTGGAGTAAAATAGTGAAGCGATCCGTCGAGATGTGAGCGGAAAGAAACTCCATCAGCACCAATCGTCGCAAGACGTGCGACACCATCATCGGCACTTGAGCGCTCTGGAATCTGGAGTGATGGATCTACCGGGTGCAATACTTTTGAAATGCCTTTGCCGTATGCCACACCAAGAGAAAATACTTGGAATCCTCCAGAATCAGTGATAGTCGGACCGTCCCAATGCATCATCTTTGTAAGACCTCCTGCTTCGCGCACCCATTCGTCACCCGGCTGGAGATATAAGTGGTATGTGTTGGCAAGTACGACTTGAGCACCAAGCTCTTTGAGCATTTCAGGTGTCATACCTTTGACCGTAGCTTTTGTACCAACAGGTACGAACGTTGGTGTCAAAATCTTGCCATGAGGGGTCTCAATAACACCCGCTCGTCCGAGCGCGCCAGGAATCTTTTTTTCGATGGTGAACTTGATTGGTTTCAAAGTGTCTGCACTATAGCAAATTAATGAGCTTTGACAAAACTTTTTGAAATGGTATACTTAAAATAATAAAAACATTTTTATGCAGACAGAGCACGAAGATCTCCAAACAACAAGCGATAAAGAGCAAAATCTTATCATTGAAGGAATGCTGAAGGAACTTCAGCACGATGTAAGTGAGGATGCATTCAATGAGGCAAACCCTCCGGGTGCACATTAGAATTCAATAATCGGGCTAAAAAACGCTTGGATATCCAAGCGTTTTTTTATTGTCTCACTTCTACAAAATGAAGTTCATGCATGTTCACCGGAGAGATGAGAAGGAGGGTTTGGAACGGATCGCGCGGGTCTGAGGTAATCTTTTTGAAATACGCGATCGTATGTGAGCTGGTTTCTTTGGTGACAACAATCGCACTTGGATCCACAACCAAATCATGCAGTACTTCTGCAGAAAAATTACCTCCGCCTCGCCCTTCCAATATTACATCTACACCGTTCGGCGAAAGACGTGCTTCAGTCTTCTCCCCGCTCGTTGAATACAGTCGAACGACAGAAGAACGATCACTCACGTGATCGATTTTGCCAATCGGAGTACTCCCATTAGCATAGACTACTTGCCCGACCATGATTCCATTATCTTTCCCGGCATCAATGATGAGTGTGTCATATAGCGAGGTTGGAGGCTTAGAAATGATCGTTGCTAGTATCGCGTGCGTTTTGTTGGCATTCCTGCCGAGCAGGGATTTGAGTTCGGTGTTTTCACGGAGAAGTGCGTTGGTGGTGAGCAATTGAGTATTGAGATCATTGATTCGAGATTTGAGCTCAACGTTCTCTCGCTCTAATGTGACACGTGTATGAAAAATTCCACCAATCGACCCAAACCAATTGCCGACTCCATGCACACTTCGAGAGATTCCCAACGCTACAGAATTCACGCCACTGCGCATTCCGTTACGAAGAACTGGAACTGAAAAAAGAATGGTGAGTATTGCAATTGCAATACCAACACGCATGGTTCTGGCTTTGCTGTGCGATGGTGAGAATTGTCTATTCATAATAATACTGGTGTTTGCTTTTTGGTGTTTGGTTTTAGCAACGCAAATTTGAATTACCTAGCACCAAACACCAAAAAGCAAACACCTATTTAACGTAATGGTAAATCGTTCGAGGCAGACACAAGCTGTTCTTTATATTCATCAACAGAATCAAGCACGATTCCTGCACCACGAGCAACTGCGGTAAGTGGATCTTCGGCAACGTAAATCGGGAATTTCAAAATCCCTTCGAGCATGCGATCAAGACCAACGAGCATCGCTCCCCCTCCAGTGAGCACAATCCCGCGATGCATGACGTCAGAAAGAATTTCAGGTGGAGTGGTTTCGAGAACTTCTTTGATTCCATCCACGAGATCATTGATGGCCGGAGCGATGGCTTCGCGAATATCTGAATCGGTGATGATCACTTCGCGAGGAAGTCCTGTGACAAGATCACGCCCGCGGACTTGCGCTTCCATAAAGCTTCCTTCAAGCACAGAGCCGATTGCAATTTTTACATTCTCAGCCGTCTTCTCACCAATAAGCAATTTGAATTCGTCACGAAGATACGAAATAATATCAGAATTGAGACGGTCGCCAGCAATCTTCGAATTCTTTGAACGCACAATTCCACCAAGCGATATAATGGCGATATCAGTAGTTCCTCCTCCAATATCGACTATCATCGATCCGACTGGATCTTTGACCGGAAGACGAATACCGATTGCAGCAGCCATTGGCTCTTCGATGATATACACCTCGCGAGCACCAGCAGATTTTGCGGCATCATAGACAGCGCGAATTTCAACATTAGTGATCCCTGATGGAACGCCGACTACTACGCGCGGCCGAAAAAATTTCTTCGAAATTTTTTCGGCTTTTGCAATAAGATAGGAAAGCATCTCTTCCGTTACTTCAAAATCTGAAATGACGCCGTCTACAATCGGTCGTACAGCACGGATATGTCCCGGGGTTCGTCCGAGCATATTCTTGGCTTCCATTCCGACCGCAACAATACGTCCGGTCTTTTGATTCACTGCTACAACTGATGGCTCATTGATAACAATCCCATGACCACGAAGGTACACAAGGGTGTTTGCGGTACCTAAATCAATACCGATATCATTTGAAAATGAGTTGTAGAGTTTGTCGAACATAGAAAATTAGATAATTAGGCTCTAGGCATTAGGATTTAGGAAATTCAATAATTCGCTGACGCTCATGATTTGGCCTTTTTCTTCGGTGCGTTTCTTGACCTCGACACCGTTTTCTTTCATGCTTCGAGAAGAAACGACAACACGGTATGGGATACCAATCAAATCAGCGTCGGCAAATTTTTCTCCAGCAGACATGTCTTTGCGATCATCATACAATGCTTCAATCCCAGAAGCATTGAGTTTTTCGTAGACACTCTGTGCTTCATTCAATACTTCTTCAGAGTCACCAAGTTCAAGGATGTGCACGCGAAATGGAGCAACGGATTCTGGCCATGCAAGTCCGTTGTCGTCAGAAAAAATTTCTGCAAGCACACCCATAGTGCGACTTACTCCGATTCCGTAACAGCCAGAAATGATGGATTTCTTTTCACCATTTTCGTCAGTGTAGTACACATCGAGAGCATCGGTGTATTTGCTTTCGAGCGGGAAAATATTACCCACTTCAATTGAACGCTTTTCTACAAGCTTATTTTTATCAAGTCCAAGCTTCGCCAAATTTTCATCAGTAAATATCTCTTTGTTGACAGCGATATTCTTTTCTTCGTCAAGATAAATCGTATCTTCACCTACGCCTGAGAGTGTCTGAAATTCGTGACTGAACTTCTTGGTAAAGATTCCTCCGTCGGCATGTGTGCGATATGTGATATGTCCAATACCCAAACGTTTGTAGACACGATGATACGCATCCGCAACTTCTTCGTAAATCTTCTCGTGCTCTTCTTCTGTACGCGCGAACGAGTACATATCCTTCATAATGAATTCACGACCACGAAGAATTCCACTCTTCGCGCGAAGTTCGTTTCGGAATTTGTTTTGAATTTGGTAGATAGAAACTGGAAGATCACGGTAGGAAGAAACATACCCAGAAAGTGCGTCAACAATCGGCTCTTCATGTGTGAGACCAACACCGAGCTCTTCGCCACTTTTCAATTTAGTCTTGAACCAATTGTCCACCTTGGCATCATCCCAACGGTCGGTCTTCTCCCAGATGTCACGAGGTTGAAGCGTGGTCATGTAGACTTCTTGCCCACCAACTGCATTCATTTCTTCTCGAATGATATTTTTGATTTTTTCTATCACTCGAAGTCCGAGTGGTAAAAATGCATACACTCCGGCCATTTCCTTATGGATAAATCCGCCGCGAATGAGGAGTTCGGCGTTTCGCGCCTGCTCGTCGGCAGGTGCTTCTTTGCGTGTTTTTGTGAACAAATGTGATTGCTTCATATAGACCGATAGTACCTTACAAAGGGTGATTTTACAAATATAAAAAACGACCCTGTTTGGGTCGTTTTCAATTACTTTTATTTTATACTAATTTCTTTTTGGTCCTCCACCTTCTCGTTTCCTTTGGCATCACGAATGATTCTTTTTACTGAATTGTGAATATAATCCACAACAATGAATTCCTCTTCTGTCGGTCGAAAGATATGAGCTGTGGGATATCTCTGTTTCAGAGATAAAAGAAATTCTTTGAGTAGTTTTTCTTTGTATGCGCTATTGGCCATAAAACAAAGGCCAATGAGAACAATAATGCAAAGACTTCCGGCGGCGAGTGAGACATTTTTGCTTGGCATAGACTATCAATGTTTGAGTGTGTGGGGAATGATTTTGAAATAGTTTCTCATCTAGTCTCACTCTTGTCAAAGATAGTATCTATATATTCTTTTGCCGATTTGTTGAAAGAATCAGAGGAATACCAAAGCGACCATTCAGTGTCAGTCGCAGCAATCAAAAAGTTGAAGCCTTCGAGATACTTGTTTACTTCTTCGAAAGCTTTTTCGATATCGGTAACAGTTATTGAGTATGGATCAATGAAATATGTAGCCACTTCGTCCATATTCATACTGAAACCTTTTGACCAATCACCAGTGGTGTCTCCAATGCGATAAATCACACCCTTGTCTAATAATCTGAAAAGGAGTGATTTTTGATTCGTGCTAAGCGTACGAATACTAAGTATCGTCGCAGTACTCTGACTTAACTCTTGTTTAAGAATCAATTTTTCCAAAGCAACAAGGAAGTCGTGGCGACTCTGGTCCTCAGAAGGAACGGAATGAATAGTAATTTTTTGCATAGAGATGTTTTTAAAAGATGAATACGCATTTTCTCTACATTAGCATATTTATACATTTTGGTAATACATAAAATGAAGATGTAAATAAAAAAACAAGATGCCGTTACAACATCCTGTTTGAATATTTTTTAGGTTATTGGATCCCAATACCCTAACTCTCGCAAAATACCTTCTGCCAATTTAAAGTTTTCGATCTGATTGACGCGCAATAAATTACGAAGTTTTATTGGGTCAGTACTTAGATGATTATCCCTCATTTCATCTTGAAGAACTGGGTCAAAATAGTACTTACCGTTTACGTACTTTGTTATTGCCCAATACCTTGTGCCAGATGTAAGGTCTGCTGACAGGATTTGCACTTTCTCTTCAAAAAGTTGCAAATTCCATTCATGTTCTTTCCAGAAATGTTTGACGAACGGTTTGAATATGAACTCAAGCGCAAAGGCAACGAGAAATGCAACGCCAACGTAGTTAGAACTATCACTCGTGTCAGGAATAATATTCTCTGGAGAGTACATCATGTAGATACCAAATACGAGCAAGATACCTATAACCGCGTTTAATAAGAACAATATTTTTTTCATGAACAAATTTTTTTTACAAAATAGCATTAAATATTTTCT
>CAZPHJ010000015.1:8744-11232 GCA_964586755.1 uncultured Candidatus Saccharibacteria bacterium | reverse complement strand
GGATTTGACATTCTCCGCGTTTTTGCTAGTATGTCTTGGCATGGCTCACGAGGAGCTATTTTAATTAGATGCGTAACCGCAGGCGTTCTTAAATACCTGCCTCTAACGAAGAAATGACCCGATCACTCAAAAAAGGCCCATACGTTGACGAACGAGTAATGAAGAAAATCGTCGGAAAGAACCCTCAGTCAACAGGGGTTATTAAGACTTGGGCACGTGCATGTCAAATCGCTCCAGAAATGGTCGGTTTTGTCTTTGGTGTTCACAACGGAAAGACTCATATCGAAGTTGTTGTTACTGAAGACATGGTAGGTCACCGTTTGGGTGAATTTTCACCTACACGCACCTTCCGCAAGCACGGAGGTAAGATGCAGAAAGAGCTTGAAACCAAGCAGAAGGAGTCTGAAATTGCTTCAGCTAAGGCTGCAAAGGCATCTGCTGACGCTAAGAAATAATATACATATATATGAAAGCTTCACTCAAAAACTACAGACAAGCACCTCGTAAAGTCCGCCTTATCGCGAACCTCATTAAAGGAAAGGGTGTTGCTCACGCAGAACTTGAACTCAAACACCTTGCAAAGCGTGGTGCTCTTCCACTTGAAAAGCTCCTTGCTTCAGCTGTTGCAAACGCAAAGATGGCTGGTGCAGACGTAGAAAACCTCATCGTGAAAGACTGCCGTGTAGACAAAGGGCTCGTCATGAAGCGCATGATGCCTCGAGCATTTGGTCGCGGAGCACCGATTCACAAACACACCAGTCACGTGCTTTTGACGCTTTCGGAGAAAGCGTCAAAAGAGTTGAAAGTTATAAAGTCAAAAGTTGAAAGTCTAAAATCAGAGAAAGTCGAAAAGAAGCCAGCCGCTAAAAAGGCTCCAGCAAAGAAAGCTAAAGCAGTAACAAAATAATTTTATGTCAAAAGTTGTCCATCCATACGCACATCGCCTAGTCATCCTCCGAGATTGGAAATCTCGCTGGTTTGCTGCACCTAAGAAATACAAGGAATACCTCAAAGGTGATGTTCTTGTTCGTGACTATCTCGAAAAGAAGATGCGTGGACAATATGTTTCATCAATCGAAATGGAACGTTCTCCTAAATCGACCCGTTTTATAATCCGCACTAGCCGTCCAGGTATGGTGATCGGTCGCTCAGGCGAAGGTTCTACAAAACTCAAGACTGAAATTGTAAACTTCATGAAAAAGAAAGGACTTCCTGTTCCTGAAGAACTCAAACTCGACATCATCGAAGTTACAAACCCGGATGCTGATGCACACGTTGTAGCGTATTCTGTAGCAGAAGCACTTGAAAAGCGTCTCCCATTCCGCCGTGTTATGAAGCAGGCTGTTGAACGCGTAATTGCGACTCGTGGAGTTGAAGGAGTGAAGATCGTTCTCTCAGGACGTCTTGGTGGTGCAGAAATCGCCCGCATTGAAGAACAGAAGCGTGGATCAATCCCTCTTCAGACTTTCCGTGCTGACGTGGACTACACTCGCGAAAAAGCTCACATGACCTACGGCGATGTTGGTATCAAAGTGTGGATCTACCGTGGAGAAATCTTCCAAGAGAAAAAGGAAGAAACTAAAAGCAAGTAATTAACTTTCAAATATATGTTATTCCCGAAAAAAATTAAACACCGAAAGTGGCAGACAGCCCGAAAGGATATGTCTCTTGCGAAGCCTGATACTCGCGGTATTACTCTTGCGTATGGTTCATATGGAATCAAGGTAACAGCAGCAGGACGTATTAAGAGTAATCAGCTCGAAGCTGCACGTAAGGCAATGTCACGTCACCTCACCAAGACTGGTAAGGCTTGGACTCGTATCTTTCCTGATCGACCATATACTCAGAAAGCTGCTCAGGTGGGTATGGGAAAGGGTAAAGGAGACCCACAGGGATTCTGTATGGAAGTTCGTCCAGGTCGTGTCATCTTTGAAGTAGACGGTATGGATGAAGCGACAGCAAAGGAAGCACTTCGTAAGGCTGGAACAAAGTTGCCGCTTAAGACACGAATCGTATCTCGCGTATAAGTATTTTTATGAAAAAAGAACAGAAAGAAATCAAAACAATAGCTGAAGTTGAAAAGAATCTTGCAGATTTGCGAGAGAAGCTTCGTGCTATTCATTTCGGAACGACCGGTGCTCGTGCAAAAAATGTCAAAGAAGAGATGAATCTCCGCCGCGAAGTCGCGCGAATGGAAACAATGAAAACAGCGCTCAACAAATAATATGGCTACTACAAAGAAAACAACTAAAAAGGCAGCAGCTTCGACCGACACGAAGGCAGTTCTTCACACAACACTCGATGGAGTAGTGATGAAGGCATCAATGCAAAAGACTGTCGTGGTTAAAGTTACTCGCTTTGAGAAACACCCTAAGTATCAGAAATACATTACTATCTCAAAGAAGTACAAGGTTCACGACGAAGCAGGAACTGCAAAGGTAGGGGACAAAGTCACTATCGTTGAGACAAAGCCGATTTCAAAAGATAA
>CAZPHJ010000015.1:6807-8644 GCA_964586755.1 uncultured Candidatus Saccharibacteria bacterium | reverse complement strand
ATGAACATCAAGAAAGGAGACAACGTAATAGTTTTGAAAGGCAAGGATGCTGGCAAAAAAGCCAAGGTTCTTAAAGTTTTTCCTAAGCTTGATGCTGTGCTTGTTGAAGGGCTTAACATGAAGAAGCGTCACAAGAAGCCTACTCGTACAACCAAGGGTTCTACTATCGAACTTGCTCACCCAATAACTCGCTCAAACGTGGCACTCCTTGACCCTAAGTCTGGAAAAGCAACACGTCTTGGAAAGAAAGTTGTTGCTGGAAAAAAGATTCGCGTTGCTCGAAAGAGTGGACAGGAAGTTTAGCACTTACTTATAAAGTGCATAAAGTTTAGGAAATAGTTTCCAGTTCGTAGACTTTACAAACTTTATAACTATCAAAACTACTACTATGACTATTAAAGAAAAAGCACAAAAATCATATGAAGTCTTGAAGCCGAAGTTCGGCTACAAAAACGTCATGGCTGCTCCAAAGCTCATGAAGATTGTCGTATCTTCTGGTACAGGTAGCGCGATGAAGCGCAATAAGAATCACAATGAACTCGTTGCTGACCGTCTTACCAAGATTACTGGACAGAAGACAGCGCTTAAAGGTGCAAAACAGTCAATCGCTACATTCAAAATTCGTCAGGGTGATCCAGTAGGTGTTTCTGTAACACTTCGCGGACCACGTATGTACGGTTTTGCTGAGAAATTCTTCAACATCGCAGTACCTCGTACAAAGGACTTCCGTGGATTCAATCGCTCTGCGGTGGATGCAATCGGAAACCTTACACTCGGAATCAAAGAGCACACTATCTTCCCAGAAACAGCCGATGAAGATATCAAAGATGTATTCGGACTCTCAGTGACCCTTGTTTCATCTGCAAAGACAAAAGAAGAGGGAATGGCATTCTTCGAACTCCTCGGTGTTCCATTCAAGAAAGAAGAAGACGAAAAGAAAAAGAAATAATAGCAAAAAAATCCTGCCAAGACGGCAGGATTTTTTTGTGGTATTCTCATTGCATGAACAAACGAGATATCATCACAATCTGCGGGGTTTTGGGAAGCGGTAAGTCTACTGCGGCAAAGCGTGTGGCAGGATCGCTTGGGTATAAGCATTTTTCCGGTGGTGACTTTATGCGTTCTCTTGCTACGAAACGTAACATGACCTTACTTGAGTTGAGTGATTTGGCTGAAAGTGACCCTTCGATAGATAAGGACATTGACGCAACACAAAAAGAATTTATGGATGCCAATGACCGTTTTGTAATAGACTCACGTCTCGGATGGTACTGGGCACCCGATTCATTTAAGGTGTTCCTTACACTCGATCTCGATACAGCCGTCGCTCGTGTATATGCCGATCGTATGGAACAATCTCGCGCAAACGAAATTGATCGTCCAGATACAACACTTGAAGATTTAAAAGAGCGCCTTCGCCTTCGCCTTGAGAGTGAAAGAGCTCGATATCAAGAATATTATGGAATCGAAAACCATTTTGATCCAAAACATTTCGACTTGGTGATTGATACTAAAGCCAATAATGCCGATGCTGTAGAAAAACTTATTTTGGACGGTTATAAAAAATGGCAGAGCGAGAAATAAAAAACAAATACATCGTCTGGAAAAATTTGGGAGAGACTCCACTTGAGGCACTTGAACGATTGGCAGAGTCAGAATCTATCCCAAAGGAAATTCCACTCACGTACGCGGGGCGTCTTGATCCAGCAGCGGAGGGGCTGTTGATTGTGCTTGTCGGAGAAGAGTGTAAGAAAAAAGAAGAATATACGAAGCTTTCAAAGACCTATATGGCGGAGATTCTTGTAGGCGTGTCGACTGATAGTCATGATTTGCTCGG
>CAZPHJ010000015.1:5250-6707 GCA_964586755.1 uncultured Candidatus Saccharibacteria bacterium | reverse complement strand
CAGGCGGAAATCGCGCAAGCTTGGGCCGAACTCGAAACTCCAGAAAAACTTCAACTCGTCGAAATCACACTTACTGTTGGTTCGGGATTCTACATTCGTCAGCTTGCCGAAGATCTCGGTAGGGAACTTGGTACAGGTGCGTGCCTTTACTCTCTCGTGAGGACGGAAATCGGTGAATATAAAACTGCGGAGTATTAAAAAAGCCCTCATCGAGGGCTTTCAGTTCCTGCTTTGTTATTTACTATGTCAATTCGTATTTCTGAAAAAATGTATCTGCGATTTTAATATATTCACTTGCTATAGATAGATCAAGATGATCTTCTTTTGTACGCAATCTTCCTTCGGCATCAATGCAAACGTTTGGAAATTGCTTCAGTATTGGTGGGAGTAGGTTGGGAAGTGTTTCTGGAGAAAGTCCCCCTGCAATACCGCAAGTGATTGTCGGAAGATTCGTGTTGTCGATTTCTTCTAAACACCGTAATGCATATTGAACATCAAACGGAATGCCTATTCCACCACTTGGATCAAGTAATACATAATCAATCACTCCTTCATAATTTTTTAACTTTTCAGCCAAGGCTTTGGGGGAGTGATTTAACTCGGCCATTGCTCTCCCCCCACATTGCAGAACAATTATTTTTTCTGTTCTCGATGGGCTACTTTGCTGATAGTTAGATATCAATTCTGCTTTTGGCCATACCATATTCAATTGGAATCCATGATGATATGGGCCACATGCTTCTTCTATGGTGCATAGCTCATTGATAATTTCTTTTGGTGACTCCTCTTTTGTATTGTAATGCACCAAATTGAGTGCTCGAGGGTTATCAACAAAAATTGAGGGTATTACTTCAGGTGTTGGGTAACGATTCGGCCACTTATTAGGAATTCCTTTTATGGTTTTTCCGCTAACAAGCATGCCTATCATTATTTTCCCGTTTTGATTACCGTTCGATATTCCGAAGGCAGATGGTAGAGAGTTTAAAATCTCATCTACTTCGTTACGACTCATAAAGCCTGTGATACCAATATACTGTCCATGTAGCATAAATAAAAGTTTTTAATGTTTGAACATATATTGCATAATTTAATTATATATGTCAAGAATAGCCTGGATTCCAGATGAGTACTCTGGAATGATGCTAAATACTATTTGACATTGGTTTAGAATCTGCTAGTATAGACCCCGAGGCAGTTTAAGGTCGTTTTGGTCCACTTTTCTCCTTTAGAGCCCCTCAGGCCTTAAAGAATAAAAGTGCGATACCACTCGGCAGGCCTCTATTTTAATCTATGGCAAAAACATCAACAGCATACCGCGCAACGCGCACCCCAAAGTTTAGTACACGAGCAAAGAATCGTTGTTTTAAGTGTGGTCGTGGTCGAGGATTTATGCGTGATTTCGGCCTCTGCCGTATCTGCTTCCGTGAACTCGCCAACGAGGGTATGATCCCAGGCGT
>CAZPHJ010000015.1:0-5150 GCA_964586755.1 uncultured Candidatus Saccharibacteria bacterium | reverse complement strand
ATTATGGACCACGTATCAAACATGCTCATAGGAATCAAGAACGCCAATCGCGCACTCCGCGACAGTGTTGTATTTCCTCACTCAAATTTCACCTACTCAATCGCAGATAAGCTTTCAAAGGAGGGCTTTGTTGGTGCAATTTCAAAGAAAACACGAAAAGGACGCCCAGTATTTGAAGTTGAGCTTATATCTACCAATCGCGAGCCAAAGGTAAATGAAATCAAGCGTATCTCGAAGTCTTCACGCCGAATGTATACTGGAGTTGCTGATATTAAGTCAGTAAAGAATGGCCGTGGGGTAATGTTTCTCTCAACACCAAAAGGAATTTTGACCGATAAGGAAGCCCGCAAAGAAAACGTCGGCGGCGAGACACTCTTTATCATTTGGTAATATCTATATGTCACGAATCGCAAAACTTCCAATCCCAATACCATCTGGCACAACAATCACATTTGTTGACGGTATTTTTACTGTAAAAGGGCCAAAGGGAACACTCGCACGTCCTTTCAAACAAGACGTAGTTGTTCTTCTTGATGCAGAATCAGTTACACTTAAGCCAAAGAACGATAAAGATATTTTTTCACGTGCGCTTTGGGGAACATATGCTTCACACGTGAAGAATATGATCACTGGTGTAAACACTGGCTACTCACGCAAGCTCATTCTTGAAGGAGTTGGATTTAAAAGTGAAGTAAAAGGTACTGATCTTATCCTTGCTCTTGGGTTCTCACACGGAGTGACTGTTCCAGTTCCAGAAGGCCTCACCGTTACTGCTGAAAAGAACAACATCACTGTTACCGGAATCGACAAGGAAGCAGTTGGACAGTTTGCTGCAAAGGTTCGTGCAATGAAAAAGCCAGAACCGTATAAGGGTAAAGGTTTCCGCTATGATGATGAAGTTATTCGTCGCAAGCAAGGAAAGAAGGCAGCATAATGAAGTAAAAAGTCTGTAAAGTTCATCAAGTTCATAAAGTCGATACAAAATGCATTAACTTTACAAACTTTAAAAACTTTATGAACTTTATAAACTAAACCATATGAAATCAAAAAACATCAAAACTGAAAAGCGATTGCGATTGAAGAAGAAGATTCGCATGCGAATGGCTGGAGACGCAACACGTCCTCGTCTTGCTGTTTTTCGTTCAAACAAATTCATCTATGCCCAGGCTATTGATGATTCTAAGCAGACAACAATCGCGAGCGCATCTGACGCTGGCGCAAAAGGAACGAAGGTGGCTGGAGCAGAGCTTGTTGGAAAAAACATTGCTCTCGCTTTGAAAGAGAAGGGAATTACTACAGTTGTGTTTGATCGAGGAGGCTTCCGTTATGCCGGTCGAGTTAAGATTCTTGCAGATGCTGCACGTGCAGCTGGGCTTAATTTCTAATATTTATGGCAACAAATACACCAACAACTAATAGAGCAGGAGGTACATCACGAGGACCAGCACGAGGTGCTTCTTCTACGGGTGGAGCACGAGGAGGCGGTTCACGTCGCCCGTTTGTAGAACGCGCAAAGCCTGAGTACGACCAGAAGATTCTTGCTATCCGTCGCGTTACTCGTGTGGTTTCAGGAGGACGCCGTATGACTTTCTCAGTTGCGCTCGCAATCGGAGACCGAAAGGGGATGGTAGGACTTGGAACTGGAAAGGCGATTGATACTTCAATGGCTATCTCAAAGGCTCAGAAGTCTGCAAAAAAGAATATGCTCAAGCTTCGTCTTACAAAGACATCTTCACTTCCTCATGACATCGAAGCTAAGTTTTCAAGTGCAAAACTCATGCTTATGCCAAACCGCGGCCGTGGACTTATCTCTGGATCAGCTGTTCGTGACCTCCTCTTGCTTGCAGGAGTTAAGGATGTAACATCAAAGATTTCATCAGGTTCAAAGAACAAACTCAACATTGCTCGTGCAACTATGAAGGCTTTTGAGATGGTGGGCAAAAAGGTGATTCATCACAAGATTGCAACAGAAAAAGCGGATGCTGCAGCAGATTTGGCGGCAGCGAAAGCACTTGCGGAAGAAGCAGGACTTCCTGTTACAGAATAATATTTCAATTTTATGCAAATACATCACGTAAAACGTAATACAAAGGAGAAAAAGCACACCCAATTGGGTCGTGGTGGTCGTCATGGAAAGACTTCAGGTCGTGGAGGCAAAGGTCAGACTGCTCGCGCAGGTAACAAGCGCCGTCCACAGATGCGTGATGAAATCAAGAAGATCCCAAAGCTTCGTGGATACAAGTTTAATACTATCCAGAACGATTTTTATCCTATCAATCTTGATGCACTCGAAAATGCATTCAACGCAGGTGATGTAGTTTCACTCGAGACTCTTACAGCGAAGAAGGTTGTTCGTATCAAGGGTGGAAAAAATCCTCGCGTAAAGATCCTTGCTCGCGGAACCCTCTCAAAGAAGCTCACAATCAAGGGTTGTACTATGTCAGCAACGGCTAAGGCGGCAGTTGAAAAAGCAGGAGGGTCAGTAGAATCAAGTTCATAAAGTCTGTAAAGTTCATAAAGTCATACGAATGCATCTGCTTTATAAACTTGATGAACTTTAAAAACTTTTAACTTATTTTCATGAATACTTTTTTCTCAAAAATAAAAATAATTTGGAAAGACCGATCACTCCGCAATCGTATCCTTATCGTGCTTGCATTACTTATTGCATTTCGTCTTTTGTCAGCTATTCCCGTTCCAGGTGTGGATGTCGCTCGTCTTAATTCGTTTCTCGCAAACAATCAGTTTTTTGGAATCTTGAATCTTTTCTCGGGAGGGGGGCTTTCGACACTCTCAATCCTTATGCTTGGAGTCGGGCCATATATTACGGCTTCTATCATCATGCAGCTTTTGACGATGATGATTCCTCGTCTCAAAGCACTCAATCAAGAGGAAGGGGAAGCGGGACGTCGAAAATTCGCCCAATACTCACGCATTATTGCCGTACCGCTTGCAGCACTCCAGGGTTTCAGTTTGATTCTTCTCTTGCAAAAACAGGGTATTTTTGGAGTACTTAATCCGGTACAACTTCTGACAAGTATTGTTGTGGTGGTTGCTGGATCGATGGCTCTTATGTGGATTGGTGAAATGATGACAGAATACGGAATTAGTAACGGTATCTCAATCATCATTTTTGCTGGTATTGTGGCTGCGCTTCCAACGAGTATCAGTCAGGCGCTCTTTACATTCGATTACTCACAGATTCCAATGTTCATTATGTTTATCGTTCTTGGTGCTCTCCTTATCATTGGTGTGGTGATTATCACCGAGGCAGAACGTCCGATTCCTGTGACTTACGCACGACAAATTCGAGGGGGTGCTTCAAGTGGAGGTGAATCTACATACATCCCGCTTCGTGTGAATCAAGCAGGAGTTATTCCGATTATCTTTGCACTTTCGATTCTTTTGGTCCCTCAATTATTGGGAAACTTGATCAATGCAATCGCGACCAATGCTCACTTGCTTGCTGTCGGTAAGGCACTTGCAAACTTTTCACAAACTGGTTTGCTTTACGGCATCTTGTACTTCATTCTGGTGTTTATTTTCACTTACTTCTACACTGCAGTGACATTCGACCCTCACCAAATGGCAGAGAATCTTCAGAAGGGTGGAGCATTCATCCCAGGTATTCGTCCAGGACTTTCGACTGAAGAATATGTTGCAAAGGTAGTATCTCGAATCACTCTTGTTGGAGCACTCTTCCTTGGAGTCATCGCGATCTTGCCGCTCGTTGTCCGTGCTATCACAGGAATTACCTCTATCGCACTTGGCGGTACTGCACTCCTTATCGTCGTCTCTGTCATTCTTGATATCATCAAGAAGGTAAATGCTCAGATTCAGATGCATGAGTACTAGAGCCTAGGGGTTAGGTTCTAGGTTCTAGGGTCTAGAAAATACAAAATTCAAATACATTCAAAAAGCAGGGCCACCTTTCGGTGGCCCTGCTTTTGTGTTAGGATGGACAGCGTATGACACCTAAAACATTCATATTCGCAGGCCGATCTGGTGCCGGGAAAGGGACCCAAGTTGAGCTTTTTAAGAAGAGAATTGAGGCATCTGGGGCTTCGGTTAAGTCGCTTGTTATGGGCGATATTTTTCGGACTTTTTTCAAAGAAGAAGGGTATATGCAGAATGTGGCACGAGACTTGAGTATGAATCAGGGAAAATTTCAGCCAGATTTCCTTACAAATGCATTATTTATTTCAGGTGCAGTAAAAATGGTGGATGGTGAATCCCATTTACTTCTTGACGGATATCCGCGTTCAATAAATCAATTGGCGCTCACAAAAGAACTTCTTGAGTATATAAAACGCACCGGCGCGATCGTGATAAATATTGAGGTCTCTCGCGAAGAGGTAAAAAAACGTATGCTATTGCGTGGACGGGGGGATGACAGTGAAAGTGCGATTGATAGTCGTCTTGGTGAATATGATCGTACCGTTGTGCCGATGCTCGAGGCTGTAAAAAATGATCCATTTTTTACGTATGTTGAAATTAACGGTGAACAATCTATAGAGGCTGTGGCTGAAGAGATGAAGCAAAAAGTTGTTTAATAATTCTATGGAAACTACTTCAGCAAAATGGATTGTCATATCGCTCGGGGGATCACTTATCTATCCTAAAGAGCAAGATGTGGAATATGTACAGCGTTTTGTTGATTTAATAAAAAGTAAACTCACATCTCATGATTTTGCTGTTATTACCGGCGGTGGTTTTTTGGCTCGTAAGATGCAAGAAGAATTGCGCACAGCTCATGCTGATGTGACCACTAAAGAACTCGATAATGTGGGTATTGTCGCTACTCGTGCCAACGCAGTCTATGTACGCAATGTATTTGGCGACGTTGCTGAAGCAGATATTTTTCTTGATCCAACCAATCTCGCACTCTCCGGGAAACCCGTGCTTGTCGGGGGAGGGTGGAAGCCAGGTCATTCCAGCGATGGCGCGGCGGTAGGTCTTGCAAAGACACTTGGTGCAAAACGCGTAATCAACCTTTCAAATATTGATTATGTGTATACTGCCGACCCTCGTACGAATCCTGATGCCGAGAAGATTGAAAAGTCTAATTGGACAGATTTTCGTAAACTTCTTCCAGAAGAATGGTATCCAGGCAGTAGTGCACCCTTTGATCCAGTAGCAGCCCAGATGGC
>CAZPHJ010000014.1:0-11605 GCA_964586755.1 uncultured Candidatus Saccharibacteria bacterium | reverse complement strand
TCAAAGAAAATGCAAGTGGACGAATCAAAAAAGACGAATACGAAAAGGATAACTTACAAGACTTCGCGCTCTGGAAAGCTTGGGACAGTGCGGACGGGGAAGTATTTTGGGAGTCACCGTTTGGCAAAGGACGCCCGGGTTGGCATATCGAATGTTCAGCCATGAGCATCAATTTGCTCGGTGCAAGCATCGACATTCACACCGGCGGAGTAGACAACATATTCCCGCACCACGAAAACGAAATCGCTCAGTCAGAATGTGCAACCGGTGCCCACTTTGTGAACTATTGGATGCATAATGAATGGGTCATGGTGGAAGGCAAAAAGATGGCCAAGTCTGCCGGCAATTTCACAACCCTACGCACCATTATTGAGCGAGGTATCAATCCCCTTGCCTTTCGCCTGCTCACGCTCATGAGTCATTATCGAAGCCCACTCAATTTCACTTGGGAAGCTCTAGAAGGCGCCGAGACAGCTTTAAAAAGACTCTACAGCCAGTTTCTCGCATTCGAGCATGGTGGTATTGTAAACGACAAATATCGTACGAGATTTCAAGCCTGTATTGAAGATGATCTCAATACTCCCCTTGCAATTGCAACGATGTGGGATTTGTTAAAAGACGAAAGCATTCCGTCTGTCGACAAACGAAAAACGCTTCTTGATTTTGATCAAGTACTCGACCTCGGATTGTCCTCAATAAAACATGAGCATATTCCTGAAGAAATCCGTGCACTCGCAAATCTTCGTGAAAGTGCGCGCCAAGAAAAGGATTGGTCTCGTTCCGACGAACTCCGCGTCCAAATCGAGTCAGAAGGTTATGAAGTAAAGGACACAGATAAGGGTTCAATCGTAACAAAAAAATAACTATCTAAAAAAACCTCCACACGGAGGTTTTTTTAGACAACTGTCCTAATTTGATGCTTTCAATTCTAGTGAGAATGTTGAGCCGAGTCCTACCCCTGGAGAATCAATTGCAACGTGTCCACCATGAGCCTCTGCGATTTGCTTTGCAAGATAGAGTCCAAGCCCAGAACCACCGGTATTTGTCTTCCCTCCCGCTCCACGCGAGAATTTTTGGAATAGCTTTTCTTTTTCCTCAGAAGAAATTCCCATTCCCGTGTCTGTGACTGCAAGTCGAATCATTCCCGTGTCTGCAATTTTTGAAAGTGCAACGGTGATTGATCCTTTTTCTGTATACTTGATCGCATTGTCGATAATATTGAGCATTACCTGGCGAAGCTTTTCCATATCACCATTAATTGTGTACGGAGTCTTATTGTCTGTAGTAAACGTAAGTTTCAAGCCTTTCTTTTCTGCGGTAATAGAGAGGTCTGTAGCAAGATCTTTCGCAGCTTTTTCCATATCAAACGGCGCCATCTCGTATTTCATTCCTCCAGCTTCAATCTTTGACACGTTCAACAAATCCTCGACAACCTTAGAAAGATGAGTACTCGACTCAAACACACGATTGATAGCATCTTTTTGTTTGTCTTCGAACGTTCCATACGAACCATCAAGAAGCATTGAAGTGTATCCACGAATTGCAGTAAGCGGACTGCGAAGCTGATGAGCTGCAAGCGAAAGGAATTCCGTTTTGAGCTTGTCGAGACCTTTTAGTTTATCATTCGCAGCCTCGAGTTTAATATTCGACTCCTCAACACGCATCTTTGAATTTTCCAATTGTTTATTAGTCTGTTCCAAATTATCAGCAAGAATCTGAATTTCCTTACGACTACGTATTTCCTTTCGGATTGAAGTTACAAGCACATATCCCATCGGTAGTGCCAGGAAAAATGTAAGTCCAGTAATAAATATTTGATACCCTTTCTCCCGAGCAAAGAAAAGCGAAAGTATCAAAACAATAACTGATGTAACGAGCGTATCAACAAGCAAAATACGGGGTTCGAACGTTTGAAATCGTATTGTTATATAGGCAAGAAAAATTGCAAACACTGGTACTGCGATGTGTCCATATTGACTAATATCGTACTGATCAAGAAATGTACCAAAAAAATTCGCCATCAAAAAAGCCGATAGTAGTAAAAACAAACCGAGAGCGATAAGTGAGAGCTTGATTCGATCCCCAAGATACTTTTTAGAGAATAAAATAATAGACGTCTTTACAATTATAAATAATATACATATCGCCTCTATAAAATAGTTGTAATATGCAGCAATACCCTCATATACATTTCGATCACACGTAGTTAGGTCAAAACCAACAGTTGAGAGACCTGCGGGTGCCATAATGAGTGTTGGTAAAAGTAGACCAAAAATAAGCCATTTATGTCTTGAAGTGAGAGCACCTATAGTTTTCTTTTCCGCAAAAAGAAAGAAAAACGTTGCAGCTCCAATAAATATAAGAGGCTCTGCTAAATTGATAAGGGTCCAAAAAAACATTACGTGCGGAATTTTTTCATTTGCCCACAGTACAAGATCACAAAAAAGCCACACACTGTACGAAAGAGCCATAATGCGAAAGGCTGTTTTTGGCCAGTTCTTCAACTGCATGAATGTCAACGCAAACAGGCAAAGAAAAATGATGATTGACGTAATGTGTGAATAATAAATAAGCGGGATAGAGTTATCCGAGAATATCAAAAAACGAGCTGTGTCCCACTCACAAAGCATTGGGGTCATATGTTGAGTTTGTCTTTAAGTATTTGTAATTGCCCCTTAGTATCAGGCATTTCTTCCTCTGAATAAAATATTGGATAGTCCGCACGAATATATACACGGTAAAAAGAGAGACCAATTGAAATGACATAAACACCTATAAATAACATTATCCAAAAAAAATTATGCTTTGTTGTTTTTTCGTTCATGTTTTTTGAGCTGTTCTATACCTTTACTATACACCATATAGTTTGGATTTTCCATATAATCTTTTATGTAAGGTGGAATAATACCCAAGTTATAATATTTTTTCTGGATTTTTTTATCAAGTAACATGAAATCATTAATAACCTTGCGACACTTTTTTGTATGACACAAACAAAGCATCTTCCAATTATTGTCAAAAAGAGTAGTAGAATAATCCCAAAAAATCTCCTCACCTACTTTTATTCTTTTAATAGCAACAAGCAAGATTCCCGCCTTAGTAAATTTAAGACCGGCATTTGGGTCGCAAGAATGATTTATAAAATCGTCAACATCGCCAGATGGTCCAAGAAATGTGTCTTTACCCACTTGAACATACCGGTCGTTTTCACCAGTATATTTTTTAGGAAGTTCATCCCGAAGAAATGTTTTACCCGTAAACTGACAAACCACATCTCCCTTATTATAATTACGTGTTGCAAATACCGCTTTACCATAGTGGTTTTTGCTAACGACAAAATTGTTTAATACAATAATTTTCATATAAAAATAACAACTTTTTGTAGTATACAATAAAAATAGCTAGTTTGTAAATACATTACAAACTAGCTATAGGATACACACATTAGACAATTGCACACTTTTTGAAACGTCTCATTTGGTATTTCACAATTAAAGCTACCAACAAATGACAGAGGAACTCAAGAACTGCATAGGGTAGGTCTTTTACATCCCTAAAGTAATAGACTATTACTGCAATTTGCAAAAGATCGCCAATACTCCACAAGATCCACGATGGTGTGTTCTCTTGTCTAAAGTCATTCCATGCACTCCTATATGTTGGCAAAAAAGCAATAACCAACGAACCTAATGTAATCAGATGGGCCCACCATGCTGAGTAAAACCAGGCTGGAATACTTAGGAAACATATAGCAACCGAAATAATTTCATACCGGTCGTGACTACCGTCAATATCTTTTTTCCAGCGTAGTCTTTGCCATTTTGATTTCTTCCATATGAGAATAGAAGTTATCAAACAAAGAACTGCAGAAAAAAAGAATACGGTTGTTTTAAACCAATCATCGGCAACGGCGTGATATGTTCCGGTTTCTATCGTCGTTGTTACACTCCAAATAAGCCAGGACCACTTATTAGGAGTAATTGTTGATTTCCAGGTTTTAAGAAAGTACTTGTAGTACGCAAGTGCCTGGAAAACAACTGCAAGAGAAATAAGTAATATACCCACGATATTTAGTTTTTAGTTTGATTATATTATAGCATAAAATATATTAATTTGTCAATATTTTATATATGGCTCAACTAATTGGTATCTCTCATGGTACGACCCTATGTTCGCAGTTCTTTACAAACGAAAAAGCCAGAATTTTGACGGCTTTAAAAAAAGTGACTACTTTGTCCTCGTTTTAAGTACGGCCACAGGCTGTCTTATCTGGTCTGGTATGTGGTCAGCTGGTATTGAATTGTTTAAAAAAATTTTCTAACAAAATGACTGTCAGTAATGACAGTCATTTTTTTGTATTAAAGATAGCTCTGATATTAGGATTGTTATACAACTAATCAATAAAGAAAAATTATTTTATTACCGAAAGCAGTTTTTTTGAAGCAATAATGCTTCTCATTTTCTCAATTTCATCACGTAAATAAATATCCCCTTTATAAACAGGAAATTCTTTTGAAATAATCGCGAGTACTTTTGATGTACCCTTGCCAAGTTTTTGGAGTTTTACGGGTAGTTTACCTTGCGACAATTCTAACGCTCGCATTGCACAGAGCATCTCAATCGAAACGAGTGTCTCAAGATTTTTAACAACTTTTCTCATATGAATTGCTCCAATACTTCCCATAGAAACAACATCTTCCTGATTTGCTGCAGTTGAAACTGACATAACTGAAGCAGGAGTTGATAATACCCTATTTTCAGCTACACGAGCTGCACCTGCATATTGTGTAATCATATAACCTGCATCTGCTTTTGATGTATCATAAGCAAGATCACTTGGTAATCCATAACTAAGCTGTTCATCAAGTAGTGAAAAAGTACGCTTATCAATCGCAATACTTAGCGATGTAAGCGAGGCTTTCACATAGTCTATTGGGGTTGCGAGAAGTTGCCCATGAAAATTTCCTCCACTGGCAAAACTAATCGCCTTTACCACTTTTCCATCTACTTTCACATCTACATACTTATCAAAGTCAAAAATTGGGTTATCGGTAACCGAGTTTATTTCGATTTCTAGTGTGCCCTTCAATTTTTGAATCGCTTCAAAGGCAGCACCGTGAATTTGAGGAGCGCAACGGAAACTATATCGATCTTGAACGCGTTCTTTATTTCGTTCTTTCCCAAATTTTACCTCCTGCGATTCCTTTGTCATTCTACTTGAACCTTCGGTAAGATTTCGTATCTGTTGAGCAATGGCAATTTGTCCTGGATGACGAGCAGATTTTTCATTAATCAACTCATCAAAAGCCTTCTTTTCTCCACGAATTGCCTCTAAAGAAAGTGCTGTCGAAATTGAAGAATGGTTTAAAAGATCTTCTGCTTCTAAAAGCGCCAAAGTTGAGACTGCTGCGATAAAATTGGAACCGTTCGTAAGACCCATTGCTTCCTTTGCCCCCAGAGCAACAGGACTCAACCCCGCCTGTTTTAGAGCGACCGGAGCTGAAACTAGTTTCCCTTTATAATATGCTTTTGCTTCTGGTAGACCAATCATCACAGCGCCTATCATTGCAAGCGGTACCAAATCCCCACTTGCTCCAACAGATCCTTCTTCTTGAACCCATGGTGTTAGCTCAAGATTTAGCATTTCAGCAAGCATGAGACAAACTGGTGCACTCATACCGGATCTATTTTTCAAAAAAGAGTTAAGACGAATTACCATAATTGCGCGAACTTCTGGAATTGATAGCGGTTCCCCAGTACCACAGTTATGAACTTTTATATATTTTTTTTGGTATTCTTCAATCAAATCATGCGGAACTGCAATATCCTTAAGGTCACCATGCAAACGATTTGTTCCGTATATCGGAATTTCTGGAAAATTTTTGATTTGTGTCTCTAATTTTTTTCTGGAATTCTTAATTTTTTCGAGACTTTTTGGTAATATTGAAACCTGGGCACCTCCATTTGCGATCAACTGCAAATCCTTTAGTGTTAATGATTCCCCCGTGAGAATAATTTTTTTCATATCAATACTCTACAACTGTTTAGTGAACAAATCAATACCTTTTGTATTCTTGACAAATGCCGTCTCCGGCGTAGTATAATAGGCAATCAAGTCATTAAAAAACTAAAAATATATGAAAACGTACGTAATTAAAGCCGCTGGAGGTAACCCAACCGCTATCAGAGTAATCAATAACAAACTTATCAGAACTGACTATGAAAAGTATGGTAAGCAACTTATGGCTGAGACCGAGAAATTTGGTATTGAACAAGCCGGTTTTTTGATCAGGAAAAATGACTCCCTATCTCATTTTGAGATGAGCGGCGGAGAATTTTGTGGTAACGCAGCGAGATCTGCTGCAGTTGTAATATATTTACTCGGAGGCAAAGATGAGGATGCATTTACCATGTCAGGTTTTAAAAACACGGTAGTATCAAAGGTTCGACGTATTGACGAAAAAACTTTTGACACTATTTGTGAATTCCCTGGATTGCCCACTATTAAGAATCCAGTTTCTACGCAGTATGGACCAGCTACGGTTGTTGATCTTGGTGGAATTGTGCATGTAGTGATCGAACAAGTATTCCCTGTAAATGAAGAAGCATACAAAAGCATCCATTCTAACATCATGCAAGAACTGAAACTTACGGAAAAAGATGCTGTTGGCGTAATTTGGATTACAAGAAACGGTGAGAGTGTAATCATGCACCCAGTTGTTTGGGTAAAAAGCATCGACACTTTTTTCTACGAGACGTCTTGTGGGTCAGGCACAATCGCTGTTTCATCGACCACCGGAATGACGGAGATAATTCAACCTTCTGGCGAATCAATCAAGGCTACAGTACTTGCTGATAAGGTTATACTTGAAAGCAAGATGACTATTACATACGAGGAGGACGAAAGTGTTAATTATGTAGTAATCAAAGAGATTGATTCCCCACACAAAAAGGGTTTTATCGACCTTTACAAGGACGCCTTCGGTGGAGCACCTTATTTTGAAACGTACGAGGACTCATGGGTGGAAGAGTTTGTTTGGAATAAGCATATTCAATCTGGTTGTCTGATTCTTGCAATATCGAGAGACAAGGTTGTCGGACTCGGTGCAGGTTTACCAGTAAATCTTGACGACAAAGTTTACAATTTTTTGTCTAAACAACATGCTCTTCCTTTCCAACTTGAGAGAACCCTGTATATGTCCGAACTTGCGGTTGATACTCTTTTCAGAAAGTCCGATCTGCATGTTGGAAGCGAACTGGTAAAAAAACGTATCCAATGGGCAAGTAAAAACGGATTTGTTTTTTATGTGATGCGTACTGCAGCAGAAAATTCAAACTCAAAAAACATATATATAAATACGGTCGGAGCGAAAGAGCTTACTGGGGTTATCCAGAATGTATCTGAGAATCCTGACGAAGTTGCTTCAGCAAGTTCGCAACGTATTTATCTATACGGAGAGGTTAAATAATAAACGCTTCTGTTTAAGCAATTAAACAGAAGCGTTTTTTCTTAATTCAATTTGATCAAATATTGCATTGGGTTGGTCGTAAAACCACGCCCATTCTTTGTCGCCAAATGAAAAATGCCACCATTCACCATAGAAGGGTGCGAAGTTTTGCTCGACCATCAGGTCGTGTAATAGTTTTCTGTTACTCAACTGGAGATCAGTAGCTTGATTAGAAAATGTCTTTATTAAGAGTGGATTAGAGAAATCTGCAATTTTTGTACCCATATCAAGATCTCCATTTGGAGTTGTAATTGTGAGGTCTATAGCTCCCCCAGTTGAATGTCCAGCGATAGATGGAACAGCAACAAAAGAATGAGTTAACTCATCCAATTCCTTTTCACTAGCAGATATGTATATTTTCCTTAATAACTCCTTTTGCTTTAAAAAATATTCTTCTTGAATTTTTGGGTGTCTATATCCATATACAATCTTAAGCTGAAATCCGGGAAATTTACTCTGTAATGATTCACTAACTTTTTTCAATTTATCGGCGATTGTTTTCCTTGCCCATAAATTCTCGCCCATATAGGGTATCATGTCGAATTTCTCATATTTACAAATACAATCAGGCAATGCTTGGGTTATGTCAATAATTTCCTCTCCATTTTCAACAAATGGAATTTTATCCAAATCAAAATATGTTGCAACTTTTAGCTTTTCTTGACCAATATTCATTCTTCAAGATTATCATATTCAAATCTACTCACCAAATTATACGTTTGACAAATTTCTACAAAATGCGAAAATTCGGAAAAATCATTAAAAATGAGAAACAACGAGGTAATTACGGTCAAGGGAAAAAATCCCGGAAAAACAAGTGCGATTTTTTGCGGAGTGCACGGGAATGAAGTCTGTGGGATGCAGGCGTTTGAAAGTATTCTTCCCAATTTACAAATCGAATCTGGGGAGGTTCATTTTGTGTATGCCAACCCAAAAGCAATCGAACTAAACGTACGAAAAACTGATTTTGATTTGAATAGATCATTCAAACCAGATCTTACTGCCCTGCAAAAAGCATCCTATGAATACGGACGAGCTGAGGAACTTAAAGTAATTTTGAACCAGTGTGACGCGTTGCTCGATATTCATTCGAGCCTTGTACCTCTGAGTCAAAAGTTTATTATTTGTGAACCAAACGCGCATGCAATCACCAAATATCAACCAATTGACATCCTAGTCTCAGGATTTGATTTAATTGAACCTGGTGGAACCGATTATTATATGAATAAAATCGGGAAAATCGGTATTTGCGTAGAGTGCGGAACATATCTCGACCCAAACGGTGCACAAATTGCCAAGGAATCAATTATGGCGTTTCTTGCCACACAAGGCCACATTACAAAAGTCCTTGTTGAACAGAAAAACCAACGAAAGATTACTGTATATACCATCTACATCACTCAAAATCCTGGCTTTACACTAGCAAAACAATTTGCTGACTTTGAAGAATTATCAAAAGACACACTTATCGGAACAGACGGTGATCAACAGATATTTGCTGATAGGGATTGTGTCATTCTTTTTGCTCAAAATGGAAAAGATGCTAATGAAGAAGGATTTTTGCTTGCTGAATATGTACCATAAGAAAAACCCCCGTATTTTACGGGGGTTTTTACACTTTTATTATTTTCCAAAATGACTACTTCGCAGTGATGATATCAATATAGTTGACTGCTCTTTTGTTTTTTGATTTTTGATATTTACTACATTGTCTTGCATCTCGGTAAGACCAACCACCACAGAATACGAATATCCTAATTTATCCGTATACTTAAACTGATCAGCCAATTTTTTCTTACTACCTGTATACACTTCACAGATCATTCCAAGCGAACGAATGGTACTACCAATTTTAAATGCATATGCAACGCAGGATACATCCTGAACAAGAACGATTACCTTTTTTTCTTGGTCTGGCACAACAATGTTTAATGATTGTAACGCTGCGATGAGTCGGTCAACACCAACGCTTGCACCGACGGCCGGCAATGGTTGCACTCCAAAGGACTCAACCAAACCATCATAACGACCACCGGAATATACCGATCCAAACTGTGGCGCATCGACAAGACTTGTCTCAAAAACCATAGCAGTGTAATACGCCAATCCGCGAATGACAGCCATATCAAATTGAACTTCAACAGCAGAACATTCCTTCAGTGCTAATGCTACAGCTTCAAGATCATTGATAGCCTCTTCCGCTTCCGGCAAATGACCACAAATAACCTTAATTTGACTCAATACATCATTTGGGGAACCGACAACAGAACCAAAATCAATCATCCTGGTCGCATTTGATTCAGTCAATCCAATTAAAACTAGTGATTCCCTCAATGTTTCAGTCGGGATCTTATCTCTCTTGTCCAACTCTATCAACACAGAACGAAGTTTTTCCTCTGGAAAATCAAAAAGCTTGGGTAAACAATTGAGCAGTTTTCGAGTATTTGTCTTTATAACAAATTTTTGATTCCCAACTACCGCGCGCATTACGTCACACATACAGAGAATAATTTCAATATCTGAGGCTATGTTTGAGGAGCCCACAATATCCATATCAAACTGATCAAATTGACGATACCGACCAGCTTGCGGTGTCTCACCGCGAAACACTGGTCCATATACATATCGTTTAAATGGCAGAGTAATATTGTTCATATTATCAACAACAAAACGAGCGAGTGGGACGGTTTGATCAAATCGCAATGCCATTTCTTTTGCTACACCTTTTTGTCTTTCCTTTGATGGAACAATTTTATAGAGGTTGAAATCTGTGACATCACCAGCGAGTGTCTCATGGAACTCTACGATGGGTGTTTCAATAGGCAAAAAACCATATTTTTTATACACATCTTCGATTATTCCCACAAGCCAGCGCTTGAGCTGTACATCTTTTGGTAGTAGATCTCGAAATCCACTCGGGGTTCCCATTGATTTTCTGTTCATATATTTGTTTTAAATTTTTAATTTATACTTATTTTAATCTCACAGTATCACGATTTTTATAGTTTGTCTATAATAAAAAGCCTCTGAAATTCAGAGACTTGTCGTTAATGTTTTAAAATTTTGATATTTGATTTTGTACCATCTGCCACAACTTTTGCGATACCACCTACTGGTAGTGTTACTATTGGAGTTGTATGTCCAAAATTAACATTAGCAACAATAGGAATACCCACGAGTTCTCTTTTTGATAAAAAAATTGATCGTAATTTAGAAAGGCTCATGCAACTTGCTTTTTGAAACCTTCCTACAATAATCCCAGTAATATTGCCTGGTCGTGCAAAATGTAATAGTGACTGCAAATCGCGCTCAAACTCAAACACTGAGTCCTTTCCACCAAAATCATCTGTCTCAATAAAAAGTATCGTATTTTTCAGAGGTGGCATATATTCGGTACCTTGCAATAAATTAAGAGAAGATAAGTGACCTCCCACTACAACACCCTCAGCTACTCCATTATGTAATACGATCGGTCCATGATTCTTTGCAAAAGAGCTTTTTGATTCACCGAAACTAATGCTCGGAATAATTTCAAACTCTTCATCACCCATAACACACTTTTGAAAATATTCATATACATAATTATTTTCATTCCCGGAATTAAAGCCTGCAAGGTTAGGCCCAATATATGCAATATTTTTAGTCTTTGCAAATATAGCATTTACCAGTACAGTGATGTCAGAGTTTCCCCAGATTGGCTTGGGATTATTTTTTATCAAATCCCAATCAATATAATCAAGCAATGTGTTCACATTATAACCACCTCGTGAACATGCGATACCAGCAATATGTTTACTAGCAAAGGCTTCATGCAAATCTTCCACCCGAGATGCAATTGATGAAGACTGTAATATATCCTTTTCAAAAAAATGCTGTGACAGTGCTGTTTGGAGACCAAGTCTTTTTTTAATTTGAGCAGTCGCATTCTTTAAAATTAGCTTTGGCACACACAACCCTGAGTTTGAAGGAGAAATTAATTGAATTTTATCTCCTTTTTTTAATCTAGTCATAGTAAAATGTTTTTATATGAACAATATTTTTTTGATAATAACATAAAAAATATATATTGTCCATATTTAGAATGTATATCAGAATAG
>CAZPHJ010000013.1:8515-12091 GCA_964586755.1 uncultured Candidatus Saccharibacteria bacterium | reverse complement strand
CCTTCAAGGAGTGCATGAAGAGACCACTCATCACGACGCGGACGAATGAGTGCGTTGACTACGATCTCTCTTTTGCCTTTGATGACAATAGAACTTTCAAAAATATCAATCGAGAATGATGCAAGAATTTCTTGGAGATAATCCTTGACCGCTTCTTTTTCTGAAGCCTTACCTCGCCACGTGATTTTCAAAATTGTTGAAGATGGAGGGTAATTGTATTCGATACGTTCGGCAAGTTCTTGGCGGTACCAAGTGGAATAGTTGTTGGACTGGATGAGTTCAATTATTGGCTCATGCGGATTTTTTGTTTGCACATATAATTTATTTTTAGTCCGTTCGGCGATGGCGAGAAACAATTCAATGATTCGTTCGTTCGTTCTGTAACTCGGAATATTGAAAAGTGTATCGAAGGACACGATGATTGAGTCATTTACTGTATCGGTGAGATAAAAGAGAGCCATTTCGGTGCCGATAAGTACGCCCGATGTTGCTGTGGCGAATGCCGTCGCAACCTTTCGTGCTTCCGTGCGTGTTGGTGTCGATTCGCGATCAATGCGAAAGACTGGCAGTCCTGGAAAGAGTTTGCGAATTTCTTCTTCTACAAATGCAGTGCCGGTGCCTATGGCACCCAGGTTCCAACTATTGCACCTGGTGCATTTTTGTTCCGAAGGTTTGTGGCGTTTGCATTTGTTGCAGATGAATACTCGAACATTGCCGGCTCCGGAATAGAGCACCAGAGGCGCCTCGCAATGTTCACAAAGGAATACCGTTCCACAGTCTCGGCAACGCGTGATGGTAGCAAGGCCAGTGCGAAGTGTAAATGCAAAAACATGCGATTTGTCTTGTTCTATACGGGAGAGAAGTGCTCGCATCGGTTCAGAAAGTGCGGGAAACTGATCGCTTCGTGCACGTGGTGCAATCTGCTCCGGTACGCCATGAGGAATAACTGTGACTTCGATAGGGGAAAGTGCGCGGAAAGTAATCGGAGCGACCATTCCAAATTCTTTGTTTTCTTGGCGACCCAAGGTCTCCACGCGGAGTAAACTGTCACCTAAAATAAGTTTTTTGTGTGCGGATCGAGCTAGGATTTCGATGAGAGTGCGAAAATCGTATGACGGATTGGATGGTGTGACGTATGCATTGGAACTTTCGTGTTCGAGAATAATCGTACCAGTGTCGGTGCGCATGATTGAAGCGAATGATGGCGTGGTAATGATGACAAATGGATGATTTTCGGATGCTACGCGTTTGAGATTCGCAGCGAGTTTTTTGGCGGTTATTTCGCCGTGGATGGTGATGACAAAATCAGATACGCCCTTTGAAAGTATTTCGTTGAAGAGTTCGCAGTCGGAAATCGTCGGACAAACAAAAGTCACGGATTCTTTTTTTGAAAATGATTCGCGAATGTATGTGCGGTAATACGCTTGGCGGTCTTCGAACGGTGACTGAAAAAGCAATCGCTCCGGTTGAACTTCGGGAGTATTTGCATCGACGATATTTTCTTCATGAGAAAATATACCGTAGTAGGAATAATCAGGAATGATGAGATTTAATATAGTACCTCGCGGTGCGCGATAGTATTGCGCAGCTAGTCGAGCTGTTTCAAAAATGTATGAAGGGACGAGCGAGCCAGGTTTGACCCTGAGAATCTTTTTGAGAGAAAAGTCACTCGATTTGATTGAGGACTTTTCTTCACGCACGTCTTTGCATGAGACGGAAATCGCATCGACTGCTTTTGAGCGAATCGGTACAGAAACTACCGTGCCGTCGGGGATTGGCAGGGCTGAGAAATAGGTGAGAGTCTCTTTTGGAAGGCCACGCTTGATTGGTACCACTTCAATGATCCACATAACTACAGCTTAAAGCCAAAAGCAAAAAGCTCAAAGTTTCCCAATTGACTCAACCGTCTTTGCTTAAAAATGTACGTACGAGTATAATCCGCGTATGTTTGGAAAGAAAATCGGAATCGACCTCGGCACGGCCAATACACTCGTCTATATTCCTGGAAAAGGTATCGTTCTCAACGAACCTTCGGTTGTTGCTGTGTCGTTGCAAGACAATACTATTTTGGCGATTGGATCTGAAGCCAAGGATATGCTTGGAAAAACCCCAGAATCAATTATTGCGTATCGTCCAATGAAAGATGGAGTTATTGCTGATTATCGAGTGACTGAGGCGATGCTCCGCTATTTTATGCAAAAGGCGCTCGGTAAGTGGAATATTTTTAAACCTGAGGCAATGATTTCCGTGCCGGCCGGAATCACTTCGACAGAACGACGTGCTGTAGTAGAAGCTGCGCTTCGTGCTGGCGCAAAGAATGCCTATGTAGTCAAAGAACCAATTCTCGCCGCAATCGGTGCGGGAATTCCTATTCATGAATCAATGGGACATATGATTGTAGACATTGGCGGAGGCACGACAGACGTGGCAGTGATTTCGCTCGGCGGAATCGTGGCATCAACTTCTGTGAAGTGTGCCGGCAATAAGATTGATCATGCAATCTCGGATTATGTGCGTAAGACTTTCAATCTTGCGATTGGCGACAAAACTGCTGAAAATATCAAAATCCATGTAGGTGCTGCTGTGCCAATGGAAGAGGAATTGACTGTCATGATCAAAGGGCGCGACTTCGTACAGGGTTTGCCTCGCACTGCGCAGATTTCGACCAATGAAATAGTGCGTGCAATCGATCCTGAGCTTCGCCAAATCGTAAAGGCAATTAAGGAAGTGCTTCAAGAAACTCCACCAGAACTTGCTGCCGATATAATTGATCAGGGGATTATTATGACAGGAGGCACTTCACAGCTCCGTGGATTTCCTGAGCTTATCTATCGAAAGACAGGAGTTAAGGCTGTTCTTGCAAATGAAGCACTGTATTGTGTGGTAAACGGTACTGGTATCGCCCTTGAACATTTGGGAACATACAAGAGATCAATCATGAGCAAACGCTAAAAGAGTTGAAAGTTGTAAAGTTCATAACGTTTGTAAAGTTATACAAAAAATGCAAATAGAAAAACTTTTTCATAGTTATGTTGTTGGCGGAGCGCGCGCAGAGGCGCGCGCTCATATTGAAGCACTCCTGAAGGACCAATCAATCGATACCCAGGGTAATCCGGATTTCTTTGTACAGGAATTCACGGCATTTGCTGTGGATGATGCGCGAGCGATTCGCGGATGGCAGGAACTCAAGCCTCTCGGCGAACGCAAAATCTCTGTTATTTATACTGATTTTATAAATAGCGAGGCGCAGAATGCATTACTCAAGACTTTTGAAGAGCCAATCGCCAACACGCATATATTCCTTGCAGTACCAAAACCAGAACTGCTTTTGCCGACGCTGCTTTCTCGAGTGCGAGTGCTCACGCCAATATCACAAAACGAAACAAGTATTGATGCCTCTGAATTTCTCAATATGAAAACCTCTGAGAGAATGCAGTTCATCGCGAAGCTTGCCGAAAAATCTGAAGACGATGATGCCTCAGCGTTGGTGCGAGAGAAGGCCGTCTCGTTCCTCGACGGCCTTGAGCAACTGCTCTCTAACGATCCGCAAAAAAATCAAAAATCACTTGAGCAAAT